>VAYM01000164.1 GCA_005884945.1 Actinomycetota bacterium | reverse complement strand
GAGCGCCGGAAGAACCGGCGGCCGAAGTTGTCAGGCGCGGCTCCGTTCGGCCGTCCGACCAGTCGACAGAGTCGGAATGGGTCGTCCTGGTCGACGAGCACGACGTCCCCGACTCCGAGCTGGTCGCGACGCTCGTGCGGGCGCGGTCCGCCGCCGGCGCCGACGTCGTCACGTGCGGTGTTCGTCTCGACGACGGCACCGAATACTTCTTCTCCGGCGAGCCGGGCGGCCTCGGCGTGCTGGGCAACGACTACGGGACCGTCGCCCTGCTGCGCCGTTCGGTCCTCCGCGAACTGCCGAACACACGCGATCCGTACTGGCCGTTGCTCGCTCGCCTGAGCGTCGGCGGCGCTCGCATCGTCTCGGTTCCCCTGCCGCTCGTGACGTGCGGCGCCCGTCCCGGAACAGTCGATAGCGATCCGAGCGACGGCCTCGCCGTCGTCGAGGAGTTCGAGCGCGTGCTGCCCGAAAGCCACCGCCACCTCGCCCGTCTGGCCGCGGGTCTCGCCGCCGACAGGCAGCGGCCGTCCGTGCCGGCCGACAGCCTCGTCCGTCGCTTCGCGCGTCGCGTGCTGAGGAGGCGGCGTTGAGCGGCCGGCGGATCACGGTCGTCACGGCGCAGCTCCGCGGCTACGACCGGGTCGGCGGCGCGGGCACGGCGACGACGTTTCTCGCACTCGCGCTCGCGCGTCTCGGCCACGACGTCGACGTTCTCTACGTCGGTCCGGCGCAGGCGACAGCGGTCGAAGGCGAGTGGGCGCGCCTCTACGCCGACGCGGGCGTACGCGTTCGGAGGCCTCCCACCGCGGAGACCAGGGTCGAGCCTCCCCGCTACGCACGGATGCGCAGCGTCGAGCGCGCCTTGCGCAACGAACCAACAGACGTGGTGCTGACCCACGACTTCGGAGCGCCGGCGCACTGCGCGCTGCGTCTTCGCCGTTTCGGCCTCGCGTTCGAGGACGTGCTCTTCGTGACGCTGTGCCACGGCACGCGGCGGTGGGTCAAGGAGGTGAATCGCAACGCCCGCGTCTCGCCGCACGTGCTAGGCGAGAACCTCCTCGAGCGCACCGCCGTCGAGCTCTCCGATGTCGTGGTCAGCCCGAGCGCGTACATGCTCGAGTGGATGCGCGCAGACGGGTGGCAGCTTCCGGAGGCGACGTTCGTCGTGCCGTACGTCACGCGCTCGGCGGCGCTCGGCGAGCCGCTCGCGGCGCATGTCGACAACGATGCCCGCGGCGCGGTGGAGCGGCTCGCGTTCTTCGGGCGGTTGGACGAGCGCAAAGGGCTCGCCCCGTTCCTGGGCGGGCTCGACGCGCTGCCACGGGAGTTGCTCGAGCGCGTCGAGGTCGAGTTCATCGGGAAGCCGACGAAGGAGTGGAGCGCGGAGCGGGTGGCGGCGTCGATCTCGCAGCGGACGAAGCGTGCGTTGCGCGGCGTGTCGTTCGAGCCGGATCTCGACCAGCACGAAGCGCTTGCACGGCTGAGCCGGCCCGGGACGCTCGCCGTGATCCCCTCGCTCGCCGACAACTCGCCGAACACGGTCTACGAGTGCATCGAGCGAGGCATTCCGTTCATCGCAAGCGGTGTCGGCGGCACCGGTGAGCTCGTGGCGGCCGAGGACCGTGCGCGCGTCTTGTTCGAGCCGACGAGCGAGGGCGTCCGGGGCGCGCTCGAACGTGCGTTGACCGGCGGCGAACCGCTTCGCGCGGCGCGGCCGGCATTCGATGGGCCGACGTCGCTGCGCGCCTGGTCGGACGTGATCGCCATGCAGCCTGCCCCGTCCGCGCCTGTCGATGGATCGCTCGCCGTCGCCGTTCGCCGCAGGTCGGACGACGACCTCCCCGACGCGCCCTGGGTGCTCCTCCTCGACGACGGCGACGAGCCCGATCCTGCGCTCGTCGAGACGCTCGCGCGCGCGCAGGCGGCGTCGGGTGCCGACGTCGTCACGTGCGGCGTGTCCGACGGCGTGACCGAGTACTTCTTCGCGGGGGACCCGGGCGGCCTCGGCGTTCTGACCAATGACTACGGAACCGTGGCGCTCCTCAGGCGTGAGCTGCTGACGGACGTCGCCGACCACGAGTGGCCACTCCTTGCCCGCCTGAGCGCGGCGGGTGCGCGCATCGAATCCGTGCCGCTCCCGCTCGTCCGGCGGACGCACCCTCCGGGGACGCTCGCGCACGAGCCGAGCGACGCTCTCCTGGTGGTCGAGCACATCGAGCGGGCGCTGCCTGGCCCCTTGCGCTCGCTGGCGCGCCTCGCCGCGGGTCTCGCCGCCGACGCAGCGCGGGCCGCCGACGCGTCTTGAGCCGGCGCCGGGTCACCATCCTCGCGAGCGAGGTGCTCGGGATGCCGGGCGTCGGCGGTCCGGGAACGGCCGACTCCCTGCTTGCGCTCGCGCTCGCCCGCGCGGGCCATCGGGTCGAGGTTCTCGTTGCACCCGGACGCGAAATCGTCCCGCTCGCGCTGGAGTGGGAGGAGCGCTACGCGGCCAGCGGCGTCGCCGTACACCGGCTTGCGCACGATCCCGGGATACGCCCGCGGTTCCTCGAGCCGACGGCAGTCGTCTACCGCCGCCTGCGAGCGGACCCGCCGGAGGTCGTTGTCGCGGACGACTGGCGCGGGCTGGCTTTTGCCGCGCTGCGCGCGCGCCAGGTCGGTCTCGCGCTCACCGACACTGCGTTCGTCCTCTACACGCACGGCCCGGCGAGGGTGCTCGCCGAGGCTGCGCGGAAAGTCCCCGACACGATCGACCGCTTCGGCGAAGCGGTTGTGCAACGCCACTGCCTCGAGCTGGCCGACGCAGTCGTCAGTCCGAGCGAATGGCTGCTCGACTGGATGGGTGCGCGCGGCTGGCCCGTTCCCGCGACCGCGCACGTGATCCAGAACCTGTGGGAGTCGGCTGTCACGGACGAACCTCCTTCGCAGGCGAAGAGCGGAGGACGGGTGCGACGACTCGCGTTCTTCGGCCAGCTTCGCGAAGGAAAGGGGACGCGCGTCTTCGCCGACGCGCTCCGCGGCCTCGACTCGAGGCGGTTGCATGACGTCGAGCTGCTGTTCCTGGGACGCGAGACGCCCCGCTGGAACGAGGCGCGCATGCGCGAGGCGCTCGGTCCGGAGGTGCTGGAGCACGTGTCGTCGATCCGGTTCGAGCGCGCGCTCGATCGCGCCGCCGCGCTGACGGAGCTTCGCAGCGAGGGAACGCTCGCCGTGATGCCGTCGTTGCTCGAGAACTCGCCGTACGCGGTCGCCGAGTGCATCGAGCACGGGATTCCCTTCGTCGGCTCGCGCGTCGGCGGCGTCCCGGAGCTCGTGGCCGAGGAGGACCGGGAGCGCGTCCTCTGTCCGCCGACCGCGCACGCGCTGCGCGATGCGCTCGAGCAGGCGCTTGCGAGCTCCGACGGTTTCGCGCCCGCGCGGCCGGCGCGTCCGCAAGAGGAGTCGGTTGCGGCCTGGCTCGACCTCGTCGAGGCGGTCGTACCGGCGCGACCGCATTCGGTGGCACCTGCCGAGCACGTCGAGGTGATCGCGTCAGGGTCGCGACGGGACGGTCTCGCGCGCACGACGGCCGAGTGGGTCGTCTTCCTCGACGACGAGGACGTTCCCGACGACGGCTTCGTCGACGCCCTCGTTGCTGCGCAGGCTGTGTCGAACGCGGATGTCGTCACGACCGCGGTTCGGCGTGGCGACGAGACACACCTCTTCCTCGGCGACGCGATGTCGCTCGGTCTCGTCGAGAACCAGTACGGCGTCGTCGGGTTGATCCGGGCCTCGCTCGCGCGCGAGTACGTCTTCGACGATGCAGCCGTCGATCCCGACTGGCCGCTGTTCGCCCGCGCGACGCTGTCCGGCGCGCGGATCGTCTCGATTCCCGACCCTCTCCTGACGCACCGCGGCCGAGTGGGAAGCGTCTCCGACGTGCCCGGCGAAGGCATCGCGGTCCTGGAGGCGTTCGAAGCGCATACGTCGGGGGATCTCGCCGAGCTCGCAGCGACCGCGGCTGCGCGCGCGCAGAAGAGCGACTCCGGCGGGAACGTCACGAGCCACCATCGCCTGCGCCGGTTCGCAGGCGTCGTCCGCCGTCTGAAGGCGCGTTGAGTAGCATCGGCGGCTCGGTGGAGACTGGTGTCTTCGTCCTCGGGATGGACCGCAGCGGGACGTCCACCGTCGCGCGGCTCGTCAGCCTGCTCGGCCTGCACCCGCCGCGGGACGACGATCTCGTGCAGGCGCGCGACACGAATCCGAAAGGCGTCTGGGAGAGCGCGTCGCTCGTCGCGTTCAACCGGCTCATCCTGAAAGCGGCGGGAACGGACGAGCGCTTCCCGTCGGCGCTCGGGTCGGGCTGGGAGCGCGATCCGCGACTCGAGCCGCTGCGCGGGGAGGCGCCGGGCGCGTTCACAGCGGCGTTTCCCCGGTCGCCGCCGGTGTGGAAGGACCCGCTCCTCTGCCTGTCGTTCGCGTTCTGGCGGAGCGCACTGGACGTCCGTCCCGTCGTCGTGCTCGTGAACCGGAATCCCCTCGAGATCGCGGCGTCGGCGCTGCGCGCGTGGGGTCGCAGCAAGATCTACGGGCTCGCGCTCTGGGAGCGATACCTCCGCCAGTCGCTGGCGCAGATCTCGGGATTGCCGGTGATCGTCACGAATTACGGCGACGCGCTCGCCGAGCCGCTCGCGTGGAGTGAGCGCATGCACGCCTTTCTGCGCGAGGCGGGCGTCCCTGCCGAGCCGCCGCGTGAGCACGACGTGCTCGACTTCGTCGACGTCGGATTGAGGCACGCCGAGTTCACGCACGACGACGTGTCGAGCGACGGCGACGTTTCCGGGGCGCAGCGCGCCCTGTTTCTCGCGCTCGACCGGCTCGAAGGAACGCAGACGGCGTTCGCGACGCCGGAGCTTCCCGCCGAGACGCCGACGAACGAGGCGCTCTTCGCGGAACGGCGAGAGACGTTCCGACTCAAAGGAGAGCTCGAGCGCCGGCTCGAGCAGGAGCGTCAGTCGCGATGGTCGACGCGGATCCGCGCACGTGCGCGACGGCTGCGCGAGCGCGGGGGGAGCAACGGCGGCCCGCCGGAAGAGGCGGATCCGCGGCCGCCGCTGCACGTTCTCCACATCGGCAAGACCGGCGGGACGGCGCTGAAGCATGTGCTCATGGCGCATCAGGGCTCCGCTCGCTACCGCCTGCTCTTTCGCGGCCACGACGCGGGTCTCGCCGACATTCCGCGCGGTGAGCTGTTCATGTTCCTGATCCGCGATCCGCTCAGCCGGTTCGTCAGCGCGTTCAACGGCAGGCTCCGCGAGGACCGTCCGCGCTACCACTATCCCTGGCGAGACGAGGAGAAGGTCGCGTTCGCGATCTTCAAGACGCCGAATCAACTCGCCACCGCGCTGTCGTCTGCGGACGACGCCGAGCGCGTCGCGGCCGAGCAGGCGATGCAGGGAATCGGACACGTGAACACGCCGTACACGACCTGGTTCGGCGACGAGCGGTCGCTGCGGGCGCGCGCGGACGACCTCTTCTTCGTCGGCTTCCAGGAGCGTCTCGACGAGGACTTCGAGATGCTGAAGGAGAAGCTCGGCCTGCCGGCTGCGGCGTCACTGCCCCGGGGCGACACCGAGGCCCACCGAACGCCGGAGGGCTTCGACCGGCACCTCTCGGAGACCGCGCAGGCGAATCTCCGGCGCTGGTACGGCCGTGACGTCGCGCTCTACGAGCTGTGTCGCGAGCTCGCCGGCGTCAGGGTTTGACGGCGATCCGCGCGCTGTTGTCGATGCGGTTCAGCAACAGCCGGACGTCGTTCTCCTCCAGGTACTCGACGATCGCCCGGCGCGCTCCGCGCCAGTAGCCGTAGTCGTCGAGGATCAGGACGCCGCCCGCGGCGAGCCGCGGATACAGGTGCTCGAGCTCGTGCTTCGTCGACCCGTACCAATCGGTGTCGAGCCTGAGGAGCGCGATCTCCTCCGGCGCGGCCGCGGGCAGCGTGTCCTCGACGGGCCCTTCGACGAGGTGGATCCGCTCGCGCGGGTAGTCGACGCTCTCCATCGCGCGGCGCACGTCCTCGATTCCGGCGGCTGCCTTCAGGTCCGAGTCCGATGCCGCGTCGGGTAGCGCGTCTGCGGCACGCACTCCGGCTGCGTTCACGTCCTCCTCGCCCGCAGGTGTCATCCCCGCGAACGTGTCGAAGAGGAACAGCTCTCGGTTCGTCGCGCCGAGACGGCGGAGCGTGAGCGCCGCCGCCATCATGCTGCCGCCGCGCCAGACGCCGCATTCGACGATCGCTCCCGGGACACCGCGTGCGACGACGTACTCGACTGCGCGCGCAAGCGCATAGATTCGCGGCGGCGGCGTCATCGTGTGGCCCGCGACGCGGTTGTAGAGCTCGGCGTCCGTCTCGTCGAAGTCGAGCGGAAGTGCGCCGTGGCCCGCGAGCTCGTCCGGCGCTGGTTCGCCGTCCTCGCGCGTGCGCCGCAGGAGGAAACGCGGGTGCAGACGCCACCAACGGCTGGATTCGAGGGCCGCGATCCGCGCGCGGAGCTCTCTCACTTCCTTTGCGAGCCGCGTGTTCTCTGCGACGAGCCCGTCCGGATCGCCGTGCATGGTGGCGCGGAGGATAGTCGCGGTCTCCGTCAGGTCCGCAGGACGCGCGCAAGCCGCTGTGCGAACGTCACCGCGGAGAGCGGCGGCACCATCCTCGGGACGAGCAGCGGGTCGGTGTCCGGCCGCACGGGCTCGCGCCTCGTCGTGAAGCCGAGCGCGAAGCCGGCATCGCGCGCTGCGGCTGCGACGCGCTCGTCTGCCCTGCCGTGTGGATAGGCGATCAGGTCGACGTTGTTCGCGCCCGCGGCTGCGAGCGTCTCGCGCCCTTCGCGCAGAGCCGCTCGGAGCTCGTCGTTGTCGAGCGAGGGCAGCGGGTCGTGCCGCAGCGTGTGGAAGCCGACGTCGCAGCCGGCGCTCACGATCGCGCGGACGTCGTCTTCGCGCAGGCCGTTCTCCTCCGACGGGCCGACCTTCTCTCGCAGCGCGAGGGCGACCTCGCAGCGCTGCGCCGGGTCGAGCTGCTCGACGGCGGCGGCGACGCGGAAGATCGCTTTCGGCGTCTGCTCGAGCGCCGCCTCGAGATCGGCCGCCGCGACGTTCGGCAGGCCGTCCGGTGTGACGAGCCGTTGGCCGATCGCGCGCTGCAGGTCTTCCCACCAGTACGCGTGCGGTCCGTGGAGCGACGAGCCCGTGAGGAAGAACGTCGCCGTCAGCTCGTGCTCGCGGAGCAGCGGGAGTGCGACGCGCACGTGGCTCTCCAGGTCGTCGTCGAAGGTGACTGCGACCGGAAACGGCTGGCCGCGTCGCCGGCTGCGCGTCGCCTCGAGGATCTCCGTTGCGGGGACGACGCGGTAGTTCCGCTGCAGGTGGCGCAGCTGTTCGTCGAGCTCGTCAGCGGGCAGCGTCGGCAGGAGCTCGCGGTGCGGATCTCCTGGCTCGGTTCCGCCGACGCGGTGGTAGACGACGACGACTCCGACCCGTGACGACGACAGACGCGCCAGCCGGTTCGGAAGCACCATCGTCAGTCAGACTTGCACATCGGCTCGATCCCGGACATCGCGAACCTGATCGACGGTGCAAGCCGGCCGGCGGCCTCCGGCGCATGGTTCGAGAAGCTGCGCCCGGCCGACGGCACTCTCCTCTGCCGAGCGGCACGGTCGGGGGCGGCGGACGTCGAAGCCGCCGTCGCCGCCGCGCGCGCGGCGCAGTCGGGATGGACTCGGGAGACGGCCGTCGAGCGTGGTCGGCTCGTTCGCGAGCTCGCGCTTGCGCTCAGGGCGCGTCGGGAGGAGGCGGCCGGGCTCGTCGCGGAGGAGACGGGAAAGTCGACGGAGCTCGCGCTCGGCGAGGTTGACGCCGCCGTCGAGATGGGCTTTTTCGTCGCCGGCGAGGGGCGTCGGCTGTACGGGCGTACCACCACGTCGGCGATGCCGAACCGGACGGTGATGACACTGCGGCGGCCGGTCGGAGTCGCCGCATTGATCGTGTCGTTCAACACGCCCCTGCCGAACTACGCGTGGAAGGTCTTTCCCGCCGTCTTCTGCGGGAACGCCGCGGTGTTGAAGCCTTCCGAGCACACGCCCGCGTCGGCAGCGTTCTTCGGTGAGCTCTGCCAGGAGCTGGTGCCGCCCGGCGTTCTCAACGTCGTGCAGGGGCTCGGACCGGAAGCCGGGCCGCCGCTCGTCGAGTCGCCCGGCGTCGACCTCGTCAGCTTCACCGGCTCCGCTGAGACCGGCCGCTGGATCAACGAGCACGCGGGCCGCCGTCTCGCGAAGGTCTGCCTCGAGCTCGGCGGCAAGAACGCGCTCGTCGTCTGCGACGACGCCGATCTCGACAAGGCCGTCGAGTGGTCGCTGGCCTCCGCGTTCTCGAACGCGGGCCAGCGCTGCGCGGCGGCGAGCCGGCTCGTGGTGTTCGACTCCGTATATGACGAGTTCCGCGACCGGCTGGTCGCAGGCGCGCGCACGTACGACAGCGGGCCTGTGATCAGCGAGGGCAGCCTCGAGCGCATCCTGCGCGCGCTCGAAGGTGCGAACGTGATCGCCGGTGGCGTGCGTGTCGATCGCCCGGGCTGGTGGCTCGCGCCGACGGTCGTCGAGGACGTCGCTCCCGCCGCCGCGTTGTCGTGCAGCGAGCTCTTCGGCCCGGTGACGATCCTCTACCGCGTGCGCAACCTCGACGAGGCGATCGGGCTCGTCAACGACTCGCCGTACGGGCTCACGTCGGCGATCCACACGTCGAGCCTCCACCGCGCGATGCGCTTCGCGGAAGCGGTGGAGGCGGGTGTGGTCGTCGTGAACGGCGGCACGCACGGCAGCGAGCCGCACATGGGCTTCGGCGGCGTGAAGCAGTCGGGCACGGGCTGGCGCGAGGCGGGCGTCGAGGCGCTCGACGTGTATACGGAGTGGAAGTACGTGAATCTGATCAGCGACCCGTCGATGGCGTGATCATCCCGTCACACTCACGTCAGACTGGCGTACCCGTGCCTGGCACCGGAACGCCGCGCGTCGGACGCCGCGACATGTCCGAGGGGAACGAGAAGCGCTCGCGTTTTGGCTTCATTCCCGCCGTCCGGCTGTGGATGATTCGTGACACTTTTGGTGCGGTGCCTGGCACCGGGACGTCCTAAATGGCGATGTCCCAGATGTCCACCGTTGGGATCCTCGGGCCCGGCGCAGTCGGAGGCGTCCTCGCGGTCGGGCTCGCGCAGGCCGGTGTGCGCGTCATCTGCATCGCCCGTCCGGACACGGCAGACGTGATCGAGTCCGACGGCCTGACGCTCAAGCATCTCAACGAGGTCGAGACGGCGCGGCCCGACGTGACGATGGAGCTTGCGGAGCCCGTCGACCTGCTCCTCGTCACCGTCAAGGCACCGGCGCTCGACGACGCACTCGACCGCGTCAACGCCTCCGCGAAGACCGTCGTCCCGCTGCTGAACGGAATCGAGCACATGCAGGTGTTGCGCGACCGTCTGCCCGATTCGCGCGTCGTCGCCGGCAGCATCGGCTGGATCGAGGCGTGGCTCGAACGGCCGGGCACGATCGTGCAGAACACGCCGCGCGTCGTCATGACGCTCGCCAGGGACGCTGACGACGCGACCGCCGAGCTGCTCCGCGTCTCGCGGAGCGAAGTGCGCGTGAAAGGCGGCGAAGCGGCGGTGCTGTGGGAGAAGCTCGCGCGACAGGCTCCCGTCGCCGCCGCGACGGCGGCGTCACAGCGCCCGATCGGCGACCTGCGGAGCGATCCCGAGTGGCGTGGGCGGCTCGAGCGCGCGATCACGGAGACGTGCGCGATTGCCACCGCGGACGGTGTCCCGCTCGCGGCCCAGGCCCAGTGGGAGATCATCGAGTCGATGCCGCCGAAGCTGACCAGCTCGACCGCGCGCGACATCGCGGCGGGAAGGCCGTCGGAGCTCGATGCAATCACGGGCGCAGCCGTCCGCGCAGCGCATCGACTCGGCGTCCCGGCGCCGGCCCTCGAAGACCTCCTCGCCGCTGCGGAGGACGCATGCCGAGCGTCGTCGCGCTGATCCCCGCGCGCTCGGGCTCGGAGCGCGTGCCGCAGAAGAACGTCCGCACCCTCGCACGACACCCGCTGATCGCCTACGCGATCGCGACCGCGCGCCAGGCCGGCGTCTTCGACCGCGTCGTGTGCTCGACTGACAGCTCCGAGATCGCCGAGGTGGCGCGGCGCTACGGCGCCGACGTCCCGTTCCTTCGCCCGGCGGAGTACGCGACCGCGACGTCGCCGGACATCGAGTGGATCACGCAGACGCTCGAGCGGCTCGAGGAGCGCTACGACCTCTTCGCGATCGTCCGCGCGACGAATCCATTCCGCGGCCCGGACACGTTCCAACGCGGCCTCGAGCAACTGCTCGCAACGCCCGAGGCCGACTCGATCCGCGCCGTCGAGCTCGTCAAGCAACACCCCGGAAAGATGTGGGTCGTCGAAGGACGCACGATGCGCCCGCTGCTCGACCAGTCGCACCTCGACGTCGCGTGGCATGCGGGTCAGTACCAGGCGCTGCCGGAGGTGTACGTCCAGAACAGCGCGCTCGAGATCGCATGGACGCGCGTCGTCTTCGCAACGGGAACGCGAGAGGGGCGCACCGTCGCGCCGTTCCTCACCACCGGCTACGAAGGATTCAACATCGACGACGAGGAGGACTGGGAGCGCGCACGGGCGCTCGTTCGTTCCGGCGCTGCGTCGCTGCCGCGCGTGGAGCGCCCGCGCCGTCCGTATCCTGCGGCCGGATGAAGGTCGCAAGGCTCGACACGCTCTTCTGCGACGCCGGCTGGCGCCCGTGGATCCTCCTGAAGGCGACGACCGACGAGGGCGCCGTCGGCTGGGCGGAGATGACGGACTCGCACGGCTCTCCCCGCGGCCTCGCCGGCATCGTCGAGGACCTCGCGCCGCTCGTCGTCGGTCACGACGCGCGCGCGGTCGAGCGCATCGTCTGGGATCTCTTCCGCGCGACTCGCCAGAGCCCCGGCTCCGTGATCCAGAAGGCGATCGGCGCGATCGAGAACGCGCTCCTTGACCTGAAGGGGAAGGCGCTCGGCGTTCCCGTGTACGAGCTGTTCGGCGGACCGACGCGCGATTCCGTCGACGTCTACTGGTCGCACTGCGGGACGACGCGCGCTCGTGCCTGGGAGGTGACCGGCACTAAGAAGCTCGCCTCCTACGACGACGTCGCCGCGCTCGGCCGCGAGGTCGTGGAGCGCGGCTTCAAGGCGTTCAAGACGAACATCGTCGTCCCCGGGGACGAGCCGCAGGTGCTCATGCCCGGCTTCCAGGGCCCGGGTCTCGATCGCAATCCGTCACGCGAGCTCGAGGACGCGCTGCGCAAGCTGCTCGAGGCGTTCGCACAGGGGACGAACGGCGGCGCCGAGCCGATCGTCGACCTGAACTTCAACCTCACGACGGAAGGCGTGCTGCGCATCGCGCGCGCGCTGCAGGACGACGGCCTCATGTGGCTCGAGGTCGACGCGTTCGATCCGACGTCGCTCGCGGCGGTTCGTCGCGGCACGTCGATCCCGATCTGCTCCGGCGAGAACCTGTACACGAACCGCGAGTTCCGCCCGTTCCTCGAAGAGACCGCGATGGACGTCGCGTCCGTCGACGTGATCTGGAACGGCTTCCACCAGGCGAAGAAGATCGCCGACCTCGCCGAGACGTTCGAGGTGAACTGCGCGCCGCACAACTACTACTCGCACCTCGCGACGTTCATCTCCGCGCAGTGGTGCGCGGCGATTCCGAACGTGCGCATCCTCGAGGTCGACGTCGACGACGTCCCGTGGCGCGAGGAGCTGACTGCCGTCCCGGAGATCCGCGACGGCGAGCTGTTGATCCCCACCGGCCCGGGGTGGGGAACCGACGTGGACGAGGAGGTTCTGCGCGAGCATCCATGGCCGAGCTGACGCTGATTCCGAAGTCGGAGTTCGATCGCGCGGGCGACGACCTCTCGCTGCTCGCCGACATGTGCCGCGCGAACGCGCTCGTCGCCGTCAAGCGCGCCGGCTCCGGTCACATCGGGTCGAGCTTCAGCGCGCTCGACGTCGTCGTCCACCTGCTGTGGCGTGAGCTGAACGTCGTGCAGGTCGGCTGGGACGATCCGAACCGCGACGTGTTCTTCTCGTCCAAGGGCCACGACGTTCCTGGTCTCTACGCGGCGCTCCACGCGCTCGGCGTGATCCCGACGGAACGGCTGCTGAAGCTGCGACGGCTCGGCGGGCTCGACGGCCATCCCGACGTCGGCGTGCCCGGCATCGAGGCGAACTCCGGCTCGCTCGGCATGGGTCTCTCGAAGGGGCGCGGGATGGCGTGGGCGAAGCGCTTCCTCCACCGCGGCGGACGTGTCGTCGTGATGACCGGCGACGGCGAGCTGCAAGAAGGACAGAACTGGGAGGCGTTCGCCGCAGCCGCGCACCAGCGCATCGGCAACCTGTGGGCGATCGTCGACCGGAACGAGCTCCAGTCCGACAAGACGACCGAGGAGATCCT
>VAYM01000163.1:5462-21976 GCA_005884945.1 Actinomycetota bacterium | reverse complement strand
ACCGTGACGCCCGCACCCGCGCCGACGAGCCGGCGGAGGATCGACTTCTTGCACCCGTAGTCGACGACCGCGACGCGCGTGCGGCCGACGTCGCAGTGGACGTACGGCTTGCGCGTCGACACCGCCGCTGCCAGCGCGCGGCCGCTCATCGGCTCCCGTCCTCGCGCGACCGCAACGGCCTGCTCGACGGACGACTCGCCGCTGACCGCGACCGCGCGCATCGCTCCCGCGTCGCGCAGCTTGAGCACGAGCGAGCGCGTGTCGATGCCGGAGAGCGCGACGACGCCGCGATGATGCAGCCAGTCCGTCCACGAGGGACCGCGCGCCTCGCGCATCAGCACCGCACGCGCGTGCACGGTGCCGGACTCGTTGCGTCCTTCCGCGACGCCGTAGTTTCCGACCATCGGCGCCGTGAAGCAGATGAGCTGCTCGGCGAACGACGGGTCGGTGACGATCTCCTGGTAGCCGGTCATCGCCGTCGTGAAGACCGCTTCGCCGACTGCGAATCCGTGTGCTGCGACGGACGTGCCGCGGAAGACCGAGCCGTCCTCGAGCGCCAGGAACCCGGTCATGCGGCGTACACGAGGCGACCGTTCGCGATCGTCGCGCGCACTCGTCCTTTCACGGTCTCGCCGAGGAGCCACGAGTTGACCGAGCGCGAGCGGAACCCGTCCGCCGTGATCCGGTAGCTCGCCTTCAGGTCGAGCAGGACGAGGTTCGCGCGCGCCCCGACGGCGATGCGCGGCTCGTCGAGGCCGTACGCACGGGCGGGGCCGGTCGACATTCGCTCGAGCACCGTCTCGAGCGGGACGAGGCCGGGCTCGACGAGGTGCGTGTAGAGCGCGGCGAACGACGTCTCGAGACCCGTCACGCCGAACGGTGCGGCCTCGAACGGCACCTCCTTCTCGTGCCGCGCGTGCGGCGCATGATCGGTCGCGATGCACGTGACGGTGCCGTCCCGCAGCGCCTCGATCAGCGCGGTGCGGTCGGACTCGCTGCGGAGCGGCGGATTCATCTTCACGTTCGGGTCGAGCGTGCGCACCGCCTCGTCGGTCCGGCACAGGTGGTGCGGCGTGACCTCGCCGGTCGCTTCGATTCCCGCTTGACGCGCGCGGCGCAGCGCCTGCACCGATTCCCAGGCAGAGAGGTGGAGCAGGTGGATCGCCTGCCGCTCGTACGCCGCGAGCGCAAGGTCGCGCTCGACCATCAGGCTCTCGGCGACGGATGGATAGCCCGTGAATCCGAGCTGCGCGGAGATCTCTCCCTCGTGCATCTGTCCGCCGCGCGAGAGCGTCGTCTCCTCGCAGTGCACCGCGATGCGCCGGCCGGTTACCGCGCCGTACTGCAGCGCGCGTCGCATCAGGCCGGGCGAGGCGACGGGGACGCCGTCGTCGGTGAACCCGGTGGCACCGAGATCCGCGAGCTCGCCCATCTCCGTCAGCTCGGCGCCGCCTTCGGCCTTCGTGATCGCCGCGAGGAACCCGACGGGGATCTCCGCTTCCGAGCGGGCGCGCTCGACGAGGGAGCCGAGCGCAGCGGCGGAGTCGACGACCGGATCCGTGTTCGGCATCGCGAGGATCGCGCAGTAGCCGCCGGCCGCGGCCGCCGCGGTGCCGCTCGCGATCGTCTCCTCGTCCTCTCGGCCCGGCGTGCGCAGATGCACGTGCGGGTCGACGAACGCGGGCGCGAGCACGAGCCCGTCGGCTTCGACGACGCGGTGCGAGTTCGGCTCGAGGTCGGTTCCGAGCGCGGCGATGACGCCGTCGTCGACGCGGACGTCTGCGACGGTGTCGACGCCCTGGGCGGGATCGACGATGCGGGCGCCGCGAACGATCAGGTTCTCGCCCGGCGCGTCCTTGCCGAACAGCATCAGGCCACCTCAACCGGGTCGCCGACCCTCACCGGCGCGGGTGCGCCGACGAGCAGGTCGTAGAGGACGGCCATGCGCGTCACGAGCCCGGCGCGCACCTGCGTCTCGATCAGCGCGTCGGCGTGATCCGCGACGCGCGGGTCGATCTCGACGCCGCGATTCATCGGGCCCGGGTGCATGACCTTCTGTCCGGGGCGCAGCCGTTCCGGCGTGACGCCCCAGCGCGCCGCGTACTCGCGGAGCGAGGGGACGTAGTTCGCGCCCTCCTGCATGCGCTCGCGCTGCATCCGCAGGACGTAGACGACGTCCGCTGCGCCGATCGCCGCGATGTCGGTCGACGTCTCGCAACCCATCGACTCGATGCCGCGCGGGAGCAGCGCGGGCGGGCCGACGAGCGTCACGTGCGCGCCCATGAGCGCGAGCGCCTGGATCAGCGACCGCGCGACGCGCGAGTGCAGGACGTCCCCGACGATCGCGACGTGCAGCGCCTGGACGCGTCCGAACTCTTCCTTGATCGTGTACAGGTCGAGCAGCGCCTGTGTCGGATGCTGGTGCTTGCCGTCGCCGGCGTTGACGATGTGCGCGCCGGTGGCGCGCGCAACGAGCTGCGGCGCGCCGATCTGCGGGTGGCGGATGACGATCACAGCCGCTCGACTTGATCGACATCGTGTCTGCGGAGAGGCGCTTCGCCGCGAGCTCGAACGACGACGACGTCCGCGTGGACGACTCGTAGAAGACGTTGATCACGAGGCGCCCCTTGAGCGTCGGGAGCTTCTTGACCTCCCGCTCCATGCTCCGCTCGAACGTGCGGGCGGTCGCGAGCAGGCGCTCGAGATCGTCGCGCGTGACGTCCGTGATCGAGATGAAGTGCCGCTTGGGCGGCTCGGCGGGCGGACGGAGGTCCTCCCGCATGACGTGGATCTCAGCCATCGTGGCTCTCCTCGGGGTTCGCGACCAGCAGGATGCGGTCGACCTCGTCCACCTCGACGAGCTGCACCTGGATGCGCTCGTCGCGCGAGGTCGGGAGGTTCTTGCCGACGTAGTCGGGGCGAATCGGCAGCTCGCGGTGACCGCGGTCGACGAGGACGGCGAGCTGGATCCGGTCGGGGCGGCCGTAGTCGAAGAGCGCCTCGATCGCGGCGCGGATCGTGCGCCCCGTGTAGAGGACGTCGTCGACGAGGACGACGGTCTTGCCCTCGAGCGAGAAGTCGAGGCTCGTCGAGCGGACGACGGGTTGCGGATGTCGGGGTGCGCCGCCGCCGCGGACCTGGACGTCGTCGCGGTAGAAGGTGATGTCGACGGCGCCGAGCGCGGGAGCTTCGCCGGCTCGCTCCTCGACGAGGCGGCGCAGGCGCTGTGCGAGCGGGACGCCTCGCGTCTGGATGCCGACGAGCGCGACGCGCGTCAGATCCGGGTTGGCCTCGATGATCTCGTGCGCGATGCGCGAGAGCGTCCGCCGGAGGGCTTCGTCGTCGAGGAGGACGGTTCCCGCCGGTACCTCCACCGCGCTCAATGTTCGCGCGGGCCGGCGGGGATGTGGGCGTGCAGCGTCATTCGACTCCTTTCCGGCCTCGCTGGACCGGGTTAAAGGGGTTCGTGTCGCGTCGGACTTTAGTCCCTGCGGCGGACGGACGCCACGCTCCGGGCCTTGATCCTTTCGTAACGAGGCCGGAGTAGCGTCCGCGGGATGCGACGGCTCTGCGTCCTCGCGCTCCTCGTGCTGCTTCCGATCCAGTCCGGTAGTGCCGCGACGAGCGAACCAGCCGCGCGAGTCGGAGCGGTCTACTTCGACGGGTGGGCCTGTCCGCTTTCGAACTTCCACTTCAACGGCCTCGTCGACGGCCCATACACGGGACGCCAGCCCCTGTACGGCTGGCGCGACAATTCGCGCGAATCGATGCGTACCCAGTTGACGTGGGCGCATCAGGACGGGATCGGCTTCTTCCTCTTCGACTGGTATCGCGAGAACGTCGATCCGTGTCTGAACGTCGCCCACGACAACTACCTCGCGCTGCGCGATCACCACGGCGTCGGCTTCGCGCTGCTCTACGTGAATCACGACCCGTTCGGCGTGTCACCTGCCGAGTGGCCGGCCTTCGCCGAGCAGTGGGTGACGAACGACTTCTCGAATCCGGACTACGAGAAAGTCGACGGCAAGCCGCTCTTCGTCGTCTACGACACGACGCTTTTCCGGCAGCAGCAGGGCGGCACGGCAGGTGTGAACGCGGCACTCGAGGAGCTCCGCGCAGCGGCGCGGCAACGTGGGCTCCCAGGAGTCTTCGTCGTCGGCGGCCGGTACACCGATTGGTTGAACATCGGATGTTTCCCGGCCTGCGAAGCGACCGACGGCGGACCGGGCGGCCTGCCCCTCGAGCACTACGACGCCCTGTCCGAGTACGCCTCGCTTGGAGCCGCCGTGCCGTCAGACGGCGCTCGGCCCTATGGCGATCTCGTCGCCGCGACGAAGGCCGAGTGGGACCGTTACGCCGAGGCGAGCCGGATTCCCTGGATCCCTTCGGTGACGGATGGATGGGATCCGCGGCCGTGGGACGAGCAGCCGTACGGGAATCTCTTCTGGTTCACGCGGACCCCGGAACAGGTCGCTGCATTCGTCCGCGAGGCGATCGGCTGGGTTCAGGCGCATCCGTCGATGCAGGTCGGTGCTTCCTCGACGCCGCCGCTCGTCCTCCTAGAGGCGTGGAACGAGCTCGGCGAGGGTGGCTACGTCCTCGCCACGAAAGAGGACGGGTACGCGTACGGGACCGCGCTCGCGGGTGCCCTCGGCCTTCCGTGGAGCACCGTTCATGCGCGGCGCGTGACGGTCAGCGCAGCCAACGGCGTCCTCACCGGCACAGTGCAAGTCCTCGACGACTGGACGCCGTGCGACGTGGCGAGCGTACGAATCGAGCGGCGCGTCCACGGCGCGTGGACTCGAATGCGAACCGTGCAGACGCGTCCCGGCGGCGCGTACTCCATCAGGCTTCCCCATCGCCGCGCGGTCTACCGCGCCGTCCTTTCCCAGACTCTCCGTTACCGGCAGACCTGCGCACACGCGAGCTCGGCAGCCGTTCGTGGCTGACCCGGAACAACGCTGCCCATTGCATCGCGTCGAGGTCACGCGGTTGCGCCGTGCGCGCGAAGCCGAGCTCGGCCGAAAGTCGTTTCAACTGTCGCGGGGGGACGACGACGCGGAGTCCTTCGCGGTAGCCGTGTGCGACGAAGCGCCGATACTCCGCGGCCTGCGAAGTTGGGACCAGCGGATGCTTGCGTCTGACGGCCCGCATGACCGCGGCATCGACGGCCGGCGGCGGGGCGAAACAGGAGCGCGGAAGCCGCCGCGCGACTGAGAGCTCGAACCATGCACCCCACTCCACGCTCAGACGTGTGCTCGGCCAGACCGCTGCCCGCTTCTTCGCCACGTCCCACTCGACGATGACGTCGGCGCTCGCGAGCGGGACGCGCGGATCGAGGAGCCGCCGCAGGATCGCCGTGCCGTCGCAGAACGGCAGGTTCGAGACGACCCGGAACGGGTCGCGCGGCAGCGGCGTGCGCAAGATGTCCTCTTCGACGACGTGCTCGAACCGCGCGCGGAGGTCGTGCGCCAGCGCCGGGTCGCGCTCGACCGCGACCACGCGTGCTCCGGTCCGCGCGAGCGCGCGCGTCAGGACGCCCGTGCCGGCACCGAGGTCGTAGACGAGATCGCCGGCCGTGATTCCGGCCGCGCGAACGAGCTCCGCTGCGAGTGCGCTACTGCGGAGGAAGTGCTGGCCGCGCGCCGAGTGTCGCGCGCGCACGGCCACGGAAGACCATCATCGTCGTCATGAGGTCTTCGCAGTCTACTGCCGAACAGTGCGGTGTGGAGCGCGCCGAGAACGATGCAGTCCTGCGCTACCTCTGGGTCGAGCAGCTACCGAGCTGGCGCACCTCCAAGTCGATCTGGATCGTCGACGGGTATTCGCTCGCAACCCATCCCGACCTCTGCGAGCGCGTCGAGCGGATCAACGACGCTGCGGGCACCCCGGCAACCTTTCGCTACCTCTACGGCAAGCCTGCGCTGATCGCCGCAAACGGCGTCGTCGTCGCGTTCGCGAAAGGCACGCACACGTTCTGCGTGCGCCTACCCGCCGGCGCCTGCGACACGGACCTGCTCGCGCCGCCGCGCGAGGCCGACTCGCGGTTCCCCGCGCTCGCGCAGAAGCAGCGCGAGCTCGACGCGCTCACCGCCGGCGAATGGACACGCCTCGATCCGTACTCCGTCAACATGCCGAGAGACGAAGGCCTCGCGCGACTGGCTGATCACGTCGCGCGCGCGGTCGCGACGGCGATCAGCCACTCGAGCGAATAGCCGACCGGATCCGTGAGCTCGCGCTCGGCGCGCGCCAGTCCTGCCTCGAACTCCTCGTCGTCGATGAGGTCGAACGTCGAGATGTGCTTGCCGCGCACCTTCTCGAGCGCGGCGTCGCGACTGATCTCGGCGCTCTGACGCAATCGCGTGAGCTCGACGCGCGCGAACCCGGCCGCACGGAGCTCCGATTCGAGCGCCTCCGGCGTCGGAAAGCGGGCCCGGTCGATGCGTTCCAGCGACGGAAACAGCTCGTTGAGCCAGTAGCGGTCGAAGTGCGCCGGATCGAACGTCGCGATCACGAGCCGTCCGTCGTCCACGAGCACGCGTAGCGCCTCGGCGAACGCGCGCGGGCGATCCACCAGGTGCACGACGAGGCGCATGACCACGCGTTCGAACCAGCCGGCGCGAAACGGCAGAGCCGTCGCGTCGGCAACGCGCCAACCGACGCGGTCTCCCCCATTGCGTGCGCGCGCGACGTCGATCATCTCCGGCGACGAGTCGACCGCCCACACCCGCGACTGCTCGGCGAGCGCCGTCGCGAGCGTGCCCGTCCCGCAGCCGACCTCGAGCACACGGCGGCCGCGGAGGTCGCCTGCGCGGACGAGCGCATCGAACAGCTCCCACCAGTTCTCGTCGACGGGACGAAGCTCGTCGTAGCGCGCAGCCCGCGCGCCGAAGTCAGGCGCCCGCAACCGCGACCACGTACGCCGGGAGACGCCAGCGGTGGAGGATCCGGCCGGACGAGCGGCTCAGCGCGACGACGGATGCTCCGGCGGAGTTGTCCGCGGACTCCACCGCGAGCAGCGTCTGGCCGGGCCCGAGGGCGAGGTCGTTCCCGCAGGGCGCGCGCCGCACGAGCCGTGACGTGCCGGCGGCTATGGCGACGGCACGAAGCCCTTCCCGTCCGTAGAAACACGTGGCGAGCGAGTACGCGGTTCTCGTCGCCGAGTCGACGACGAGGCTCATCAGGTGCTCGTTGCGAAAGCCGGAGTCGATTCGCCGCACGACGTTTCCCCGCGCGTCGAGGACGAGGAGATCTTCGGCGGAGCCGCTTGTCGCGATCCAGCCCTCGTCGTACGCCGCGATCGCGCCGTGCACCTCCGGGCTGCAACCGAGGAACGGACCGGTCGAGACGGATGCACACGGCGGCGACAACGGCCCGCGCGTCAGGTCGAGGATGTCCGCTCCGCTCGTCCCGACGCCGTGGTACGAGAGCGCGAGCCGCTGCCCATTGGCCGAGGCGCTGCCGGACCACTCCCACCAGCCGTATCCGTCGGCGTGTCGAACCGTCCACGACCCGGAGGGCGTGCCGACGCGAGTGACGACGGCGTCCGACTCCCGCAAGCCGGCGACGGGGTCGATGACGCGTCCTTCGCGGTAGCCGAACGCGTACGTCGCGGCGCGCGCACGCACGACGCCGCGGTATCGCACGTCGCGCGGCAGAGCGAACCGTGCCTTGACGTGGAGCGCGCGGTCGGTGACGACGAGCGTCTGCGGTTGAGTCGGAACGAGCGCGTACACGCGCGATCCGTCGACGGTGAGCATCGGGGCCGTGATCGGGAAGGCGGCGGGGCGTCTTCCCGAGCGGCCGCCGCGCGACGACTCGGCCGCGCGAGACGTCGAGCTTCACGATCCGGCCGTCCCCGAGCAGCACGAACGCGTTGTGCGCACGCGCGGCACGGTGAGACGTGGTTCCCGCAAGCGGGGCGGCTGCAACGAGCGCCGCGAGCCTCATCGGGCGCTAGGGCTCTGCGACGAGATCGTCGGGATCGGTTCCCGACTCGATCGCGTCCTTCGCGGCCTCGAGGTCGGACTCGGGGACGAGGATGGCGATCGCGTCCGCCTCGACCTCGGGCTCGAGCTCGGACTCGATGCCCGCCCCGCGGAGGATCTCCTGGATCTCCTCGGCCTCGTTCGTGTCGGAGGCGACCGCTGCGTGGACCATGGCCGTCACTCAGCGCCCGATGATACGGGCTCCCGGTCGCGAGGGCGCATCGCGCCGCCCTTGACGAGCTGGGGGATCCCTCGCTCCGCGAACGGCACCTCGACGACGTCGAGGTCGCGCGGCACGACGGTCTCCGGGAAGATCGCGCGCGCCTCGCGTGCGATCTCGGGGCCGAAGTAGCGGTTCGAGAGGTGCGTGAGCGCGAGCAAGCCGATCTCCGCCTGCCGCGCGACCTCGGCCGCCTGCGTCGCGGTCTGGTGCAGCGTCTCGGCCGCGCGCTCCCGCTCCTCGTCCGAGAACGTCGCCTCCGTCACGAGGACGTCCGCGCCCCACGCAGCCTCGACGATCTCGGCCGAGGGCGCGGTGTCGCCGGTGATCACGAGCTTCCGCCCGGGCCGCGCCGGACCGACGACGAGGTCGGGCGTGATCGTGCGCCCGTCCGCGAGCGTCACCGATTCACCGCGCTGGAGCGCGCCGCGCTCGGGGCCGTTCGGCACGCCGAGTGCGTCCGCCTCGCCGACGTCGAACCTGCCCGGCCGACTCGCCTCGATCAGCGACCACCCGAGCGCGGAGACGCCGTGCGTCACGCCGAACGTCGCCAGCCGGTACTCGTCGCGCTCGAGGACGTCGCCGGGAACCAGCTCGACGAGTCGCACGTCGTACGACAGCTTCCCGATCACGCGCTTGAGCGACCGCAGGAGCTCGACGAGCCCGCGCGGTCCGTGCACCGTGAGCGGGAGCTCGCGGCCGCGCAGCGCGAACGTCTTCAGCATTCCGGGGAGACCGAGCACGTGGTCGGCGTGAAAGTGCGTCAGGAAGACGTCTTCGAGGTCGACGAGTCCGACCGACGAACGAAGCAGTTGCCGCTGCGTGCCCTCGGCGCAGTCGAACAGGAGCTTGTCTCCTCCACGCCTGACGAGCAGCGCGGCAGGCGCCCGCTGCGCCGTCGGCATCGAGCCTGAAGTCCCGAGAAAAACGAGGTCGAGATCCAACGGCTCGATTGTAGGGTTGCCCTCTCGTGGGCGACCTCCACGTCACGGTCTGGGGCGACGGTGAGCCGGCTGTGTTCGTGCACGGCAGTTTCGGCTGGGGCGAGGAGACGTTCAAGGAACAGCGTCCGCTCGCGGATCGCTACCGACTCTTGCTCGTCGATCGGCGCGGTTTCGGTCGCACCCCTCCGCGCGACGGGCGAGTCGACTTCGACGAGGACGCGGACGACATCGCCGGGCTGCTCGAGGGCGAGCGTCGTGCGCACCTCGTCGGTCACTCGTACGGTGGAGTCGTCTCGCTCCTCGCCGCGGCGCGCCGTCCGAACGCCGTACGTTCGTTGTGCGTGATCGAGCCGCCCGCGTTTTCGGTCGTGCGCGGCCAGCCCGAAGCCGAGGAGATCATCGCCTTAGTTGCGGAGGCCGCCGACGCCGCGTCGGACCCCGAGGACTACCGCACGCGTTTCCTCCGCGCGTTCGGCTTCTCGGCGGCGGGCGAGCGCTTGAAGATGAAGGCGTTTTCCGCGGCGCAGTCGTCGTGGATCGAACGGCCGCCGTGGGAGGCGACCGTTCCTTTCGACGAGCTGGCGAGCGCCGACTTGCCGAAGCTCGTCGTGCGTGGTGCCTGGGACGAGGCTCCCGTCGAGGCGCGCGAGCGTGCCGGGCGCGCGTTCGGCGCGGCCTGCGACGTGCTCGAGCAGCGGCTCGGCGCCGAGTCCGCCGTCTTCGCGGGCGCGGCGCACAACCCGCAGCTGCTCGGCGCTCCGTTCAACGACCGGCTGGTCGCGTTCTGGGATTCGGTGTCGTGACGGAGACGTTCCAGGGCGGCCGCCTCGCGGCGAAGGCGATCGCGGCGGAAGGCGTCGACGCGATCTTCACGCTCTCCGGCGGACACGTGATGCCGATCTACGAGGGCTGCCGACAGGAGGGGATTCGCGTCCTCGACGTCCGCCACGAGCAGGCCGCGGGGCACGCCGCCGAGGCGTACGGGCGCATGCGACGCAGTGTGGGCGTCGCGGTCGTGACGGCCGGTCCGGGAGTCACGGGAATCATCACCGCGGTCGCGAACTGCCACGTCGCGCAGACGCCGCTCGTCGTCATCGGGGGCGCCCGGCCCCTCGTGCAGGCGGAGCAGCGCGCGCTGCAGGAGCTCGACCAGCTCTCCCTGTTCCGTCCGATCACGAAGTGGTCCGCGGTCTGCACCCACGCAGAACGGATTCCGGAGCTCGTCGCGACGGCGTTCCGTCACGCGCTCGGGCAACCGCGCGGGCCGGTGTACCTCGAGCTGCCGATGGACGTCCTCTTCGCCGAGGCTGCGGCGGAGCGCGTCGGCCCGTCTCGGAGCGACGCGCGGATGTTCGGCGACCCGCGCGAGGTGATGAAGGCTGCAACCCTGCTGAGTGACGTAGAGCGTCCCGCCGTGATCGCCGGGGGCGGGATCTGGTGGGACGGCGCGTGGAAGCAGTTGCGCGCCTTCGCGCAGAACGGCGGCTTTCCCGTGTTCCTCAACGGCTCCGGTCGCGGAGCGCTCGCCCCGGACCACGAGCTCTTCTTCCAGCACGCGCGTCGCGTGGCGGTGGACGAAGCGGACGTCGTCTGCGTGATCGGAACGCCGCTCGACTTCCGTCTCTCGTTCGGGCGCTTCGGCGCAGACACGAAGCTCGTCCACATCCACGCGGACGCAACCGAGCTCGGACGGAACCGCGCGCCCGATGCGGGCATCGTCGGCGACTGCGCAGCGGTGCTCGGCATCCTCGCCGACGCGCTCAAGACGCGCGGCGACGACAGCGCCTGGCTCGCAAGGCTGCGCGACGCCGAGAATGCCTGGTGGGACAGCCATCGCGCCGAGATCGAATCGGACGCGGCGCCGCTGCATCACTACAGGCTCGGGAAGATCCTCGACGACGTCCTCGACCCGTCCACCGTCGTGATCGGCGACGGCGGCGACGTCGTCGCGGCGGTGTCACGCGTGCTGCGCGTGCACTCGCCGGGACACTGGCTCGATCCCGGTCCGTTCGGCTGTCTCGGCGTCGGGCCGCCCTATGCGCTCGGAGTCAAGACCGCAAAGCCGGCCAAGCAGGTCGTCGTTGTCGCCGGGGACGGCGCGTTCGGGCTGAATGGGTTCGAGTTCGAGACGCTGACGCGCTTCGACGTACCGGTCACGTTCGTGATCGGGAACGACGCGGCGTGGGGTGAGATCCGGATCCCGCAGGTCGGGATCTACGGCGACGAGGGCGAGGTCGCGACGCGCCTCGCGCCGACCCGGTACGACCTGCTCACCGAGGCGTTCGGCGGCCACGGCGAGCACGTGGAGCGGCCGGAGGAACTCGCGCCGGCGCTCGAGCGCGCGCTCGGCTCGGGCCGGCCCTCGATCGTGAACGTCATGCTCGACCCGGAAGCGATGGCCGGGCACCCGTACCGCGGCATGTAAAACGAGGATGTGAAACCAGGCCCGCAAAGGGTTCGCGCGGCTCTGCGACGAGGGGTTCGCAGGACAGCTGCACCAGTTATCGAGCGTCTGATGCGGAACCCCGCAATCGTGTCCAACGCCTTCGTGAGCGCGAAGCTGATGCCGCTCGAGGCCGAGAGGATCTTCGACGGAGAGACGCATCTCGTCGTCAACCCGCTCCTTCCTGCGCCCGGCACCGACGACGGCCTACCCATTCCGCCGGCCGAATTCTGGGAAGGGTGGGGCGAGGTCCTTGCGCACTATCTCGACAGCGGCCGGGACGACGTGGCGGCGATGTTGGGCGTGCTCGAGGCCGCGGGCGTCTCCCCCTCCGGACTACGGCGCGTGCTCGACTTCGGCTGCGCGTCCGGTCGGATGCTGCGTTTCTTTCCGCGCCGGGACGGCGGCGAGTACTGGGGCGTCGACATCAAGGCCCGCCACATCGCGTGGTGCCAACAGCACCTGAGCCCGCCCTTCAGCTTCGCCACGACAACGACGTTTCCACACCTGCCGTTCGAGGACGACTCCTTCGATCTCGTCTACTGCGGCTCGGTCTTCACGCACATGAGCGAGCTCGCGGACGCCTGGGTCCTCGAGCTCCGGCGCCTTCTCAGAACGGGGGCGCATGCCTACATCACGATCCACGACGAGCACTCGATCGCGATGCTCTACGACAGGTATCCCGATCGCGGACTCACCAAGACGCTGCAGCGCCTGGATGCCGAGACGAGTGCCGTCTCGAACCTCGAATCCTTCTTCTCGATCGGAATCGAGCCTCGCTCGCAGGTCTTCTACAGCAGCGGGTATCTCGTGAAGAAGTGGAGCCAGTTCGTCGAGGTCGTCTCGGTGACGCCGAGGGCGATGGACTACCAGACCGCATACCTCCTTCGGAAGCGGTAAAAGGGTCTGCTGACCCTTTGGTCAGGCCGCTCGGCGCCGGTCTCGTTCCGCGTACCAGGCGTGGAAGCGGCCTTCGGGCGTCCGCAGGTAGCGCGTGAACTCGTCCTCGAAACGCGCGATCTCCGACCGGATCTGGCGGAACCTCTGGAAGTCCAGCCGCCGCTCCTCGTTGCAGACGTGCGTCTCCCTCGCGGCGTGGTGAACCGAGGCCCCGCATTCTTCGCAAGGCATGTACTCGTGTTCTCCGAAGAAGCTGAACATTGTTGTAGAAAAACGCACAACCTCCATCGGCGGATACGGCCCTGAGCTGAAGGATTGCGCCGAGCTCAGACGCGCGCGAACGGGGGCACGACCCCGAGCTGCTGCATCAGGCCGATCGTGTCCCAGTTTGTCCAGGACTCCGCGATCCGCCCGATCGCGAACCGGTACAGGGACGTCCCGGTGATCGTGATCTCCTTGCCGGTCGCGGCGATCCCCCACAGATCGCCCTGGTGCGTGCCGCGGGCCGTCCACCGCAGTGCAACGCGATCGCCCTCGGCCACCTGGTCGTCGACGAGGACGACGAAGTCGGGAAACGCGCGCCGGAAGCCGCCGATCATCTCCTTGATCGCGTTCACGCCGGCCACGTCGTGCTGCAGCGCCGGGTCGTGCACGACCGCGTCCGGCACGAAGAGCTCGTCGACGACGTCGAGCCGACCGTCGTTGTAGGCCTCGTCGATCAGCCGCCGGACGAGGCGTTTCGACGCATCCGCCATGCACGCGCACTTTTACTCCGGTGCGCGGCCGCGCACAAACGCCGGCCCTACGGCAACACGAGGCGCTGTCCGGGGACGACGGTCGCGCCGGCGAGGTGGTTCCGGCGTTCGAGCCGCCAGACCGCCTCACGCGGATCGCCGCTGTAGTGCGCCGACGCGATCGACCAGACCGTGTCGGCCGGGCGCACGAGGTAGACCTGCGGCTTCCCGGCGCTCCCCGACGGGCGGGCATACGTGCCGACGACGAGGGCGATCGTCGTCAGGAGGATGAGAAATCGTGGGAACACATGTTCGATCGTAGCGAACACACGTTCGCTCTGTCAAGCCAGGGTCACGAGCTCCGGGGTCAGCCGCCGCCGGCGGACGGTGAGGACGATCATCGAATGGACGGGAGCCGTGCGCCGCTCCGTCGGCGAGCCCGGGTTCAGCACCCAGAGGTGCTGGAATCGCTCCACCTGGGGAACGTGCGTGTGCCCGTACACGAGCGCCGCGCAGTCGGGGAACCGGGCCGCCAGCCGCGCCTCCCGCCCCTGACGCGGGCCGGCGTTGTGGAGCATCCCGATCCGCGAGCCCGCGATCTCGACGACGTGCTCGCGCGGAAGCGTCGCCTTCAACGAGTCCTCGTCCATGTTCCCCCGCACTCCCTCGACCGGCGGGCCGAGCGCCCGCAGCTCCTCGAGGAACGCGGCCGACACGAAGTCGCCGCCGTGCAGGATCAGGTCCGCACCGCGGAGGAGGCGAATGCACTCGTCCGGAAGCGCCCGCGCCCCACGCGGGAGGTGCGTGTCCGAGATGACGGCAATCCTCGTCGCGCGGGCGTTATACGCGAACGTTTGTCCCGGTGCGGAAGGTCTTCGCGAACGTCGTGACGCGATCCGGATTCGTCTGGGCGCTCACGCGCACGATGACGCGGTAGACCCCGGCCTTGAGTGACGGGAGCTTGAAGAGGACCGATCCGTCCGCGTTCGCTCCCGCGGCCGACGTCACCGTGCGACCGCCCCGCTGCACGCTGACCTTGTACGTGAAGCCTTCGGCGACCGAGAGGACGAACGACCGCTTCAGGCCTGTGAAGTCCGCGTGCGCGCCGACGACGCTCGACGTATGCGCCCACACGCGCAGAAGCCCGTGACAGCTCTGGTTCGCCGCGATCGCCGCCCTGACCGCGGCATACGAGGCGCGCGGTGTTCCGTCCGCGTACTCGAGCCCGCTCTGCCAACCGGGAAGCAACCGCTCGTCGACGAGATGGAAGAGATTCAGCAGCGCCACGTTCGGATCGCACGCGACCATCGAGACCAGCTGCGAGTAGTACTCACCTTGCGTCGCCTCATCGAGCGGCTTGACGTTTTCCGAACCGGAGTAGTAGCCGGCCTTGCTCGCCGGGATCTGCGCCTGGTAGCCGGCCTCGTCGACGAACAGGCGCACGAACGGCCCGCTGCTCTTCGTCGCGTGCGGGCCCGTCTCCTGGAACACGGCCTGCGCGGTGCCGTGGAACGCGTCCCACCACGCCTGCTTGAAGCGGTCGAGGTTCGCGCAGCCCGCGTTCGGCCACGAGAAGCCGACCGACGGCGCGTCCGTGTTCGCGTTCGGATGGCAGTGGATCGAGACGTCGTCCGCGATCGGGAGCGTGCGGCCGCTCTTGCGGTACGCATCGCCGATGTCCTTGACGAACAGAATGGGTGACCGCGACACGTTGCTCGTCGCGTCGAAGTCGTCGTTGCCGCGCGGCGAGAAACCGAAGCCGATCACGTCGATGTTCGGGTTCACGCCCTTGAGCGCGTCGTAGCACGCGGCCATCGCGGCTTCTTGCACGGCGCCTGCGACGGCGTTGTCGGCGGCGTCGAACTGCGGTTGGTGGAAGCGCGGCTGGTTCCCCTCGTTGAGGCACACGATCCGGTGCACCTGCGGGTAGCGCGTGGCGACTTTCGCGGCGAAGAGCGCGAAGAGCTGGATGCCGTTCGGCGTGTCGACCAGCGCACGCGCCTTGGCGGGGTAGATCGCGAAGATCGGCTCGATGCGATGCGCGGGATCCCACATCACCGCCATTCGGTTCTCCGTCATGCCGACGTTTCGCAACGAGGAGAAGAACGCCGCCCCGCCGTCGTCGGCGTACTTGCCGGTGTCGTCGGCGACGCCGTACGTGATCCCGGCCGCCGAGCCCGTGAGGGCGAGCGCCGAGAGCAGGCAGGCCAAGGCCGCAGTTGCCTTCCTCATACCGTCTATCTCGGCAGCGGGCCCGCGCGGCCTAAACCCGTTCGAGTACCGCGTCCAGGAGCTTTCCCGCCCCGAACCGGACCGGGTCGTCGGCGGGCAGGCCCGTCTCGGCTTCCGCGTCCGCGATCGCCGCCCGCGCCTCGTCCTCCGACACGAACGCCGTGTTGAGCGCGACGCACGTCACCTTCGCCGGCCGGAGCTTCAACGACATACGCTCGTGCAGGTCGACGAGCTCGGCGAGGCTCGGCACCGGGGAGTGAGTCGCGTCGCCCTCGACGTGTGTCCGCCCCACCTCGTGGCAGAGCACGTAGAGGTGCGGCGCGCTGCCGTGCATCAGCCCGAGCGTCACGCCCGAGTAGATCGGATGGAGGATCGCTCCCTGGCCCTCGACCCAGAGGAGGTCGCCGCGCTCGCCGCCCTCGACGACGAGCCGCTCCGCCGCTCCCGCGATGAAGTCGGAGACGACCGCGTCGACGGCGATTCCCCAGCCCGCGATCGCGATGCCCGTCTGGCCCGTCGGGACGAACACCGAGCGCAGACCGCGGTTGCGAGCCTCGAGGTCGAGCTCGCAGGTCGCGGTCATCTTTCCGATCGCACAATCCGAACCGACCGTCAGGACGATCGTGCCGCCGACCTCGAGGTTCGCGCCGGTCGCCGTGCTCAGGTCCGTCGGCGGCTCGCGCAGGTCGCGCAACTCGACGTCGTGCTGCCGCGCGAGCTCCGCGAGCTCCGCGTCGTCAGTGAGCCGAACGTGGAGGCCGTTCTCGAGGTCGAGACCGTTCGCGACACACGTCCTGAGCAGCGCGCGCCAGTCCGCGGGAAAGCGGCCGCCCTGCGTGACGACACCGACGAGGGCGGTGTTGGGGTCGAAGGCGAGCGCGTCCTCCACGCGTCCGACGATCGGGACGCCGTCCTCCGTCTCCCCCACGCGCTTCGTGTCGAGGATCGCGACGACCGACTCGCGCCGGTAGCGCATGACGCCGCGCAAGGTCTTGCCGTAGTGCGGGTCGTGCGAGAACTCTTCGGCGAGGATCAGATAGCGCTTCTCGGACA
>VAYM01000163.1:0-5455 GCA_005884945.1 Actinomycetota bacterium | reverse complement strand
ACCGCTTCGACGTTGCTGCCTTTCGTTCCGGGCCGCTTCCACCACTTCCCGTCGGTCCGCCAGGTTCCGTCGTCACGTCGACGTAATTCGACGAGGTCGAGCGCGTCGGCCGCGCGGGCGTCGTCGAGACCGACTGACCGGGCCAGCGTGACGAGGCCGACGAGCGCGTCGTAGTGCCAGTAGGGCGGAAACCGGAGCTTGACGACGCCCGGGTGTGCCGGCTTCCCTGTGCGATGGGACTGGTAAACGGCGTGCTGCAGCAGGAACTCCGCGGCGTGTTCCGCCGCTGCCCGGGCCGAGGCGTCGGCCATGTTGCGCGCGTACGCAGCCAGTCCCATCGTCGGCGCCCACGTCTCGTTGAACGAGGAATGCGTCGCCTCGGGGCGACGGTCGCAGTTCCAGCCACCGTCGGGCCACTGCGTTGTCACGAGCGACTCGGCGATCGTGCGCAGCCGCGGATCGTCGGCCATGCCGATGCGACAGCAGTTGTACAGGGCGAGTCCCTCCTGGCTCGCGCATCGACGAACACGTCCGTCGACGGTCGGAAAGCGGCGCGGTCGCTTCGGGCTCACCAGCCAGCCGAGCACGTCCTCTGCAGCCTGGAGTGCTGCCGGCATCGCCTCGTCAGGAGCGATCTCGATGAGCGAAGCCAATCGCCAGTGCGCGCCGCGCCACTTCGAATACGGATGAACGCCGTAGTCGCGAGACAGGCCCTCGACGATCTCGTCAAGCACGCGCAGCTGCGGCGACGCCGAGGCCGGGTGACTCCGAAGGGAGCTGGACTCCATCGACGAACGCGACTCCCGGCCACGGATCGTGCGCGAGCAGAAGGTTGCCGTCGAGGTCGACGTGGTCGCAGAGGCTCGCGATCTGCGCTGCGGCCGAGATGCCGAGCCCGGACTCGATCATGCAGCCGAGCATCACGCCGATCCCGAGCGCGCGCGCCGCATGTGCCATCCGCACGGCCTCGCGGATCCCGCCCGACTTCGCGAGCTTGACGTTGATCCCGTCCGCGCGCTCGGCGCACGAGAAAACGTCCGCGAGCGTGTGGCAGTCTTCGTCGAGGTAGATCGGGATCGGCGACTTCCCCTTCAGCTCGCTGCCGCTTCCCGCCGGTACCGGCTGCTCGCAGTACTCGACGCCGAGCTCTGCGAGTTGCGGGAGCGCGTCGAGCGCCTGGTCGAGTGTCCAGTACTCGTTCACGTCGACCTGGAGCGGAACGTCCGTGACCGATCGAACGGCACGAACACGTTCGACGTCGAGACCGTCGCGCGCGCCGAGCTTCAGCTTCAGGCGAAGGAAGCGGCCGCGCACTTTCTCGGCGCGGCGCGCCATGTCGTCGGGATCGCCGAGCCAGATCGTCCACGACGTCGGCGGACCGCTCCGCCGCAGGCCGAGCAGACGCCAGGCCGGCACACCCGCGAGCTTTCCCTGCAGGTCGTGGAGCGCCGCGTCGAGGGCCGAGCGCGCGGCGAACTGCTCGCGCGGTAGCCGCGCCTCGATCCCGTCGAGCGCCCACGGATCGTCGCCGAGCGCGTCGGCGTGCTCCTCGACGTACGCCACCGCCGACTCCGCCGACTCGCCGTAGCGCTCGATCGGAGCGCCCTCGCCGTAGCCGGTGTGGCCGTCGTGCCGGATCTCGACCTGCACGACGTCCGCAGTATCAGCGGATTCGCGGGCGATGACGAACGTCTCGGCGAGCTCGAGCGTCGCGATCCGGGCCGAGACATCCACGAGGGCTAGACTAAATCCCTACGCGCCTGTAGCTCAGGGGATAGAGCGTGCGCCTCCGGAGCGCAAGGTCGCAGGTTCGATTCCTGCCAGGCGCATCCCGTGGGGTTGCGGATCGTCCTTGCCGTCGGACTGGCGGTCGTTCTCACGGGTTGTTCGCCGAACGGCCGGACGTCCGACTCGACGCTTGTTCGCACGTACGTCGACCGCACGGGCAGCGGTGTCCTGTCCACCGGACGCGGCGAGCGGTTCGTCGAGCGAACCGAGCTGGCTCCGCGTTCGCGCGCGATCAAAACCTTTGCCGTCTTTGCGCAGATCACGGACGCGCACGTCACGGACGAGGAGTCACCGGCCCGCGTGGAATGGCTCGACCGCCTCGGCTCGCCGTTCACCTCGGCGTTCCGGCCGCAGGAGGCGTTGACGACGCAGGTCCTGGACGCCGCGGTCGTCGCGATCGACCAGCTCCACCCTGACGCGGTCGTCGAGACCGGCGACCTGATCGACAATGACCAGGAGAACGAGCTCGACCAGGCATTCGCCGTGCTGCGCGGCGGCCGCCTCGACCCGAACAGCGGGAGCCCCGGGTACGAGGGCGTCCAGTCGGCCGCCGATCCCGACCCGTTCTACTACCGCCCCGACGTCGACCCGCCGCCGTATCCCGGGCTCCTTGCGAGCGCGGAGCGCCCGTTCACGTCGCCCGGTTTGCAGGCAGGCTGGTATCCGGTCCTCGGCAACCACGACGTCCTCGTGCAGGGAAACGTTCCACCGACGGCGCAGACGAACGCCATCGCCACGGCAGGTCGGAAGCTCGTTCGATTCGACCGCGCAGCGATCGCTGCGGCGCGCGCACACAAGCTCGGCGCGATCCGAAGCTTGCTCGCGCGAGGCATTCCGGGTTCGACGATGCATGTGAGCACCGACTCGGCTCGCCGCGAGCTGCCGGCGACAGACGTCGTGCGAAGACTTCGTCAAGCGAGCGGGGCGCCGGCGACCGGGGGCCCGCTCCTCGACTACGCATTCGATCTCGGTCGAAGCGTGCGCGGGATCGTGCTCGACACCATTCGCCGCACGGGCGGCGCGGGCGGCGTCCTCCGCCCCGTCCAGACCGCGTGGCTGCGTCGAGAGCTTGCGCTTGCGGGCAGGCGCTGGGTGATCGTCTTCAGCCATACGCCGTTGACGAGCACTTCGGGCGGCGCGCCCGCGCTCGAGCTGCTCGACGCGGATCCACGCGTTCTCGCCGCCGTGAACGGCGACACGCACCGGAACTCGATCCAGCCGCGACAGACGCGTGCCGGCGGCTACTGGCTCGTCTCGACGTCGTCGCTCGCCGACTATCCGCAGCAGGTGCGCGCGTTTCGCGTCGCGCAGACCGCGGATGGGCGCGTCGTGTTGGCGACGTGGATGCTGAACACCGATCCGCGCGTCAGGCTCGCGGCGATCTCGCGCAGGCTCGCCTACCTCGACTTCCAGGGCGGTCGGCCGAACGGCTTCGCGGGCACACGCGCCGATCGAAACGCGAACCTCTACCGCTGACCCGAGCTACTCCTCGCGCAATGCGCCGACGATCGGATCGGCCGTCGCGCTCTGCGTCGCCCAGGCGGCCGCCAGCGCGGTCGCGACGAGCAGGCCGAGCAAGACGACGAGGATGGTCTGCCTCCCGGCCGCCAGCGACAGCGTCACGTACGAGACGGCCAGCCGCCCCACCGTCGGCCCGAGCACGAGCCGTTCCGCACCGATCCCGAGTGGCGCGGCGAACGCCGCGACGAGCGCCGCGGCACCGGCGAAAACGGCGAACACCTGCGCGCGGCTGGCGCCGACCGCGCGCACGACCGCGACCGCGCGGCGCCGCTCGCGGGCGATCAACGCGAGCATCTGCGCGAGCGCGTAGACGCAGACGAGGCCGTCGAGCAGGGCGACGCTGCGCAGCAACGCGGCGAGGACGTTCAGGAACAGCAAGACATTTCGAACTCGGTCGAGATCGCCCGGCGAGTGCAGCTTCACGGCGACGGTTCCGCTCAGGAACGGCATCGCAGCGAGCAACCTCCCCGCCCGGACGTACGCGACGCGGCCCTCGTTGCGCAGCGCATCGACGATCCCGACGACCCGGAAGCGCACCTCCCTTCCCGTCGGCAGCTCCGCCGCGAGCGCCGTCCCGACGTGGAGATCGAGCGCCTGGGCGAGCCCGCGACCGACGTCGACCTCTGCCGACGAATGCACCCGCCTGCCTTCTGCGAGCGGAGGCGCCTCGTACTGCGCGACGTCGCCCGAGAACGCGATCACCTGGAACGACTCCCCGAGGTCGAAGGAGTCGGCGGCGTCCGTCTCGTATCGGAGCGCGGCCGCCGAGACGCCCGGAACGGTCCGCACGACGTCGATCGACGCCTCTGAGGACGGCACCGTCAGCTGGTACCGAGTCCCGAGCGTCTGCGCGTTCTGCTCCAGACCGTGCAGCGTGTCGGCGATCGCGAGGATCAGCAGGACGACCGCCGTCGACGCGGCGAGAACGACGACGAGCATCGCGGTCCGCAGTGGCCGCGCGAGTGCGAACCGTGCGCCGACGCCCGCGAGCCCCACGGTCGGAAAGCGGCGCGGCGCACCGGCGAGGTCGCCGCCCCGGAGCGACGCGACCGTCGATGCGGAGGCGGAGCGCCGCGCCGGAAGCCATGTCGCCGCCGCGACGAGGCCCACGGTCCCGACCCAGCAGGCTCCCAGCAGTGCCAGCGTGGTCGCCCTCGATGTCGTCAACTCGTTCAGCACGACGAGCAAGCGTGCGGTCGGTCCGCCTACGACTGCCCACCCGAGCACGAGCCCGACTGCCGCCGCGGGAGCCGCGAGCGCGACGGTCTCGAGCGCATAGCCTGCGGCGACGGCGTCGGGTGAGGCGCCGAGTGCTCGCATGATCCCGATCGCCTCGCGCCGTCGCTGGATTTCCGTCGCCGCCGATGCCGCGAGCATCACTCCGGCCGCGGCCAGGGCGATCAGCGAGAACGCCACGAGGAGAGCGACGACGATGCCGGCCGCGCGTCCGACCAACTGCTTGTAGCCGCTTCGCGTGACGAAGCGCAGATCGGACAGACCGAAGCTCGCGGCACGCGCTTGCGCGAGCGTGACGTCGAGCTGCGAGCGATCGTGGAGCCAGACGAGCACCTCGTCGACGTCCGCACCCGCGCCGACGAGTCGGCGGGCGGCGGAGATCGTGGCGTACACGCGCGGTGTGCGGACGAGCGGGTAGGCGACGGTGCCGGGCGTGACGGCGAAGCCGACGATGCGCGCGGTGGTCGACTCAGCCGGCCCGTCGAGCCCGAGGGTCTGCCCGAGCCGCAGATGCCAGCTTCGCGCGAGCCCGCGTTCGACGACGACCTCGTTGTCCGCCGCGACGTCGCGACCGGCGACGAGGGCGTACCCGCGCGGCCCGTCGCCGCGCAGGCCTTCTACGTCCGCATTCGCGAAGTTGCCGTCAGCCTGGACGCCGACGCCGTTCGCCTCGAACCGGTACGAGGTCGCCCGGATGTTCGGAAGTGCACGCACATGCGGGAGCACGACCGAGAGCGGTTGCTCCCCGAACCGTGCGGTGACATCCGGCATCTGTGCTGCCGCGGCCGTGCGATCGAAGGCGGAAGCAAGCGCGAACACGATCGTCGCGGCCGCACCGATCATCGCGCTCGCCGCCGCCACCCCACCGAGCATCAACAACGTCCGGGCGCGATCGCGCGCCATCCGCGCG
>VAYM01000067.1 GCA_005884945.1 Actinomycetota bacterium | reverse complement strand
GCGCGCACGCTCCGATTCCGAGTGCGCCCGATACAGCATCGCGCCGTACGCGGTTGCGTCGCGCTCGGCGTTGAGGCGATCGGAGAGCAGCTGCGCGGACTCGACACGCGCCTCGAGCTTCCGCGCCACGCGCACGAGCGCCCGTTCCTGGTCGAGCGCCGAGACGAGCGTGTCGTTCGCGGCGATCACCTTGCCGCGCGCGGCGTCGAGCGACGCCTGCAGCCGTTGGAGGTCCGAGGTCACCGCCGGCCCACCGTTGCCGAAGACGTTCGCGAGCTGGAGCACTTCGTTGACGTACCAGCTCGCGTGGTTGTACGCGAACACGGCGCGTGAGATGTCCGCCTGTCCTCCCGCTGCCGCGAGGTAGCGCGCGGCGGAGAAGATCGCATCGGCGGCGTCCCACGGATCGGCGATGCCGTCGCCGTCGGCGTCGACACCCCAGCGCAGCCACGTGTCCGGCATGAACTGCATCCAGCCGATCGCGCCGGCCGAGCTCGGGCCCATGTTCTGTCCGAAGTTCGACTCGATCTTGTTGATCGCGGCGAGCACCTGCCACGGCACGCCGTACGCGGCGGCCGCGCGCTGCCACAACGGCTGCAGCTGGACGACCGTCAGCCGCTGCGAACGCACCGGCCGCGACGTGAAGTTCACGGGTACGGAGATGGATCCGGGCGCATTCGGCGCCGCGGCCGAAGGCAGCGAAACCGCTGCGCTCGGCGCCGCCGACGTCGTGAACCCGAGCACCGGCCCGTCGTCGGCGCGTGCCGTTCCGGCCGCGAGGGCCAGGGCCGCGGCGGCAACGAACAGCAGGCGATTCATCAGCCGCCCGGGCCCGCGAGCCGCAGCGCGGGCAGCTCCGGCTCCGGCTCCGGTGATGCCGCCGGCTGCTTCGGTTCCGCGGCAGGCTCGGCGTCGTGCCCGCCGGCTTGTCGCTCCGCTGCAGCCTTCTGCTTGAGCGCGCGTTCGAGCTCGACGAGGAAGTCGTGCCGGCTCGTCGCAGCGTTCGCGGCGACCTCCTGATCGACCTCGCCGGAGACGACGGCCTCGATCAGCGCGTGCGAGAACGACTGCATGTCGAAGAACTGCCCTTCCGCGATCGCGTCCGGGATGCCCTCCGTCTCGTTCTCGCGAATGAGATCGGCGATGCGGTTGTTCGTCACCATCACCTCGACTGCGGCAACGCGGCCGCCGTCGATCCGCGGCAGCAGGCGCTGGCTGATGACGCCGCGCAGGACGCCCGCCATGATCGAGCGGATCATCGGCTGCTTCACGCCGGGGAAGAACTCGACCATGCGGCCGACCGTCTCGGCCGCGTCGACCGTGTGCATCGTCGAGAGGACGAGGTGGCCGGACTCGGCGGCCTGCAGCGCGGTCTGCGCCGTCTCGCCGTCGCGCAGCTCGCCGATCAGGATGATGTCCGGGTCCTGCCGCAGCGCGCGTCGGAGCGCCTGGCTGAAGTCACGCGTGTCGAGCCCGACCTCGCGCTGGTTGACGATCGACGACTGGTCGGGATGCAGGATCTCGATCGGGTCCTCGATCGTGACGATGTGCTGCCGCCGCGTGCGGTTCATGTAGTCGATCATCGCGGCGAGCGTCGTCGTCTTTCCCGATCCCGTCGCGCCGGTGACGAGCACGAGACCGCGATGCTCTTCGGCGAGTCGTCGCACGCCGGCCGGCAGCGACAGCATCTCGAACGTCGGGATCGTCTTCGGGATCACGCGGAACGCGAACGAGATCGCTCCGCGCTGGCGGAATGCATTCACGCGGAACCGCGGCAGATCTTCGTCCTGGTAGGCGAGATCGAGATCGCCGTTCGCGTGGAACTCGTCGCGCTTCGGCGGCGTGATCTCTGTGACCTTGTGGAGCACGGCTTCGAGGTCGGCGTCGCTCAGCGACTCATGGCCGTCGAGCGGCCCGATCGCGCCGTCGCGCCGAAGGATCGGCGGCTTGCCGACCTTGAAGTGGACGTCGCTGGCGCCGAGCTCGACGGCGCGCCGCAGGACGGAGTTGAGGTCCATAGAGGATCTGAGGCTGCATCGGCAGCCCCGACCCCCCGCTTTAGAGAGCCGCTAGGTCGGCATCGCCGGCGGCTGGTTCGAGGCCGGCGGCTCGGTGGTCGAGCTCGCGGACCCACCGGCCATCCCCGCCTCTGCGGTCGAGCCCGCTTCGAGCCCGCGGATCTTGTCCACGGAGTCGGCAAGCCTCGGGTGCGAGATCTCGCCGCTCTCGGCCAGCTCGTAGGCCGCTCGTCCGAGGTCGCCGTAGGCCTGCGCGAGCTCTCGCTTCGTCTGGACGTCCTCGATGCCTTCTTTCGCCTTCGACGTCGCCTGTTCCGCGGCCGCCTTTGCCTTGTCGAGAAGACCCATCGTTTCTCCTTTATTCGCCGAGGATGTTTCCGAGCAGCCCGCCGACGCCCCGTTCGTCACTTCCGCCGCTCGCCGCTTCGAGAACGCGATGCGCCGTCCGCGAGAACGGCAGCGTTTGCAGCGTCACGTGTCCCGGTCCGGTCATGTGCACGAGGAAGATTCCTTCGCCGCCGAACAGGCTCTTCTTGAGTCCGCTCTGCACCTTCACCTCGTACTTCACGGTCGGCTCGACCATCACCATGCAGCCCGTGTCGACGACGAGCGTCTGTCCGTCGGCGAGGTCGAAGTCGAGAAAGTCGCCGCCGCCGTGAAGCCAGACGGTTCCTTGCCCCTTCAGCCGCTGCAGGAAGAAGCCCTCGCCGCCGCCCGCGATTCCCATCCCGAGCTTCATCGCCATCGCGCTCTCGATCGCGACGTCGCCGACGTGTCCGAGATACGCGTGCTTTTCGCAGATGATCTCGCCGTCGAGCTGGTGCTCGCGGATCGAGCCGGGGAACGGCCCCGTGATGCCGACGGCGGCGCTCCCGCGCGCGGTGTATGTCGTGAGGAAGAGGCTCTCGCCTGCGAGCACCTTTCGCTTCAGCCCGCCCATCAGCCCGCCGGGCATCTCTACGTCCATCTGGACGTCGCCGGAGATGAACATCATGGCGCCGGACTCGGAGACGAGCTTCTCGCCCGGCTCGAGCGCGACCACGACGGCGGGGGCCTGCCCCTCCCGAATCTTCGCCTCCACGCGCGCGATCCTATGCTGGCGCCGCGGGTGGTGCCTCGTAAGCGCGGCCCGGATCCCCGGCTCTGCGCGCGAGCGCTTCGATCAGCTTCATCGCCCGCCGTTCGACGCCGCGCGTCGACGCCGGATCGCGAACCTCGCCGGTGACGACCTTCTCCAGCGCGCTCCACGTGACCGGGAGCCGCATGATCGCGAACACCGCGCGCGGGAAGCGATCGAGCGCGACCTTCGCGCCCCAGCCGGCGGACGCGAGCGGATCGAGTCGTTCACGGAGCTTGCTCGCGTACGTGTCGATCGTGCCGGTCGTAATCGCTTCGGCCGCAAGCTGCGCGCTGACGAGCGCCTCGTAGATCCCGTCGCCGGACACCGGGTCGACGAGGCCCGCCGCGTCGCCGACGAGCAGAGCGCGTTCGCCGGCGAGCCTGGTCGACGGCCGCCGCAGCGGGAGGCGATGTCCACGCAGGCCGGTGACGTCCGCCGGGTCGATGCCGTACTCCGTGCAGAGGCGGTTGAGCTGTTCGCGCAGACGAGGTCCTTCGGATCCCCACCCGCCGACGCCGACGTTGACGTGGTCGCCTTTCGGAAAGATCCAGCCGTAGCCGCCCGGCAGGATCGCGAGCTCGATCACCATCCGGCCGCGATAGGTATCCGCGCCCACGACGCCGTGCCGTACGTTCCCTTCGAGCGCGACGCCGGGGACGATGTCGCCGCCGAGGTCGAGCGTCTTTGCCGTCGTGCCGTTCGCTCCGTCGGCGCCGACGATCGCATCGACGTCGACGGGCGCGTCGTCGACGCGAATGCGAGTCTCAGATTCAACCCTGACGCGAACGCCGTCGCGGAAGTGAGCGCCCGCCTCCTGCGCGCGTTCGACGAGGAAGTGGTCGAGCCGCCGCCGTTGCGTCATCAGGCAGAGGGCCGTACGGCCTTCGCGCTCGAAGGAACGTCCGTAGCGCAGGCGGCAGGTGACACGCGTGACGACGTCCTCGACGACCGAGTCGACGGGGAACGGGAGTTCCTTGACCGCCCGCAACGTGAGCCCGCCGCCGCACGGCTTGTCGCGAGGGAAGCGGGCCTTGTCTATTAGTAAGACGCGCGCGCCCGCGCGCGCGAGGCGGCAAGCGGTCGTCGAGCCGGCAGGCCCAGCGCCGACGACGGCGACGTCGAAGCGCTCCACGACTCAAAGCTACAATGCGCCGCCTCGGGGGTGTGCCCGAGCGGCCAAAGGGAACGGGCTGTAAACCCGTCGGCTCAGCCTACGGAGGTTCGAATCCTCCCGCCCCCATCATGAGTGCCGGTCGAGAGATCAAAGGGTCAGACCTTCCGGTCTG
>VAYM01000162.1 GCA_005884945.1 Actinomycetota bacterium | reverse complement strand
ACTCGAGGGAGCCCTCGGCGTTTCGCACGATACGGCCGTACGCGCGCGGATCGGGCGGCTCGAAGGAGAGAACGGTCGCGGCAGCGCCGCTCTCGCGGTGTTGCTCGACGAGCTGCCGCAGCACCCTCGGCGTCAGCAACGGGTGGTCCGCGGAGACGACGAGGACGGAGTCGGTATCGCCGACGAAGGGCTCCGCGGAGCGGACGGCGTCGCCGGTTCCGAGCGGCTCTCGCTGCACGGCGACGGTGAGGCCGTCGAACGCGTCGGCCGCCTGCGGCGAGGCGACGACGACGAGGTGGTCCGGTTCGAGTGGCCGGACTGCCTCGATCGCCCAGTCGGCGAGGCGGCGGCCGAGCAACGGGTGCAGGTGCTTCGGCGTCGCCGACTTCATCCGCGTCCCTTGTCCCGCGGCCATGACGACCGCTGAGAGCCGGCCGGTCAAGGCTGGGGCGCCAGGATTCGAACCTGGGATCGCGGGACCAAAACCCGCTGCCTTACCACTTGGCTACGCCCCACCGAAGGTGCATGTCGCTCGGAGTGTTGCAGTGATTCAACCGCCCGCGGACGGCGGCCGCGGCCGCAAAGCCGCCACGGCCTCGATGGTCGGCACCGCGAGCGGTGCCTTGGCACTTGGCTACGCCCCGGAGTTAAGTACGGCGGAGGTCCGAGAAAAGGTAAACGAGAGCAACGATTGCGAAAGCCGCGACGAGCACGAGAGCGACAAGGCCGACGATGAACGCGAGGATGACGACGAGAAGCGCCATCACCTGTGAGGCGGCGACGACCCAGATCACTTGACGCCCCGCGTCCCAGCGGATGCGGTCGCGCGTCGTGACATAGACCGCGAGCACCGCGACCGCGATCACGACGACGGTCCACCGTGAGATGTCTCCGCGGACGGCGACGACGATCCCCTCGAGGATCGCGATCCACAACGCGAGCCGCAGACGACGCTCGCGCAGCCAGCGGCTCATGCGGGTCGAGTGGGCGTCGACCACCGAATGCTGCTGCAACACGCGTCAAACGTACCACGCGGGTGCCGTGAGCCAGGTCCGCCCGTGCCGCACGATTCGGCTTTCCACGTGCATCGCTTTGGCGCGGTGGAGGAAGAGCGCGTAGACGGCGGGACCGGCTCCGCTCACGTCCGCGCGGAACGCTCCGAGCTCCCGAAGCTCGTCGGTAAGGGGCGAGGAGGCGAGGTCGTTCGGCGGCAGCGCCGCGAGGTCCCGCGGCCGCCTGACCGCTTGCAGAGCTTCCAGAAGCCGAGCACGTCGCGAGTCGAACCCGTCCGCTCCGTTTCGCTCGTCGAAACTCGCGTAGACGGCGGCGGTCGACGGCTTCGAGGCCCCGCGTGGAAGGACGAGCAGGATCCAGTAGTCCTGAGGTAGGTCGACCGGTTGCAAATCGGTGCCGTCGGCAGTGCCGAGGTGCGGGCCGTCGCGGAGGAAGAAGGGAACGTCCGCGCCGAGCCGGGCAGCGATCTCGTCGAGTCGTTCGAACGGCAGCGGCTCGCGCAGGAGCTCGTTGCCGAGGCGGAGCGCAGCGGCCGCGTCGGCACTGCCGCCGCCGAGCCCGGCCGCAACGGGAATGCGTTTCGTGATCCGGGCCGAGAGCTTCGTATCTCCGTTCGGGCTCAGCGCGGCGAGCGCGCGCGAGACAAGCGTGTCGTCTTCGAATCCGACGACCTGCGTGCGCTCCGCCCGCGTGACCTCGATCGCGTCCGCGAGTGTGATGCGCTGGTACACCGTCGCGACCTCGTGCGTGCCGTCGTTACGGCTCGGACCGACGACGAGCGCGAGGTTGACCTTCGCCGCGGCGACGCCTCGTTTCACGGCAGTACGCGCGCGAGCGCGACGAACTCGTGTGGTGCCAGCTCCTCGGCGCGCGTGGCGGGCGCACGGCCGATCGCGTCGAGAGCGCGGACCGCCTCCTCTCGGCTCGAGACGTCGCTCAGCTCGACCGAGTTCGCGAGCGTTTTGCGCCGGTGCGCGAATGCCGCTTCGACGACTCGCTTCACGGCGGCGAAGTCGTCGGGCACGCCCGTCCGGCGAAACGCGACGAGCGCGGAGTCGACGTTCGGCTGCGGGCGGAACACTGTCCGTCCGACCGGATGGAAACCGGCGCGCTCGGTCGCGAGCTGGACGAGAACGGAGACCGCGCCGTACGACTTCGTCGCCGGTTGCGCAAAGAGCCGGTCCGCGACCTCTCGCTGAACCATCACGCACCAGAGCTCGAGCTCCGGCAGGCCGTCCAGGCTCTCGACGACGATCCCCGTCGCGACGTTGTAGGGAAGGTTCGCCACGAGTTTCCGTGCCCCCGGCGCCGTCGCGGCAAGGTCGAGCTGGAGCGCGTCGCCGAAATGAAGCTCGACGTTCGGCCGGCCGGCGAGCCGCTCGCGCAGCTGGGTCTCGAGCGAGCGATCGAGCTCGACCGCGTGCACGCGGGCGACGCGGTCGGCGAGGTACGTGGTGAGCACGCCGAGCCCCGGCCCTATTTCGAGCACGACGTCTTCGGGCCGGAGATCGGCAAGCCGGCCGATGACTCCGAGGATGTTGTCGTCGACGAGGAAGTGCTGCCCGAGTTGCTTCTTCGGACGGACGCTCACGGCAGCCGGAACGCTTCCACGGCGTTGGCTTCGATCTGTGCGGCGAGCGTCTCGACGTCCTCCGCGCGCGTCTGCGCGAGCGCCGCAACCGTGTGGACGACGTACGCCGGCTCGTTCAGCCGACCGCGGACGGGCTGCGGCGCGAGGTACGGACAATCGGTCTCGGCGAGCAGGCGGTCGCGCGGCACGGCAGTGGCGGCGGCACGGAGCTCCTTCGCTTTCGGGTACGTGACGTTTCCGGCGAACGAGATGTAGTAGCCGCGCTCGAGCGCGACGGGAAGCAACTCCGGGGACGAGAAGCAATGGAGGATCACGCGGCCCGTGAAGCCTGCCAGCAACTCGGCTGTCTCTTCGTTGGCGGCGCGGCTGTGAACGACAACAGGCTTGTCGAGCTCCGACGCGAGCTCCAGCTGCTCGGCGAAGACACGACGCTGCGCATCGCGCGGCGCGTAGTCGCGGAAGAAGTCGAGACCGATCTCGCCGACGGCGACCGCTCCGGGCGTGACGACCCGTCGTGGATCCTCGCCGTCCGCGGCCTGATGCGGGTGCACGCCCGCGACGACGAACACGCCTTCTTCCCGGTCGGCGATTGCGCGCGTCGCCTGCGCTGACGTGAAGCCGGAGCCGATGGCCACCACTCGGTCGACTCCGGCCGCTCGTGCTCGCTCGAGTGCTGCCGCGACGTCGTCGAGCGCGTCGAGGTGCGCGTGGGTGTCGATCACACTGGATCGAGCTTCTTGAACAGCGGCTCGGGCTCGCGAAGACGCTGCCCTGCCGGGAGGTCGGTCGGCCCCCACCCCCTCCGCCAGCCGCTGTAGTCGCCCGTCAAGACGGTGTGTCTGGCTCCCTCCTCCTCTTCGACCTCGCGGAACTCGAGCGGCCCCGAGAGCACGTCGTCGTATCCCATCAGCTCGTGCAGCTTCTGACTCGAGAACGGCAGGAACGGGGTGAAGAGCACCTTCAGGCCGTCGACGCACCGCAGCGCGACGTTGAGGATCGTCGCCGCGCGTGCACGGTCGGCCTTGATCACCGACCACGGCGCCTGTTCGGAGATGTACTGATTGACGGCCGTCGACGCACTCATCGCCTCGGCGAGCGCCGCCTTGAACCGGGACTGCTCGATCAGCCGCCCCACTGGCCCGAACGCCGCGGCGACCGCGTCGAGCACCGCCTGGTCTGGCTCGGTGAGCTCGCCCGGCGCGGGAACCTCGCCGAAGTTCCGGTACGCGTTCGTCAGCGTCCGGTTGACGAGGTTGCCCCAGTTCGCGAGCAACTCGTCGTTGTTCCGGCGTATGAACTCAGCCCACGTGAAGGACGAGTCCTGCGTCTCGGGACCTGCCGCGGTGAGGTAGTAGCGCACGGGATCGGGGTCGTAGCGCTCGAGCACGTCCCGGACGTTCACGCCGACGCCGCGGCTCGCCGAGAACTGCTCGTCTCCGAGGCGCAGGAACTCGCTCGCGACGACGTCGTCCGGCTGCCGCAATGGCTTGCCTGCGCCGATCTCGCCGCCGATGTCGTACCCGAGCAGCATCGCCGGCCAGATGATCGTGTGGAAGACGATGTTGTCCTTGCCCATGAAGTACGAGTGGTGCGCGTCGTCGTTCTGCCACCACTCACGCCAGGACTTCGGCTCGCCGCGGTTCGCCGCGCACTCGATTGCGGCGCTGAGGTAGCCGATCACCGCGTCGAACCAGACGTAGATGCGCTTCGTCTCCGGCGGGTAGCCCTCGACCGGGACGGGGATCCCCCAGTCGATGTCGCGCGTCATCGCCCGCGGCTTCAGCTCGTCGACGAGCGCTAGCGAGAAGTTGCGCACGTTCGGACGCCAGTGCGTCTTCGATTCGAGCCACGGCCGCAGCCGGTCCGCGAACGCGGGCAGGTTGAGGAACAGGTGCTTCGTCTCACGGAACTCCGGCGTTGTCCCGTCGATGATCGAGCGCGGGTTGATCAGGTCGACAGGGTCGAGCTGGTTCCCGCAGTTGTCGCACTGGTCACCCCGGGCCTGCGGGTACCCGCAGATCGGACATGTTCCCTCGATGTACCGATCGGGGAGCGTGTTACCCGTCGTCGCCGAGAACGCACCGAGAGCCGTCTGCTCGATCAGCCAGCCGTTGTCGTAGAGCGTCCTGAAGATGTCCTGCGTCACGCGCGCGTGGTTCTGCGTGGTGGTGCGCGTGAAGCAGTCGTACGAGATGCCGAGGTCACGAAGGTCCTCGCGGATCGACGCGTTGTAGCGATCGGCGATCTCACGCGGCGAGACGCCCTCCTTGTCGGCTACGACCATCGTCGGCGTCCCGTGCTCGTCCGTCCCGCTCACCATCAGGACGTCGTTCCCCTTCAATCGGTGGTACCGCGCGAAGATGTCCGCGGGAACCGCGAACCCCACCACATGGCCGAGATGCCGCGGGCCGCTCGCATACGGCCACGCCGGCGCGACGAGAATGCGCTTCGGCTGGTTGTCGGTCAACGGCGGGCTCCTGCTCGGAAGACGTACGTGTGGCGATGATACGAGGCGGTCGCTTCGACGCTCGGCGGCGGATGTGCACGAGGGCCGCGGCGATCAGCGCGACGAGCGTCGAAAGCGCGGGCAGGACCAGATGTGAGCTCGATCCGTTCCGCGCCGTCGTGCCGGCCTCTTCTCTGCGAGCGCTGGGGTCGTGGACTTCGCCGCGAGCAAGGCCCGTCGTCGCTTGCGTTTGCGGTGCCGCCTCACGATGACCTACGGCCGGGCGCTTCGTCGCACGAGCGCGCGTCATGACATGGAAGCCGCGCCCGTCGACCGCGGGATTCGACTCGGCCGGAGCGCCGACCGTGGAGCCGTGACCCGGGACCTCGGCGGGCGCCGCGGCCGAGTCGATCTCGCCCCGAGCCGGCTCGTGGGCCGCCGCAGTCTCGGCCGTCGTGACCGAGCCCGCGTTGTCGGCCACCGGCGCGGCCTGCTCCTGAACCGGCGGCGCTTCGGCGGGAGCACTCGACGCGGTCGCGGGCGGCGCGGCCGCAGGCGCCGGCGCAGCGCCGGCCGTGCTCGGCACGGGTGCGGCGTCGGCCGGCGGTCCCTCGTTGGTTCCCGGAGCGGGCTCGACGCGCGGCGGGAGGAACGACAACGGATCGACATACCCCTGGGGATTCGCTGCGACGCGTAGCCCGAAGTAGACGAACGCATCCGGACCGGCCGTGCCCACGACGTCGCCCTCAGGGACCGTCGCCCCACGCTTGACGCCGATCGAGCCGAGGTGAAGGAGCGTCGCCGAGTATCCGGACGGCGTCTCGATCGCGATCGTCTTGCCGCCTTCCGGAACCGAGCCGGCGAACGTGACCGTCCCGCCGGCGGGTGCGCGAACCGAGGTGCCCTCGCGCGCGCCGATGTCGATGCCACGGTGTTGGCCGCCCGCGTACGGATGCGCTGGATCGAAGACGAACGGCCGCAGCACCGGTCCGTCGACAGGCCATGTCCAGGCGCGCGCGGACGCAGGGAAAGCGAGCACACACAGCAGCAGAACCGCAAATCGGCGCACGGAAACCTCCTCCGTTGTCAGATCAGCGAACGAGGCCGACGGTACCGGCGCGAGAAGCCGTTGTCAATACTGGCTACAAAGTACGGCGGTAGAGCTCGTTTCGGGACGCGCCGGTCAGCCGGGCCACGATCGCCGCAGCGCGAGCACGCGGTACGCCCGCCGCCACGAGCTCGGACACCGCCGCGCCCGCGGCCTCCACGTCGGGAGTCGCTCCGGCCCCCGCACCGATGACGAGCGTGATCTCTCCGCGCGGCGGCTCGGCGAACCGCGCCGCGACGGACGCCGCGGTCCCGCGCACGATCTCCTCGTGCACCTTCGTCAGCTCACGGCAGACTGCGACCTCGCGGTCCGGCTCGACCTCCGCGAGCGACCGAAGCGTCGCCGGGAGTCGCTGCGGCGACTCGAACGCAACCGCGGGGTACGGCCAGCCGCGCAACTCCTGCCACACCGCGGCGAGCGCCGCGCGTCCGCGCGGCAGAAAACCGAGGAACTGGTACCGCTCGGACACGAGCCCGCTCGCGACGAGCGCGGTCTCGCCCGCCGATGCCCCCGGCAACACGGTGACCGGCAGGTCCGCGTCGAGAGCCGCGCGCACGAGTCGCGCGCCCGGATCGCTGATGGCCGGCAGGCCCGCGTCGGACACGAGCGCCATCCGCTCCCCGGCGACAAGCCTGGGGAGCAGCTCCGCCACGCGCTTGCCCTCGTTGTGCTCGTGGTACGACAGCAGCCGCGCGCGGATGCCGTGACGCTGGAGGAGACCGCGCGTGTGTCGCGTGTCCTCACAGAGGACGACGTCCGCCGCGCGAAGCTCTTCGAGAACGCGGAGCGTGACGTCGTCGAGATTCCCGATCGGCGTCGCGCAGACCGCGAGCGGCACTCAGCCCTCTAGTCGCCGTCGACGGCGTCGAAGGCGACGAGGCCCGCTCCGATCAGGCCGGCTGCGGTCCCGAGCTCCGCGCGTGCCAGCCGCACCCGGCCGCCGGCAGATCGAAGATGTTCACGAGACTGCCGATGCCGGCGCCGAGCTTTCCGCCCATTTCCCCGAGGATCCGGCGTGCCGCGTCGTCCCTCTCGTCGGCGAGGCGGATCAGACGGTGTGCGTCCGCGGCCGGCCCGAACTCCTCCTGCGCGAGCTTCGTCGCTGCGGTGCCCGTCACGTACCCCTCCAGGTGGCCGCGCCCGGTGCACGAGCCCTGGCACGGCACGCCGTCGTACTCGATCACCATGTGCCCGAACTCCGCCCAGCCCCGGTAGAGCTTGCCGTCGATGACGACTCCGCCGCCGCAGCCTGTCCCGAGAGTCAGCATCACCATCGACTGGACGTCCCGTCCGGCGCCGGAGTGAAACTCGCCGTAGGTCGCGGCGTTCGCATCGTTCTCGATCCCGACGGGAAGGGAGAAGCGCTCTTGCATGCGCGCGCGAAAGTCAAGTCCCTCGAGCGGAATGTTCACCGATCCCTCGACACGTCCGGTCTTCTGATCGAGACGAGACGGAATCCCGAAGCCGAGACCGACTATGCCGTCCTCGACCAGCTCCTCGACGGCGGCGTCCAGCCCTGCGAGGAGCGCGTCCTGCGATTCGGTCGGCGTCGGCGTCTCCCGCCGATGCTCGACGGTGCCGTCGCGATGAACGACGCCGGTCAGGATCTTCGTGCCGCCGAGGTCGACGCCGATGACGCGAGGGTCAGCCAACAGTGCTGGCTACCCTAAACCGTCGATGGCCCCGGTAGAGAAGCCCTACCGCGTCTACCGCGGCGGGCGCGTGAAGGGCCGCGTGCCGCTCGAGCGGACGCGAGAGCCCGTTCCCGGACGCGACGGCCGGGACGGCCGCGGACCCTCGAAGGCGAAGATCCGTCGCCCGCGTCGCCGGTGGAGCTGGAAGCGACGGATCGCCCTCGGCGTTCTCGTCGTCCTCCTGCTCGTCGTGATCTGGTCGGTCGCAGGCTTCCTGTCGTTTCGCAGCGGCGTGAGCTCGGCGAACAAACGACTCGACCGGATGGCCCCGAAAGTCCGCGCAACGTTGTCACCTCAGAACGGCGCGATCCTCAGCCATCCGACGACGATCCTCCTGCTCGGCACCGACCACATGAACAACGACCAGCGCGTCTACGACTTCCACTCCGACTCGATCATGCTCCTCCGCACGGATCCGAGTAAGCACCGGCTCGCCTACCTGTCGATCCCGCGCGACCTCCGCGTCGACATTCCTGGTCAGGGGCCGGCGAAGATCAACAGCGCGATGCAGATCGGCGGGCCGGCGCTCGCCGTACGGACGGTCGAGAACTTCACCGGTCTTCCGGTCAACCACGTGATGGTGATCGACTTCCACGACTTCAGGAAGCTGATCGACAACATCGGCGGGATCACGATCGACGTGCCCGAGGCGATCCTCTCGAACCCGTTCGACTGCCCGTACACGGTGCAGCGGTGCAAGACGTGGAAGGGGTGGCGCTTTGCGAAGGGGAAGCAGCACATGAACGGATGGCGGGCGCAGATCTACTCGCGCATCCGCGAGAACCAGCTCAACCCGGCCGACACGGACATCACGCGCGGTGAACGGCAGCAGCAGGTCATCCGCGCGGTGGAGAGCAAGCTCGTCGGCTTCGGGACGTTCGTGAAGCTGCCGTTCGACGGGAGCTCCCTCGTCGGCCCGCTCGCGACCGATCTCTCGGCGTGGCAATTCGTCCAGCTCGGCTGGGTCCTGAAGCGCGCGCCCGGCTCGAAGGCGCTGCATTGCAGGCTCGGCGGCTCGAGCGACTCGAGCGGGACGTCGGACATCATTCCGTCGGAGGAGAACCGCGCGGTCATCGGCGAGGTGACTGGAGCGACGGCGCCCCAGCCGCCGAATCGCGCGCTCGGGTTCTTCGCGCCCGGCTGCTACGTCGGCGGCGCCGGGCCGACGCGCTGAGCTAGGCCTCGGCCGCCTTCTTCTCCGCCGGCTTGTCCTTCGACTCGCCGCCGCCGCCGCCGTCGCTCGACTCCTTCGCTTCTCTCTCCTTCTTCTGCTTCCCGCGGCCGTAGTCGGTGGAGTAGAAACCGGATCCTCGGAAATGCACCGGCACGGGATAGAGCACGGTCTCGACCGGTGAGGCGCCGCACATCTCGCAGCGTTCGGGAGGCGGATCGGCGATCCGCTTGAAGACTTCGAAGACGTGCCCGTTCGGGCACTTGTACTCATAGGTGGGCACCGCAAAAGACACGCTACCAGCGCATTCGGAGCGGATAGCCTCCCGAATCACCCTTTCGATGACCGAACTTGCGGCACAACGGGTCCCGTTCACGCGCGCGTACGCGCGCGAACTGCCGTTGCGCTGGTTCTCGGTCGCCGTCGCCGCAAACGCGGCCGTGGTCGCCGGCGTCCTCGGGTTCTTCCTCCACGAGTGGCCGCCGCACGAGGACGAGACGCTCGCGTTGTTCGTCGGCCGGGGATCGCTCACGCACGTCGTCTCGACGGTCGTCACGGAGCGCGGCGGCGCGCCGCTCCACTTCGTGCTCGCCTGGCTCGTCGTCCATCTCGGCGGCGGCCTGACGGCCCTACGCGTCGTCTCGCTCGTCTTCGCGGTCGCGAGCGTGCCCGCGATCGCAATCCTCTGCTCGCAGCTCGCGGACCGACTCGTCGGCGTCGTGTCCGCGCTGTTGGCCTCGGGCACGTGGGTGCTGCTCTTCCACGGGATCTACGGACGGATGTACTCCCTGTTCCTCTTCACGAGCGCCCTGTCGTTCATCGCGCTCCTGCGCGCGCTCGACCGCCGCGGGAAGCGGCGCGGCGAGTGCCGGCGCGCGGCACTTGGGACGCTCGCGGTCGTCGCCGTCGCGGCGACGCCGTTCTGGTGGGCGGACGTCGTCCTGCGCCGCCGGTTCGACGTCGGCGTCGGCGGCAGGGGCTCGCGGCTCGGGTCGCCGAGCTCGGTGCTCCACTACTTCTGGTGGGTCAGCGGAGACTTCTCCGCCGGACACCACGCATGGTCGACGCCGGTGCTCCTCCTTGCGGCGCTCGGATTCGTCTTGCTCGCGTTGCGCCGGAACCGCTCGGCCTTGCTGATCGCCTGCGTCATCGCCGTTCCCGCGATCGCATTCATGCTCGCGCGGTTGCACGCGACCGCTTCGCCGGAAGCGCGGCACCTCATCTTCGCGTTGCCGTTCTTCTCGATCCTCCTCGCAACCGCCGTCGTCGACGTCGCGCGAATGCGGCCGCCCGTCACCGCGGTCGCCGCCGCCGCAGCCCTCGTCGTTCTCCTCGTCGGCGAGGTTCGCTGGGCGCACGCGAAGACTCCCGCGCTCTTCGACGGCGATCCACCGGGCGAGGCGCACGCGCGCGTGGAAGCGGCCGCCTGGCTCGCGTCGACGTCGCGTCAGGGCGACGTCGAAGTACGCGCTGCCGCGCGCGGATCCGAACCTGTTCGCGTCGGCGTTGCGAGCGGTGCCGGCACCGCTCGGCCGCGGCGTCTGGGTCTTCGACGCGAGCGACACGACGAATCCGTGGGAGCGCGAGACGATCCGGTTCGCCGTGCCGACGCCGGCGTCGCGATTCGAAGCCCGCGTCTACGGCCCGTACCTCGTCATCCGCAGCCGCCGTCCGCTGGTGACGCGCGCGAACTACATCGCCGTCGCCGAGGACGTCATGAGGCTCGGCCGTTCACTGCAGATCGGCAACGCGGACGTGAACCTGCACACGATGCTCGTCGCGGCGAGACGGCTCTACGGCCCGTCGGGCTCGAGCTCTCGCTCCCGCTCCACGATCTCGCGATAGCAAGGCGCCCCCTCGAACGCGGCCAGACCTTGCGGCGTCCGCCGCGGCGGCTTTCTCCGCGGACGTTTGCGGTTCGCGGCGGCGATCGCCGCCGACGCGCCCACGAGCCCGCCGAGGACGAAGGAAGAGAAGCGGCTGCGCCCACTGTCGCCGTCCATGGGACGATCATGGCATGCGAGTCGTCTGTCTCGGCGATCTGCTGCTGGACGTGATCGTTCGGCTCGACGAGCCGCTCACGTCCGGCGCGGACGCGGTTGCGGTGACGCATGCCGGCGCGGGCGGGCAGGCCGCGAATGTCGCAGCCTGGGCTGCGGAGCTCGGCGCCGAGGCGCGATTTGTCTGCAAGCGCGCGGACGACGCAGCGGGTCGGGTCGTCGACGAGGAGATCCGCGCCCACGGCGTCGAGGTCGTCGGCCCGGTCGTCGGTGGGAGAAACGGCGTCGTCGTGTCGGTCGTCGGACCGGACGGCGATCGCACGATGGCGTCGGACCGCGGCGTCGCTCCCGATCTCGCGCCCGAAGAACTCGACCCGGACTGGTTCACGGATGCAAACGTCCTCCACCTGTCCGGCTATTCGCTGATGCGCACGCCGATCGACGCGGCCGCGGTGCGCGCGGGCGAGCTTGCGCGCGCTGCCGGTGCACGAATCAGCCTCGACCTGTCCGCGTGGACGCGCATCCGCGAGTTTGGACCGGCGGCGTTCCGCGAGCGCGTCGAGGCGCTTGCGCCCGACGTCGTGTTCGCGAACGAGCCCGAGTGGGAGATCGTCGGCGGCGCGTACGCGTTGGCACGGACGGCCGTCGTCAAGCGTGGCGCGCGCGGGATCGCCGTGTTCGGGGAGGAGGAGGTGGAGCTGCCGCCGGTACCGGCCGAGGCCCTCGACGCGACGGGCGCGGGCGACGCGCTCGCCGCGGGCTTTCTCGTCGGAGGCCCGGAGCTCGCGCTCGAGGCGGCCGCCCGCTGTGTCTCGAAGCTGGGGACGATGCCGTGAAGCTGCGCTTCGAGCCCGCGACGCAAGAGCTCCTCGCCGAGCGCGTGGAGTGGCGCGACGTCGTGTACTACGGCCTCGGTCTTCGACCCGATCTGACGAGTCGCGGGCTCGGGCTCGAGTTCGTGCGCGCGGGAATCCAGCTCATCCGAGAGCGCTTCGGGCCAAGCCGGATCGTCCTCGACGTCGCCGGGTTCAACGAGCGCGCTGCAAAGGTGTACGAGCGCGCAGGTTTTCGGGTGACCGGACGACACGTTCGCAAGGGCGTCACGTTCATCGACATGGAGCTCGCCGAGTGATCCGCGTCTCGGAGGAGATGAGTGGAACGGCTTCGGTCGTCGCACTCGAGACGACGCTCGTCGCGCACGGGTTCCCGCCCGGGGAAGGCGTCGAGGTCGGGCTCGAGGCCGAACGCCGTGTCCGCGCGGCCGGTGCGGTGCCAATGACCGTCGGCGTGCTCGACGGCGAGATCGTCGTCGGCCTGACGGCGGACGAGCTGTCGCGCTTCGACGCGGGCGCGCGCAAAGTCGGGCCCCGCGACCTCGCCGCGTGCGCGGCACAGGATGCGGTCGGGGCGACGACGGTCGGAGGGACGCTCGCAGTCATGCGCGCGTGTGGGATCGCGGTTATGGGCACGGGCGGTCTCGGCGGCGTGCACCGCGGCTGGAACGAGAATCCGGACGTCTCCGCCGACCTAGCGCAGCTCGCCGCGACGCCGGCGGTCGTCGTCTCATCAGGCGTGAAGTCGCTCCTCGACGTCGCGGCGACGACGGAGGTGCTCGAGACGCTCGGCGTGCCGGTGCTCGGCTTCCGCACGGACGCTCTGCCGCTCTTCTACAGCGCGCACGGCGGGCCGCCCGTCTCCGCGCGCGTCGAGACGGCGGACGAGGTCGCGCGAATCGCGGTCACGCATTGGACCGAGCTCGAGAGCGGCGGCGTGCTCGTTGCCCGGCCGCCTGACGAAAGCCTCGACGACGTCGAGCCGCTGATCGCGGATGCGCTGCGCGCGGCGGACGAGGAAGGCGTGCGCGGCCAGCAGGTGACGCCGTTCGTGCTCTCGTTCCTCCACCGCTGGAGCGACGGTCGAACGTTGCGCGCGAACAGAGAGCTCGTGTGGGCGAACGCGGAGCTCGCCGGCGAGATCGCGGTGGCACTCGCGTGATGGAAGCGCGTACGGAGTTCGCGGGGCCGGTTCTCGAGCTCGACTTTCCGGGGCTGCGCATCGGCGTGGCCGAGTACGAGGAAGGGCCGACCGGCTGCACCGTGTTCCACTTCCTCCGCGGCGCGACGATCGAGCGCGACGTGCGCGGCGGCTCACCCGGCACGTTCGGCGAGTTCGACTGGGTCGACGCGGTGTGCTTCGCGGGCGGATCGCTGTACGGGCTCGAGTCGGCGACCGGCGTGGCGGCGGAGCTGTTCGCGCAACGCGGCTACGACACGGGCTGGATGTCGATCGCTGCCGTCGCGGGCGCCATCATCTTCGACTGGGGCCCGCGCGGAGGCTCGGTCTATCCGGACAAGGAGCTCGGATGCGCGGCCCTGCGCGCAGCGCGCGAAGGACGCTTCCCGCTCGGACGACGCGGCGCCGGCCGCTCCGCGACGGTCGGGAAGACGTTCGGGCTCGAGCACGGCGAGCCCGGCGGCCAGGGTGGCGCGTTTCGCGCGATCGGTCCGACGCGCATCGCCGTCTTCACCGTGGTGAACGCCGTCGGTGCCGTCGTCGATCGCGACGGAAACGTCGTTCGCGGGCACTACGACCGCACGACCGGCGCGCGCCGTCCGCTCGTCGAAGGCGTCGAAGAACGTGTGGCCGGTGGACGCACGGTGCATCCCGCGCCCGGCAACACGACGCTCACGCTCGTCGCGACGAATCAACGCGTCGACCGCGAGCTCCTCCGGCAGCTCGGACGGCAGGTGCACGCGTCGATGGCGCGGGCGATCCACCCGTTCCACGCGCTGACCGACGGCGATGTCCTCTTCGCGGCGACGACGAACGAGGTGGAGAACGGCGCACTCGACAGCGTCGCGCTCGGCGTGGTCGCGTCGGAGCTCGCGTGGGATGCCGTGCTGACGGCTGTCAGCTAGAGGTCGCGGCGTCGAAATCCGGACAACGCCGCGGCGCCGACGAGACAGAAGAACGCGACGGCCCAGAGGCGGACGGGCCAGCCGTGCACGTACGCGCCGCCGAACGGGCCGAGCTGGAGAAGAAAGCCGGTGAGGCCGCTCGTCGACGCCGTCAATTGCCGTAACGCGTCCTGGTAGAGCGCCTCGAACGGCGTGACGTAGGACGCAACCGTCGATGCGTGCTTGATCGCCGTCGATCCGATCGCGTGTCCGATCGTCCCCAGCAGGCCCGCGACGAGCCCGGCGCCGAAGAGCATGAAGATCGCGATGCCGTTCGCGGTCGACGAGAGAAACACGGAGCCGAGCAGCGACAGCGCCGTGACGACGGCGACTCCGGCGGCGACCTCGAGCGGCGGCGTGACGATCCGGTCCGGCCACCAGTCCATCGTCACGCCGGTGATGACGACGGCGGCGAGATCCACGACGACCACGTACGGCGCCGTCACCGCGACCGCGCCGAGGAACCGTGCGAACAGGAACGTGGAGCGGCCCACCGGACGGACCACGATCGGCTGGAGCAGACCGCGCTCCGCGTCCCCGCGCACCGCCCCGAGCGTGAGGAACACAGCGAGCACGACGCCGAGGAACATCGTCGCGAAGAGTGCGAGCCCCGACAGGAACGCGGATGCGAACGTGCGCGCGTCGACCGGAACGTCGGGCGGAACCCGCAGCTTGCCGAGCTCGCTGTGGACGTAGTGATTCGCGATCCAGAACAGGACGAGGAACACGATCGTCAGGATCAGCACGACCGCGAACACGCGCCGGCGCAACGCCTCGCGCAGGACGTAGCCGACGATCACCGGCACGGCGCTCACGACGTCTCGCCGCCCACAGCCTCGAGGTAGACGTCCTCGAGGGTCGACGTCAGCACGCGGACACCGTACACACGCTCTCCGCGCGCGACCGCCTCGGCAACGATCCGTGGCACGTCGTCGCGCGTCCCGTCCACCATGCGCTTCCCACCGTCCGTATCGAGCTCGACGCCGCGTGCGCGCGCGAGCTCCGCCGGCGTCCCCGCAGCGACCACCTTGCCGGCGAGCAGGATGACGACACGGTCGCAGACGAGCTCGACCTCGCTCAGGAGGTGCGAGTTGAGGAGCACTGAGATCCCACGCGACCGCAACTCCTCGAGCAGCGTGCGCACCGTGCGCCGGCCGACGGGGTCGAGCGCGCTCGTCGGCTCGTCGAGCAACAGGAGGCGGGGCGTCCCCACGAGCGCCTGCGCGATCCCGGGCCGCTGCTGCATCCCCTTGGACATCGTCTCGACGCGGCGGCCACGTGCTTCGCGCAGCGCGACGAGTTCGAGCAGCTCCGTCCGCTCGCGCTCGCCGCCGGTCGAGCCGCTGAGCCGTTGGTGCAGCGTCAGGAGCTCGTCGGCGCTCATCCAGCCGGGGAAGCGGAACAGCTCCGCGAGGTAGCCGAGTGCGCGCCGCGCGGATCGCGATCCGGCCGGAGCACCCCACACCTTCGCCTCGCCCGAGCTCGAGCGGATCAGTCCGCACGCGATCTTCACGAGCGTCGACTTCCCGGCGCCGTTCGGACCGAGGAGCCCGACGAGCTCCCCTTCCGTCACGTCGAGATCGACACCGCCGAGCGCTTCGACCGTTCCGTAGCGCTTGGCGAGGCCACGAACGGCAAGCGCGGCGGGCACGCGCGGCAGTGTACGCGCGCTTCAGGGAACGGCTGTGAACGCAACCGCCGCGATACCGCCCGCAATGCGGAACGACCGTCCGCGCCCTCCGTCGCCCTGGTAGAGCGTGATGCGTTCGCGCTGGACGACGGCGACTGCGCCGAGGAAACCGACGGACCACACGACCTGTCGTACGTCCTTCCGCACGAGCTCGCGCACCGGTCCGCCGGCGGCGAAAGTCCGCACGTCCGGCCGCCCGATCTGGATCCGCGTGAGCGAGCTCGCATTCGACTCGTGCGCGATCCAGATCAGGTTGTCGCCGACGGCAAGTCGGTTCGGACGCGCACCGGCCCGGACACGCCGCACGACGAGCAGACGGTCGAGGTTGATCACGTCGAGCGTGCCGCGTCCCTTCTCGAGAACGTACGCGACGTGTCCGCTCTGCGACAACTCGACGTCGGCCGGATTCGAGAAGCCGTGGAAGACGCGGATCACGCGTCGGGTGACACCGTCGAGGAACGTGACCGACCCGTCCGCTGTCGCGACGACGACGCGGTGGCCGAGATCGGCCGAGGCGCCGGCCGCTCCCGCGTACAGGCAGAGCGCGATGAGGACAGCGCGCTTCGTGCGTGAGATACGCGAGATGCCGCCGCTAAGGTCCGAGCCGTGCCACGCGGGTACGAGGAAGGACCTGTCGCCGAGGAGGCGCAGGCGCGGATCGACGCCATCGAACGCGGCGAGTCGCTCGACGCCGTCGGGCCGCCCGCCGACCGCGCCGCCGTGTACGGCTCCACGGAGGACGACCCGTCGCCGCACTTCCTCGGTTGGGCGGACGAGGTCGACGCGGACGAGCTGTTCGAGTCCGGGCGCGCCTGGGGACTCTCGGTCCGGCGCGTTGCTAGGCCGACGGGCTAGCCGAAATAGGCCGATCGGCCCATTGCCCTCGGCCCGCCGCGTCCGAGAACGTAGTGAGATGCAGATCCTCTCGAGAACCGAGGTCCTCTCCGGCATCGCCGCGATGGTGGTCCTCGAGCTCTACCACCTGAAGTGGATCTGGCTGAGCGAGTGGAACTGCCGCCGGTGCAGCAAGAAGAACCTCGAGTGCGCCTGCGGAGGCCGCTGGATTCGCTACCTGTAGAGCGGCGTAACTCAAAGACGCGCTCGACCGTTACAAGATCGGCAACACCTTCGAGGAGGTGAAACCGTTGCTTCTCTTGGTACTTCTGGCAATTCTGGCAATCATCGCGTTCGGGGTCGGCTTCACGGTCCATTGGCTGTTCATCGTGGCGATCATCCTTGCCCTGGTGTGGCTGATCAGCCTGTTCATGGGTGGCGTCGGCGGCCGATCGCGCGGCGCCTGGTGGTAACAGACCGAACGTAGGGATGTGGGACGAGGGGGCCGCCTCGCGCGGCCCCTTTTCCTGTCCCAACGCGGACAGGAACTCGACGATCGTCAGCGCGGTCTGGCGCGCGCTAGCCGAGCGCCGCTAGGAACTCGTCGATCGATAGACCAGTCAGCGTGCGGATCTTCGTCGACCCGCGAGCGCCGAGAGCCACCGAGACGCGCGCGATCGTCGCTGCGTCAGGAGCTTCGACCACGTTCACGAAGTCGTACTCGCCGAGCGTCGCCCACTGGTGGATGACCTTCGCGCCGAGCTCCTCGACGTCGCTGTTGACCTCCCGCAGACGGTCAGGATTCGATTTCAGCGTCTGGACGCCCTGCGACGTCAGACTCGAGAGCAGGATGTATGTCGCCATGTCGCCGCCTCCTCGATCGGGGAGCCGACTCTACAGCCCGTGCGGCCTGGTCGAAGTAGAGCAGCGCCGGAACGAGGAAGAGCACGGGCGACAACACCAGATCCGCGAGGAAGAGCGCGATTCGTTCAGCGGCATCGGCGGTCCCGCGCAACAAGAGGATCAGCATGATCTTCGTCACGCCGAACACGATCGTCGCCGCGGCGAGCGACCCTAGCGCGTGCACGTAGTCGGCACGCGCGAGCCGCACGGCTCGGACGAATCCGGCGCGCAACGACGTTCGCTCGACGAGCACGACCGGAACGACGAGCCCGACGAACGCGAGCCACGCGAGACCGGGCAGAACGTAGAAGAGGATCAACAGCGGCACCGGCATGATCACGAGCACGCCTACGCCGAAGGCCCGCGCGACCACGCGCCTCGGGGGACGGGCGCCGTTGATGAGCAAACAGGCTCCCACGTACGCAGCCGTGAGCAACGGCGTCGCGGCGGCGAGGATCGCGACCTGCGCCCAGAAGCTGCGGCCGGCGGAGACCTGATTCGTCACCGCGACCGGCAGGCCGAGCGGGAGGACACGCCAGAACGAGTCGCCGTAGCGCCGCAGCGCCTCGGCGATCACCTGGCCGACCGGCCGGACGTCCGGCGGCAGCGCTTCTGGTCGTTCGGCCCGCGCCATCGGCCCTACGGTACTCCCGCAGGAAACTGCGGCTTCCCGTCCACCCAGTCCACCTCGAGCACGAGTCGGGACTGGTGGAGCGCCTCGAGGTTCGCGACTTGCTCCCGCTTGGTCGCATCGAACACGTCCCCGGCGTCACCGACGTAGACGTAGCGGCCGTCGGCGCTGTGCTGGAGCGAGCCGAGCCGCGTGCATCGATGCGATGCGCAGGGGTTCTCGTCCCCTGACAACGGCTTCGTGAGGCGGAGGTTCGCGAGCGGCTTCGGCGTCGCAGCGCCGACGTCGAAGAGGTGGATGACGCCGTTCGGTGCGTCGACGACCCAGAGCTCGGGGCGGTCCGGTGCGAGTGAAAGGCCGTGGTCCGGCGGATTCGGGCCGAAGCGCGGGTTCCAGGTGAACCCCTCGAACGTCACGACCTCGCGCACGCGACGCGACGGAAGCGAGAGCACACGTACGCCGAGCGATCCTCGCCGCGTCTCGTACGCGACGTGGAGCGCGGCATTGCGCACGTCGACCGTGTCGGACGGCGGAGGCGGCGGCTTCACCCCGTAGCGAATGTGCCCGTTCGTGAGCTCGACGAGCGCGCCGAGACCGTTGCCGTACCGCAACGAGAGCTGCCCCCCGCGTGGAGCGATCGCAGAGACGCCTTCGATCCGCGGGAGCTTCACGTAGCCGATCAGCTCGTTGTCGTGATCCTGGTCGAAGAAGCAGAGCGCACGGTCCGGCACGACGAGCTCGAACCGGTGGAGTGCCTTGTCGGTCGGCGCGCGCCATTTCGGCACGCCGGTGACCAGGCAGGGCGGGATCTTCTCCGTGCTGAAGTACACGGTCAATCCGACGACGACGCCGGCGAGGAGGAGTGCGAGGCCCGCCGCGCGGAACGCGACGCGGCGCGTCACCGAGCGAGCTCGCCGAGCAACCGTGGGATGATTTCGGCCAGCCTCGTCAGCGCGCCCTCGAATTCCCAGCGCGAGCGGTCCGCCTCGTCGACGTCGTTCGACACCACGCGCACCTCGACCGCGGGAACGTTCGCGAGTACAGCGGCGCGCAGCACTGCAAAGCCCTCCATCGCTTCGACTTCGCAGGCGCGCGCGCCGCCGACATGCGCGCTCGTCCCGATCGGGAGAACGCGTGCGTCGGGCAGGGCGCGGCGCGCCGCGGCGACCAGCTCGGCGTCGGGCTCCACGCGCGCCGGGACGAGCGGTCCGACCGGATCTTCGTAGACGGCCTCTGACCCGATCACGACCGACGTCGCCGAGAGGCCACGTGCCCCTGCGATGCCCACGTGCAAGAGCGCGTCCGGTCGTCGCTCGGCAAGCGCGCGGGCCGTCGCCGCCGCAGCCTCCACAGGCCCGATTCCACACGCGAGCGTCTTCGCCCCTGCCGCGCCGTCGAGCTCCCGCTGCGTGGCCGCGACGACGAGGATCACGGCGCGAACGCTACCGAGGCTCCCTCGGATGAGTGATTTTCGCCGGCGCGTGCAAGACGTGTCCCCTTCCGGCATCTCAGCCCGTATAGCCCGAAAACGAAGCCACGCGCGCTCCACTGCCGCGGAGCCGCATGGTGAGCCTTCGAGGGCCGCTCCCCGAGCGGCCCTCGCCGTCAGGAGGTTCGAGATGTTCGCAACAACGACGATCCGGACCCAGGATCTCCGCGTTGAGGATCTTCCGCCCGCGGGGTGCGACTGGACGCAGTACGCCGCTTTCGCCTTGACTTTCGATCCGTCCGAGCGCTACCGGTCGCCGGAGGCGTGCGGCGAGCTCGCCGCGTGGGCGTTCTCACGCTGGAAGGCCACCGGTCAGACGCCGCCGACGCTCGACGAGCTGCGCGGGTGCCTGTGGTTCGAGCAGCGCAAGGCGCGCTTTCTCGGTTACGCGACGCCGGAAGCGAAGAACTGGGCGAGCGCCCTCATCGCGGAGATGCGCTGGCATCTTCGCGACCCGCTGAAGCTGAGCGCGTAGTCGGTTCGCGGCGTAGGATCGCGGCGTGGGCTACCACGTTGCCGACGCCGCGCGCATGGAGTGGGAAGAGCGGGCGCCCGTCGTCGAGGGCCAGCAACCGCGGCAGGCGGCTGACGTCACGGGCGCGGCTTCGCTCAAGCAGTCGCGTGCGCGCGTGTGGCGCTATCCGCCGGGAACGCGCGGACGCCGGCATGCCGACCACGCTCAGGAGGAGGTCTTCGTCGTCCTCTCCGGCACGCTGACGATGCTGCTCGACGATCCGCCCGAGCGCGTCGACCTCGGCCCTCAGAGCGTCGTCGCCGTCGAGCCGATGACGCCGCTGCAGGTCCGGAACGAAGGGGGCGAGGAGCTCGTGCTCTACATCTACGGAGCGCCGCCCGAGCAGGCGGGTGCCGACTTCTTCGACGACGTCGACGTCCTGCCTGCCTAGCGCGCGGGCGTAAACGCGGCGCCGTCGTAGAAAGCCGACGCGACGTTCTGACCCGGCTTCTCGCCGCCCCAGACGATCAGCTGCGTTCCCGTCCACGCGGCCGTCGGATCCGTTCGCCCCAGGAGCGGGGCCTGCGGCAACGGCGACCAGCGATTCCGCTCGGGGTCGTACGCGAGGCCGTGCGGCGGGACGACCGTCGTGCCGTTCCCGCTCTCGCTCCCACCCCAGAGGAGCAGCGTCTTGCCGGTCCAGAGGACGGCACTTGCAGTGCGACCGGATTCCATCGGCGGTAGCTGACGCCATCGGTCCGCCGCCGGGTTGTATGCGAAGCCGGTCCTGGAAAGCGGCGCGGGCTGCCCGCCGCGCGGCGCGCCCGCCCCACCCACGACCAGAAGCTCGTGCCCGTCCCACGTTGCGGTCGCGCCGCCGCGCGACTCGGGAAGCGGAGCGATCCGCCGCCACGTATCGGTCACGGGGTTGTAGGCCGCCGCGCGAGCGAAGTGTGCGGGCCATCGGTGTCCGTCGGGGTCGAAATCGCCGACGAGGACGATCACCTCGCGGCCGTCCCAGGCTCCGGTCGGAGCTGCCGACGGAGCGAGCGGTGACGCCGCAAGCTTCCGCCAGGTGTTCGTCACCGGGTTGTAGGCGGCGCCGTCGGAGAACGCGTCGCCGCAGCAGCCTCCGCCCCAGCCGATCAGCTCGTGCCCGGTCCAGGCCACGAGACCTGTGCCCGACGCCGGCGACTTCGGCAGCTGCCGCCACCGGTTCGTCGACGGATCGAACGCGCGGTCGGGCCAAACGAGCATCTCTTTTCCCGACCACGCCGCCGGATGCCGTCCGAGGTACTCAGCCTGTCCGGTCGGAGCCGGCAGTCGGCGCCACGTTCGTGAGGTCGGGTTGTAGGCGACGAGCGCGTTCGACGCGTGCAGGAAGTTGCCGTCGGCCGCGACGCCCTTCACGCCGTAGATCAGCATCTCCGTCCCCGTCCAGACGCTCGCGAGGTTCGTTTGCAGCCTGACCGGCGCCGGCGGAAGGCTCTGCCAACTGCCCGCCAGTGGGGCAGGCGCGGCCGCGAGGTTCTGGTAGTCGGCGCGGCCAACGGGATGGTCGAGGACGATCCCTTCGCTCGAGAAGACGTTCACAGGCGCGCCGTCGAGCGCGAAGCGCACACGGCCGACCGTCGGGAACTGCGTCAGCGTGTAGACGACCTGGCCGAGCCGCATCTGCATCGACAGCGAACCGCCGCCGGACTGGTACTCGGACGTGAGATCGACGTTCGCCACGCCGTCCTTCACAGAGACGCCGAGGAGCCGCGTCCCGGAAGGGATCGCCGTCGTGTCGCCGTTCGTGCGCTCGGGGGCGGTCGGCCCTGCGAGAAGCGCCGCAAGCGCGGCCGTCGCGACACGCCGCGTCGCCGCGTGCGAGCGCGGCTCCGAGACGAGGTGGTCGCCGCGCGCGAACCAGACCTCGAACGAGATCGTCGGCGCCGGCTTCGCGGCGGCGGGGGTCGTGGTTTGGGCGGTGGTCGTCGGTTGCCGCGTGGGCTCGCCGAGCGAGACGGCATGGCTCGAGCCGCAACCCGCGACCACGAAACCGAGCGCCCCGAGCATGACCAGCGCGGACCGCTTCATCGCGCGTACCGGCTGATCACGACACCGCTCGTGGGCGACGATCCGAGTTGGTACACCGATCCGTCCGGGCCGATGCGGACGTCCGCGAGGATGTTGTCTCCGAAAACGGTGCGCCGGACGGAGAACTGCGTCCGCACGCCCTTCGCTCCGAGCCGCAACACGAGGTACTCCCACTTGAACGTCGCGTCCATTCCCGCCGTCGCGTCGAGCACGACCATCGGATCTCCGTTCACCACCTCCGGTGTCGCATAGCCGAAGTTGATGTCCGTGCGACTGACGATTCGCCATGCACGGACGACGCGCCCGGCACGGTCGATCAGCGCAACGCGCGCCTCACGCGGCGCAGCACTCGCGCGTGCCGTGTAGACCTCGGTGACGAGCCGGAGGCCGCGGGCGACCGGCTGGCCGGGCCAGCTCGTCCGCCGCAGTTGCTGCGCGATGGTGAACGGACGACCGCCGGGCGTCGCCACCGGCATCCACCCGAGCTGCCCGCCTGGGCGCCCCGGCATCCCGACGAGGCAGTAGAGCGTGCCGTCGGGGCCGGTGCGCAACGGACTGTTCGCGCCGATGACGAACGAGCCGCTGTTGCGGACGTCGCCGGCGAGAAGCGCACGCCAGAGGACGGTTCCGCTCGCGCTCACTCTGTAGACGACGTTCCTGAACTCGGCACCGTGTCCGATGCCGCCCTTGACGTAGATCGATCCGTTCGGACCGAGCGCGACGTCGCTGTCTGCCGAGCCTGACGGAAGCGCGATCGTGCGCGCGACGGTCTCCGGCGCTCCTTTGCGGAAGACGAGCAGGCGGTTGTTGAGACCGTCGTCGAGGTAAATCGTCCCGTCGCGACCGACGAGGAACGTCTGGGGCCCGAACGGGTCGCCCTCACCCTGCCACGCGACCTCGGTCCCGCCGACTTGCGCCACGACCGCGTCCGGCGCGCGCACGTGACCGAAACGGTGGGCGCCGAGGTTCACCGGTCGCACGCCCGAGAGGATCCATGCCGACGTCGGCGCCCGCGAGCCTCCGGCGGGGACGGTGACGGATCGCCCGCTCTTCGGATCTCGGATCACCGCGTAGTAGAAGAGTCGGTGGCCCTGCAGCAGGCGCGCGGGCAAACCCGCTTGCAGCTGGGTCCGCGTCGTCTTCAGCGTCAGTTGCTCGAACTGCGACATCGCGTCGGTGCGGACGTACAGCAAGCCGGTCGGTGAGCGGCGAGAGGCTGCGGCGCGAGGTAAGCGGCGCCGGCACCCGTCGAGCTGATGATTCCGAGCACGAGGAGGCTCGTGAGCACGAGGCCCTTCATTGCGCCTTCCTCCGCGCAACCCACGAGGCGTCGCTGTTTGTCTTCGTGCGGATCCGCGGCCTCGTGATTCCGACCGGCGCGGTGTTCGAAGACGTCCTCTTTTCGCTCTGCACTTGGAGTACGCGCTTCACGGTGACCTCCTTCGCTCGTCTTGGAGGTCATGCTCTTCCGCGGCTGAAACGCGCCCGTCACCGCTCCGTAACGTTTGCGTCACAGCCTCGGGCGTCGGCAGGCGGAGCGTGAAGCGGCTTCCTTCGCCCAACTCGCTCCAGACTTCGATCTCGCCTCCCAGGAGCCGGGCGTTCTCCAGCGCGATGGCGAGGCCGAGACCCGTGCCCCGGCCGCTCCGAGAGGCGTCCGACTTGTAGAAGCGCTCGAAGAGGTGAACGAGATGCTCGGGCGCGATTCCCGGCCCGCGGTCGACGACCTCGACGAACGCGCCCACGCCGTCCTGCCCGACGCGAACCGCGACCCCGTGCCCGCCGTGGTCGAGCGCGTTGCCGACGAGGTTGGCGACGATCCGTTCCAGCCGTCGCGGGTCGCTCTGAAGGACGACGTCGTCGGCGTCGAGCCGCACCTGTCCCTCCCAGCCGCGCGCGCGAATCGCACCGGCGGCGAGCGACGCGAGGTCGACCGTCTCCGTCTGGACGCTCTCGCGGCCGGCGTCGAAGCGCGAGATCTCCATCAGATCCTCGACGAGCCGCCGCAGCCGCGCGATGTCGCCGATCAGCAGCTCGGCGGGACGGCGCGCGGCCGTCGGCATCGAATCGACGTGGTCCGAGAGGAGCGATGCCTCCCCGACGAGCGCCGTCAGCGGCGTCCGCAGCTCGTGTGCGACGTCGGCGGTGAAGCGCCGCTCGCGAGCCTGCGCAGCGGAGAGCGCCGAGATCTTCGCCTCGAGCGCAGAGGCCATCTCGTTGAACGCCTGCGCCCAAGCGCCGAACTCATCGCGTCCTGTCACCGGAAGACGCGTCTCGAGGAGACCCTCGGCGAGCGAATGCGCCGCGGTGCTCGCACGTGCGACCGGTCGGAGCGTACGTCGTGCGAGCGCCGCACCGACGAACCCTGCGAGCAGCATCAGGATCCCGACGCCGATCAGCAGCACGTTGCGCAGCTGCGCGAGCTCGTGCCGCAGGTTCTGCTCCGAGAAGAAGAAGTACAGCTCCGTGCCGTCCGACGACGGCCCGCCGACGACGAGGTAGTGCGTCCCCGCCACGGTCTCGCGCTCGTATCCGAGCTTGCCGCTCGCGACGAGACGTCGAAGGTCCGCGGGAACCTGGCGCAGGCCGACGGAGAAGCTCGAGGAAAAGGGCTTGCCGCCGGTGACCCCGACCGTCTCGAAGTCGCCGCTGCGCCGGTACGCCTGGATGAGCGCGTTCGAGCCCTGCCGAAGATACGTCGGCGCGACGACGAGATTGCGCCTGCCCTGCCGCGCGCCGTCGTTCACCGAGTCGGCGAGGAGGTTGTGCCGAACGACGACGTACGAGCCGGCCGCGAGCGCGGCTGCGGACACGCCGACGGCGAGCATGAACACGATCGTGAGTCGCCGCCGCAACATCGTCTAGCTCGGATCGAAGCGGTACCCGACCCCGCGCACGGTCCTGACGAACTTCGGTTCCTTCGGGTCGTCCTCGATCTTCGCGCGCAGCCGCTGCACTGCCACGTCGACGAGCCGCGAGTCGCCGAGGTACTCGTAGTTCCACACGAGCTCGAGCAGGAGGTCGCGCGTGAACACCTGCTTCGGTCGGCGCGCGAGCTCGAGCAGGAGACGAAACTCGGTCGCGGTCAGGGCGATCTCAGCCCCGTGGCGCTTGACCGTGAACGCTCCCGGATCGATGACCAGGTCGTCGACGACGATGGGACGATCGGCGGGCGCCGCCGTCGACCGCCGCAGCACCGCCTTGATACGTGCGACGAGCTCGGGCAGCTCGAACGGCTTCGTCACGTAGTCGTCCGCGCCGAGCTCCAGCCCGACGACGACGTCGTGCAGGTCGCTGCGCGCAGTCAGCATCACGACCGGCGTCTGGCTGTCCCGCCGGATCTCCTTGAGGACGTCGAACCCGTCGAGCGACGGCAGCATCACGTCCAGGACGACGAGGTCGAAATGACCCTGCCGAAAGTGGACGAGCCCCTCGCGCCCGTCGCTCGAGGCGGCCACGCGGAAGCCGGCCGCTTCGAGACCGAGAGTCGCGACCTCGCGGATGGAGGAGTCGTCCTCCACGAGCAGCACGCGCTCGTCCACTGTGTCGTAAGCCTACGGCGCACCGTGTCGCGGTCGGCGAAGTCGCCTTCGAGCAGCCGGAGTGCGAGCGGGTTCTCCACGAGCCGCTGGATCGCGCGCTTGAGCGGGCGCGCGCCGTACGTCGGATCCCAGCCGGCTTCCGCCAGCGCTTGCTTCGCCGCGTCTGTGAGCTGGAGCTCGATCCCCCGGGCCGCGAGCCGCGCCCGCAACCGCGTGAGCTGCAACTCGACGATCTCGGCGAGCTGCTCCCGCGTCAGCGCCTTGAGCTCGACGATCTCGTCGATCCGGTTCAGGAACTCCGGGCGGAAGAACTCGTGCATCTGGTCGGTCGATCGCAGGTTCGAGGTCATGATCAACACGGTGTTGCGAAAGTCGACGGTGCGGCCGTGGCCGTCGGTGAGGCGACCGTCGTCGAGGATCTGCAGCAGCACGTCGAAGACCTCGCTGTGCGCCTTCTCGATCTCGTCGAGGAGGATCACCGAGTACGGACGGCGGCGAACCGCCTCCGTCAGCTGTCCGCCCTCCTCGTAGCCGACGTAACCCGGCGGCGCGCCGATCAGCCGGGCGACCGTGTGCCGTTCCTGGTACTCGGACATGTCGAGCCGCACCATCGCGCGCTCGTCGTCGAACATGAACTCCGCCAGCGCGCGTGCGAGCTCCGTCTTGCCGACCCCCGTCGGGCCGAGGAACACGAAAGACCCGATCGGCCGGTTCGGGTCCTGCAAGCCGGTGCGCGCGCGCCGCAATGCGTTCGCGACGGCCTCGACCGCCTCGTCCTGTCCGACGACGCGCTGGTGGAGCCGCTCCTCCATGTGGATGAGCTTCTCCGTCTCTCCTTCGAGCAGACGGTCGACCGGGACGCCCGTCCAGCGCGCGACGACCGCCGCGACGTCGTCCTCGTCGACCTCTTCCTTCACCATCGTCTGCTCGGGCTGCGCGCCGTCGCGCTCAGCGAGCTCACGCTCGAGTGCAGGCAGCTCGCCGTGGCGGATCTCCGCCGCGCGCGTAAAGTCGCCCGCACGCTCGGCGCGCTCGTACTCCATGCGGAGCGTGTCGATCTGTTGCGTGATGTCCTTGACCCGGTCGAGGGCCTCCTTCTCCTGCGACCAGCGAGCCGCGAGCGCGCCGCGCGCCTCGCGCGCCTCGGCCAGCTCGCGCTCGACGGGCTCCTTCACGTCCTTCGACTCCTTCGCCAGCGCCGCGAGCTCGATCTCCAGCTGGCGCACGCGACGCTCGGCCTCGTCGAGCTCGACAGGCGAGGAGTCGATCTCCATGCGCAGGCGCGACGCCGCTTCGTCCACGAGGTCGATCGCCTTGTCGGGCAGGAAGCGGTCGGTGATGTAGCGATCGGAGAGCACGGCAGCGGCGACGAGCGCGGCGTCGCGGATACGCACGCCGTGGTGCGCCTCGTAGCGCTCCTTCAGGCCGCGCAGGATCGCGATCGTGTCCGCGACCGACGGCTCGCCGACGACGATCGGCTGGAAGCGGCGCTCGAGCGCTGCGTCCTTCTCGATGTGCTTGCGGTACTCGTCGAGCGTCGTCGCTCCGATCGCGCGCAGCTCGCCGCGGGCGAGCATCGGCTTCAGCAGGTTGCCCGCGCTCACCGCACCCTCGGCGGCGCCGGCGCCGACGATCGTGTGCAGCTCGTCGATGAAGAGGACGACCTTGCCCTCGGCGGCCTTGATCTCGTTCAGCACGGCCTTGAGCCGTTCCTCGAACTCGCCGCGGTACTTGGAGCCCGCGATCAGCGCGCCGATGTCGAGCGCCCAGACGCGCTTGCCCTTCAGTCCTTCGGGGACGTCGCCGGCGACGATGCGTTGCGCGAGCCCTTCGGCGATGGCCGTCTTGCCGACACCGGGGTCGCCGATCAGCACCGGGTTGTTCTTCGTCCGCCGCGAGAGGACCTGGATGACGCGGCGGATCTCCTCGTCGCGGCCGATGACCGGGTCGAGCTTTCCTTCCTCCGCCGCCTGCGTCAGGTCGCGCCCGAACTTCTCGAGCGCCTGGTAGGTCTCCTCCGGATCCTGCGATGTGACGCGCTGCCCGCCGCGGACCGCCTTGATCTTTGCCTCGAGCTGATCGCGCGGGACAACGTCGAGCGCGAGCAGCAGATGCTCCGTCGACACGTAGTCGTCCTCCATGCGCCGCGCTTCGTCGGCGGCCTTGTCGAGCACGCGCGAGAACGCGGCCGAGACGTTCGGCTGCTGCTGTGCGCCCTGGATCGACGGCTTGCCGCGCAGCGCCGCCTCGGCCTGCGCGCGGACCGCCGCCGCGTCGGGAACGAGCTGCTGCGGCAGCTCCTGGTCGAGAAGCGCGAGCAGCATGTGCTCGGGGTACAGCTCGGGGTTGCCCATGCGGCGGGCAAGCTCCTGCGCGGCCGCAACGGCTTCCTGTGATTTCAGGGTCAGCTTGTCGAAGTCCATTTCGGAACCAGTTCGATCTTTGGCTTGTAGGGAACGAGCTCCCGCCGGTAGTGCTTGTGCACCTGGTTGATCGCGTCACGCATCTCGCGCTCCATCCGGTCGAGGCGGCGCCGCATCTTCACGAGCTCGTCCTGCAGGCGCAGGACGTGCTCCACGCCCGCGAGGTTGAGGCCGAGCTCCGTCGTCAGCTGTTGGATCAACCGCAGCCGGTCGAGGTCCGCCTCCGAATAGAGCCGCGTGTTTCCCGACGTGCGCCTCGGACGGATCAGTCCTTTCGATTCATAGATGCGCAGCGTCTGCGGATGCATGCCGACGAGGTCGGCGGCGACGGAGATCATGTAGCGCGGCTTCTCATCCATCGGGATGCTCCTCGCGCCAGCGCTTCAGCTGCTCCGTGCGGATGCGCATGTAGACGAACGTGACGACCAGGCCGACGCTGCCGATCGAGACGAGGAGGATCGCCGCGAGCTTCATGAGAAGAGCGCCCGCCGCGGATCGTCGTGCTGCGCCTTTTGTAGCTCCTCGATCGCCTCGCGTTCCTTCTTCGACAGCTTCTTCGGGACGGTCAGGCGCAGACGCGCGAGCAGGTCGCCGCGGCCCTTGCCGTCGAGCTTCGGCGCGCCGTGCCCGCGCATGCGCAGGAGCTGGCCGTCCTGGGCGCCGGGCTTCACCTTCAACGACAGCCGGTCGCCGAACGGCGTGGGCACCTCGACCGTTGCGCCGAGCGCGGCCTCCGCGTACGTGACCGGCACCTCGATCACGAGGTCGGCGCCACGTCGATCGAACAGCTTCGAAGGAGCAACGTGCGTGATGACGTTCAGGTCTCCGGGCGCGCCGCCGTTCGCGCCCAGCTCGCCCTTTCCCTTCAGCCGGATGCGCGTGCCGTCCTTGACGCCGGCGGGAATCTTCACCGTGTAGCGCTTCGTCCGCCGCTCGCGACCCGAGCCGCCGCACTTCCGGCACGGCTTCTCGACCACGGTTCCGTTCCCGCGACAGCGCGGACACGGCTGCGACAGCGCGAAGAGCCCTTGACTCTCGGACACGACGCCGCGCCCGTTGCACTCCGGACAGATGACCGGAGCCGTGCCGGGCTCGGCGCCCGAGCCGCCGCACTCGCGGCAGGCGGTTGTCACCTCGACCGGAATCTTCGTCTCGAGACCGCGCAGCGAATCCTCGAACGACACGTTGACGGAGACGTCGATATCCGCGCCGCGCTCCGGTGCACGCCGCTGCGTTCGCGTACCGCCGCGGTTGAACAACCCGCCGAAGAGGTCCCCGAGATCGCCGAGATCGTTGATCGTGAAGTTGCCGCCGCCGCCGAAGTTGTAGTTGCGCGGGTCGAAGCCCGTGCGTCCGTTCGCGGAGCCGAACGTGTCGTATTGCTTGCGCTTCTCCGAATCGGAGAGCACGTCGTACGCGTTCTGCACTTCCTTGAACTTCTCTTCGGCGGACGCGTCGCCCGGATTCTTGTCCGGGTGATACTTCGCGGCGAGCTTCCGATACGACTTCTTGATCTCGTCGGCCGACGCGCCCTTCTTGACGCCCAGGGTGTCGTACAGCGTCGCCACTTACTCCTCCTTCGGGGCGGCAACGACCACTCGAGCGGGACGAAGCACGCGGTCGCCGAGCTTGTAACCCTTCTGCACGACCTCGACGACGGTGCCCTCGTCCACCTCGGACGGCTGCGAGAGCAGTGCCTCGTGGACGTGCGGATCGAACTTGCCGTTGGTGTCGATCTCGGCGAGCCCTTCCTTCGCGAGCACGTCGGCCAGCGCGCGATGGACGAGGCGGACGCCCTCTTCGAGCTTCGCGCCCTCATGGTCCTCCGCCGCTTCCAGCGCGCGACCGAGGTCGTCGAGCACCGGCAGTAGCTCCTTCACGAGCCGCTCGTTCGCGCGCTCGATCAACGCCGCCTGCTCGCGCGCGCTGCGCTTGCGGAAGTTGTCGAACTCCGCCGCCAGTCGCTGGAGACGGTCGAAGAGCTCGTCGCGCTCAGCCTGGAGAGCCTCGACGTCGAGGCTCTCCTCTTCCTGCTGAGTGATCTGCTGCTCGTCGGTCATTACGCCTTCGGAGCCTCCTGCTCCTCCTCGTCGATGACCTCGTAGTCGGCGTCCTCCACGACCTCGTCGTCGGAGGAGGACGCACCGTTGCCGCCGGTCTGTGCAGACGCCGTCTGCGTCTGCTGCGCCGACGAGTACACCGCCTCGGCGAGCTTGTGCGCCGCCTCCTGCAGCGCCTCGGTCTTCGCCTTGATGTCGGCGACGTCGTCCGACTCGAGCGCCTGGCGGAGCTCCATGATCCGCCCCTCGATCGTCGACGCGTCCGACTCGTCGAGCGCCGAGCGATGGTCCTTCAGCGACCGCTCGGTCTGATACGCGAGCGTCTCCGCGATGTTCTTCGTGTCGGCAACCTCGTGCAGCCGCCGGGCCTCGTCCGCGTGCGCTTCGGCATCGCGGATCATCTGCTGGACCTCATCTTCCTTGAGGCCCGAGCCGCCCTCGATGCGGATCTGCTGCTGGTTGCCCGTGCCGAGATCCTTCGCGGACACGTTGATGATGCCGTTCGCGTCGATGTCGAAGGACACCTCGATCTGCGGCATGCCGCGCGGTGCGGGCGGGATCCCGACGAGCTGGAACTTCCCGAGCGTCTTGTTGAACGCCGCCATCTCCGACTCGCCCTGCAGGACGTGCACCTCGACGGACGGCTGGTTGTCCTCCGCCGTCGTGAACGTCTCGGACTTCTTGGTCGGGATGGTCGTGTTCCGCTCGATCAGCCGCGTGAACACGCCGCCCTTCGTCTCGATGCCGAGCGACAGCGGCGTCACGTCGAGCAGCAGGATGTCCTTCACCTCGCCGCGCAGGACGCCGGCCTGGATCGCCGCGCCGACGGCGACGACCTCGTCCGGATTGACGCCCTTGTGCGGCTCCTTGCCGATCAGCTCCTTGACCTTGTCGACGACCGCCGGCATGCGCGTCATGCCGCCGACGAGGACGACGTGGTCGATCTTCGACTTGTCCATCCCCGCGTCCTCGAGGCACTGCTCGGTCGGACCGACCGTCCGCGCGAGCAGATCCGCGGTCAGCTCGTTGAGCTTCGCGCGAGTGAGCTGCAGGTCGAGATGCTTCGGGCCCTCCTGCGTCGCGGTGATGAACGGCAGGTTGATCTGCGTCGTCATCGTGGACGACAGCTCGATCTTCGCCTTCTCCGCCGCCTCGTAGAGACGCTGGAGCGCCATGCGGTCCTGAGACAGGTCGATCCCCTGGTCCTTCTTGAACTCCGACACCATCCAGTCGACGACGGCCTTGTCGAAGTTGTCGCCGCCGAGATGGTTGTCGCCGTTCGTGGCCTTCACCTCGAAGACGCCCTCGCCAAGCTCGAGGATCGAGACGTCGAACGTGCCGCCCCCGAGGTCGAAGACGAGGATCGTCTGATCCGAGCCCTCCTTGTCGAGGCCGTACGCGAGTGCTGCAGCGGTCGGCTCGTTGATGATCCGGAGGACGTTGAGCCCGGCGATCTTGCCGGCGTCCTTCGTCGCCTCGCGCTGCGC
>VAYM01000161.1 GCA_005884945.1 Actinomycetota bacterium | reverse complement strand
CGTCTGCTCGAGGCGGTTGACGGAGTCGACGGCCGCGTCGCGCGCGTCCTGCCGGCGCGACTCGATGTCGAGGTACATCTCGCGGACCTTCAAGGCCCACTGGATGATGGCGTCGAGATCCTCCTTCTGGATCTTCCCGTCCGTCCGCAGGCACAGGTCGTTCGTCAGCTCGCGGATGTCCTGCTCGCCGTCCCACGTGTCGATCACGTCGGCGAGCAGGCCGTTGCCGAGCTCGCGCGCACGGTCGAAGTTCTTGTGGTCGATCTGCTCGACGAGCTTCACGTCCTCCTCGTGCGGCTCGTTCCCGTCGAGGAGGTCGTCGAGGATCCGGTTGATGTGCTTCGAGATCGCGCCCTTCTTCGAGCCGGTCGCCTTCGACTGCTGCTTGAACAGCGGCTCGAGCGCCTTCAGCGTCTGCTCGGCTGCGACCGCGACCGTCTCGAGCTCGCGCGGCGTCAGCCGGCGGTCGTCACGGATCGCTGCATTGCGGACGAGCTCGCGGATCTTCTTCGAGTCCTCGGTGGTGATCTGGTTCACGAGGTCGACGAACATGCCGCCGGCGAGCCCGCGCGCCTCCTCGAGGGTCGGCAGGCCCTGCTCCTCGGCCCAGTTCGAGAGGCCGCGCGCCCAGAAGTCGTCGTCCTCGTCGAAGCCCTTGTCCTTGCCCTTGGCGAAGTACTCGCGGCGCCGCTTGAGCCGGTCCTCGAGCGCGGCGAGCGCCTCGTCGCGGTCGACGTAGATCCGCTCGGACTCGCCCTTGACCTTGTCCTCGAGGTCGGCGAGGTCCTTCGCCCGCGCGTCGTTGTCCACGGCGGTCACGATCGACGCGGCGAAGTACAGGACCTTCTCGAGCTCGCGCGGTGCGATGTCGAGCAGGTAGCCGATGCGCGACGGGACGCCCTTGAAGAACCAGATGTGCGAGACCGGCGCCGCCAGGTCGATGTGACCCATGCGTTCACGCCGCACCTTCTGCCGCGTCACCTCGACGCCGCAGCGCTCGCAGATGATCCCCTTGTAGCGGACGCGCTTGTACTTGCCGCAGTAGCACTCCCAGTCCTTCGTCGGTCCGAAGATGCGCTCGCAGAAGAGACCGTCACGCTCCGGCTTGAGCGTGCGGTAGTTGATCGTCTCGGGCTTCGTTACCTCGCCGGACGACCAGTCGCGGATCTGCTTGCTGGATGCAAGCCCGATCCGAATGGCATCGAAATCATTGATGTCGATCAAAGCGCTCCTTCTCAGTCCTCGAGTTCAACGTCTGCGAGGTCCGCCGCAGCCGGTTCCTCTGCCTCTGCCTCTGCTTTTGCTTCCTCTCCCTCTCCCTCTTCCTCTTCACTCACTTCCACGTCGTCGAGATCGCCGAGCTCCTCGTCGTTCGGAAGCGCCATCTCGCCGTCCAGGTCGACGCGCTCCTGCCCTTCCTCGGCCTCCTCCGCCGTCGGCTGGCGCGCCGCCGCGCGCAGCGAGCCCGGCGAGAGGTCGATGCCGAGCTCCTCCGCCGCGCGGAGCAGCTCGTCGTCCTCCTCGCGCACCTCGACTGTCGTGCCCTCGTCCGAGAGGACGTTGACGTCGAGCGCAAGCGACTGCATCTCCTTGAGCAGCACCTTGAAGCTCTCGGGGATGGACGGCTCGGCGATGTTCTCGCCCTTGACGATCGCTTCGTACGCCTTCACGCGTCCAACCGTGTCGTCGGACTTGATGGTGAGCATCTCCTGCAGCGTGTACGCGGCGCCGTAGGCCTCGAGCGCCCAGACCTCCATCTCGCCGAAGCGCTGGCCGCCGAACTGCGCCTTGCCGCCGAGCGGCTGCTGCGTCACGAGCGAGTACGGGCCGGTCGAGCGCGCGTGGATCTTGTCGTCGACGAGGTGGAGCAGCTTCAGGATGTACATGAAGCCGATCGTCACCTTCTGCTCGAACGGCTCGCCGTTCTTCCCGTCGAAGAGGCGCACCTTGCCGGAGCACTTCCGCCCGACAGGCCGCTTCGGATCGACGAGGAACTTGACCGGTGAGTCCGGGTTCTCGGCCGCCCAGCGCACGAGCGCCTCGTCGACGTCCTCCTCCGACGCACCGTCGAACACCGGCGTCGCAACCGCGTGGGGATCGTCGGCGATGATCGGCTTGCCGGCGAACCCGTTCGCGCCCTCGCCGTTCGAGAAGACGCCGTTCGCAGCGGCCCAGCCAAGGTGCGTCTCGAGAATCTGGCCGATGTTCATACGGCTCGGGACGCCGAGCGGGTTGAGCACGACGTCGACCGGACGGCCGTCCTCGAGGAACGGCATGTCCTCTTCAGGGACGATCTTCGCGATGACGCCCTTGTTGCCGTGGCGGCCGGCGAGCTTGTCGCCTTCCGCGATCTTGCGCTTCTTGGCGACGTAGACGCGGACGAGCTCGTTCACGCCCGGCGACAGGTCGTCGCCGGCCTCGCGCGAGAACGTCTTGACGTCGATCACCTTGCCGCCCTCGCCGTGCGGGACCTTCAGCGACGTGTCGCGAACCTCGCGCGCCTTCTCCTTGAAGATCGCGCGGATCAGCTTCTCCTCCGCCGTCAGCTCCGTCTCGCCCTTCGGCGTCACCTTGCCGACGAGCAGGTCGCCGGACCCGACCTCGGCGCCGATGCGGACGACGCCGCGGTCATCCAGGTCCTTGAGCGACTCCTCCGAGCGGTTCGGGATGTCGCGCGTGATCTCCTCGTCGCCGAGCTTCGTGGAGCGAGCGTCGATCTCGTACTCGTGGATGTGGATGGACGAAAGGACGTCCTCCTTCACGAGCCGCTCGCTGATCACGATCGCGTCCTCGAAGTTGTAGCCCTCGAACGGCATGAACGCGACGAGCAGGTTCGCGCCGAGCGCCAGCTCGCCCTTGTCCGTCGAGCTGCCGTCGGCGAGCACCTCCTCGGCCGACACCTTCTGACCGAGCTCCACGATCGGCTTGTGGTGGATGAGCGTGCCCTGGTTCGACCGCATGAACTTCGTCAGCGGGTAGTCGTCCTTCCCGTCCTTCGTCTCGACGCTGATGTGGTCGGCGTCGACGTCGACGACGGTGCCGGCGCGCTCCGTGAGCACGACGTCACCGGTGTCGATCGCCGCGCGGTACTCGAGCCCGGTGCCGACGATCGGCGCCTGGGCGATCATCAGCGGCACGGCCTGCCGTTGCATGTTCGCGCCCATCAGCGCGCGGTTCGCATCGTTGTGCTCCAGGAACGGGATCAGCGCGGTCGCGACCGAGACGATCTGCGCGGGCGCGACGTCCATGTAGTCAACGTCCTTCGGCAGGGCCATGACTGCCTCGCCCTCGCGCGAGCGGCAGAGCACCTGGTCGTGCTCGAACTTGCCCTTCTCGTCGATCCGCTCCGAGGACTGCGCGATCGTGAACTGCGCCTCTTCGGCCGCGTCCAGATAGACGATCTCGTCCGTCACCTTGCCGTTGACGACCTTGCGGTACGGCGTCTGGATGAAGCCGAACTCGGACACGGTGGCCATCGACGCGAGCGAGCCGATCAGGCCGATGTTCGGGCCCTCAGGCGTCTCGATCGGGCACATGCGCCCGTAGTGCGTCGGGTGCACGTCGCGCACCTCGATCGGCGCGCGCTCGCGCGTCAGGCCGCCCGCGCCGAGCGCCGACAGGCGGCGCCGGTGCGTGAGCCCGGCCAGCGAGTTCGTCTGGTCCATGAACTGCGACAGCTGCGACGAGCCGAAGAACTCCTTCAGCGCGGCGACGACCGGACGAATGTTGATGATCGTCTGCGGCGTGATCGTGTCGACGTCCTCCGTCGTCATCCGCTCGCGGACGACGCGCTCCATGCGGTACAGACCGACGCGGAACGCCTCCTGGATCAGCTCCCCGACCGTGCGCAGCCGCCGGTTGCCGAAGTGCTCGTACTCGTCGAGCTCTCCGCGGATCGGGTCGCGGTTGAGCACGATCGCGTCGGCGGCGTAGTCCTTCGACTCCGGGTCGACGCCGAGCTGCGTGGGCAAGCTCACGAGCTTCTTGACGAGCGAGAGGATGTCCTCGGTCGTCAGGACGCGGGTGTCCTCGGGCACGTTGACCTCGAGCCGCTGATTCAGCTTGTAGCGGCCGACCTTCGTCAGGTCGTAGCGCTTGGGATCGAAGAAGAGCGCCCGCAGCAGGTTGCGCGCGTTGTCGAGCGTCGGGGGCTCGCCGGGACGCTGCTTCTTGAAGACCTCGATCAGCGCCTCTTCCTCACGCGTGGACGGGTCCTTCTCGAGCGTGTTGACGATGTAGATCGAGTTGTCGAACAGCTTGAGGATCGCCTCGTTGTCCGACGTGTCGACCTTGAACCCGGTCGAGGGGTCCTCGGCGGGGAGGGCGCGCAGCAGCGTCGTGATCGGGAGCTTGCGCTTCCGGTCGATGCGTGCGTAGACGACGCCCTTCTTGTCGATCTCGAGCTCGAGCCACGAGCCGCGCGACGGCATCAGGTTCGCCGTGAAGACCTGCTTCGTCGGGTCCTTCGGCTCCATCAGGTAGGCACCCGGCGACCGGACGAGCTGCGTCACGATGACGCGCTCCGTCCCGTTGATGATGAACGTGCCCCACTCCGTCATCATCGGGAAGTCGCCCATGAAGACCGTCTGCTCCCGGATCTCGCCCGTCTCCTTGTTGACGAAGCGGACGGTCATCGAGAGCGGGGCCTGGTAGGTCAGGTCCTTCTCGCGGCACTCCTTGATCGAGAACTGCGGCTCCCCGAACTTGTACGCGCCGAACTCCACGGCGAGGGTGCCGGTGTAGTCCTCGATCGGCGAGATGTCGTCGATCGTTTCGCGCAGGCCCTCGTCCAGGAACCACTGGAACGAGGCCTTCTGGATGTCGATGAGGTTGGGTAGGTCGAGAACGTGCTTGAGGCGTGAAAAGCTTGTGCGCGCGCTAGGCGCAGCGACCCTGGTGGTCAAGTGATGCAGCCTCCCTTAGAGATGCGGTGCGATCGAGAACGGCGAGCGGGCAGAACGTGGACAGCAGGAACTACGGCGCAACCCGCCAGGGTACCGAAGAACCCCGCTTCTGCGCAAGGGTACCCAGGCGGATTCCGCCGAAGTCGCCCGGCCAGTTTAGCGCCTGGCCTGGGGAAGCGCCAACCCGCCTAAAGGGTCAAGCCCCGGCTGCCGGGCGCCGGGAAAGGAAGAGGCGCCTCTCTCGAGACGCCTCTGTTTGACGCTGCCACAGTTTGAAGATCGCGGGGGCCTGCGCTGGTACCCGAGTAGACGAGGGGCGGCGCCGGAACCTGCGCGCCGCCCCACAGAATCACTCGTGCGAGGTAGTGCTACTTCACCTCGACGGTGGCGCCGGCCTCCTCGAGCTGCGCCTTGATCGAGTCCGCCTCCTCCTGCGTCGTGCCCTCTTTGACCGCCTTCGGGGCCGAGTCGACGAGGTCCTTCGCCTCCTTCAGGCCGAGGCCTGTGATCGCGCGGACGACCTTGATCACCTGGATCTTCTGCCCGCCGGCGGCCGTGAGGACGACGTCGAAGGCGGTCTTCTCCTCGGCTGCCGCCGCGCCGTCGCCGGCAGGGGCCCCACCCGGAGCCGCCGCCGCGACCGGCGCAGCAGCAGTGATCCCCCACTCGTCCTCGATCTTCTTCTTCAGCTCGACGAGGTCGAGGACGGACATCTTCCCGAGCTCGTCGAACACCTTGTCGACTGCGCTTGCAGCCATCTACTGCTCCTCCTCTGTTGTCTGGGCTTCTTCCGTGGTCTCTTCTGCGCGTGGAACTTCGGCCTTTGCCTCGGGCTCTGCCGTCTCCGCCTCGCCTTCGCCGCCCAGCTGCTCGATGCGCGCGTCGAGCAGGCCATAGAGGTCCTGCAAGGGCGCGGTGAACAGCCCGACGATCGCGGTCAGCGGCGCGGTGATCGCGCCGAGCACCTGGCTGCGGAGAATGTCCGCGGGCGGGAGCTTCGCGAGCTCCTCGACGGCCGCGGCCTCGATCGGGCGACCCTCGAGCAGGCCGCCGCGAATCGTCAGCACGCGCGTCGTGCGCGCGGCGTCGGCGAGAGCCTTCGCGACGGCGACGGGATCGCCGCCGGACTCGAGGAACGCGATCGCGGTCGGGCCTTCGAGCAACGCGAGCAGCGTGTCGGCGCCCGCCGCCTCGGCAGCGCGACGCGTCAGCGTGTTCTTCACGACCGAGAACCGGGCGCCTTGCTCGAGTAGCTTGCTGCGCAATTCGTCGATCTGCGGCATCGTCAGGCCGCGGTAGTCCGCGACGATCAGCGTCTCCGACGTGCGCAGCCGCTCTGTCAGCTCGGCGACGACGCGCTCCTTGTCCTCTTTCTTCACCTACTCACCTCCTCGAACGATTCGAGCCCGCACACAGGCGGGCTCGCAAGAAGGAGGTGAACTCCGTTCTCCGATCCGCCTCGGGAAGATCTCTGCCTCGCGGCTACTTCCTGTCTACGGCGACGGGCGTTATGCGGGGACTGCTTCTGCCTGTTCCTCCAGTTCGTCCACGATCCCGCGCGTCTTCTGCGGGTCGACGTGAATGCCGGGGCCCATCGTACTCGCGAGCGTGATCTGCCGGATGTAGCGGCCCTTCGCGGCCGCCGGCTTCGCGCGGACGATCTCGTCGACGAGCGCCGCGTAGTTCTCCACGAGCTGGCGCTCGTCGAAGCTCTTCTTGCCGATCGCGACGTGGACGTTCGCACCGCGGTCGGTCCGGTACTCGAGCTTGCCGGCCTTCGCGTCGCGCACGGCCTTGCCGACATCCATCGTCACCGTTCCCGTCTTCGGGTTCGGCATCAGGCCGCGCGGACCGAGGATGCGGCCGAGCTTGCCGACGTTGCCCATCTGGTCGGGCGTCGCGATCGCGACGTCGAAGTCGGTGAAGCCTTCCTCCACGCGCTTCGCAAGATCCGCCGAGCCGACGATGTCCGCACCGGCGTCCTGCGCCTCCTTCGCCTTCTCGCCCTCGGCGAACACCGCGACGCGGGCTTCCTTGCCGGTCCCGTGCGGGAGCATCAGCGTGCCGCGGAGCTGCTCGTCGGCGTGGCGCACGTTGAGGCCGAGCCGGAAGTGCACCTCGACCGTCTCGTCGAACTTCGCCGTCTGCATCTCCTTGAGCAGGCGCACCGCCCGAACCGGCGAGTACTCCTGCTCGCGGTCGAACGTCGCGCGGGCGTTGCGATAGTTCTTGCCGTGTGCGCTCATAGGATGTCTGTCTCAACACCCATCGACTGGGCAGCGCCGGCGATGATCCGCATCGCCTGATCGATGTCGCGGGCATTCAGGTCCGGCATCTTCGTCTCGGCGATCTGACGCACCTGGTCGCGGGTCAGGCGGCCGACCTTCTCGCGGTTCGGCTCCGGCGACCCTTTCTCGATGCGCAGCGCCTCCTTGATCAGGACGGCGGCCGGGGGCGTCTTCGTGATGAAGTCGAACGAGCGGTCCTCGTAGACCGTGATCTCGACCGGGATGATCCGCCCGTTCTCCTGCGCCGTCTGAGCGTTGAACGCCTTGCAGAACTCCATGATGTTGACGCCGTGCTGGCCGAGCGCAGGGCCGACCGGCGGCGCCGGGTTCGCCTGGCCGCCGGGGATCTGGAGCTTGATCAGCGTCAGAACTTTCTTGGCCATGTCAGTCCAGCTTCTTGACCTGGTCGAAGGTCAATTCGACGGGAACCTGGCGCTCGAAGATGTCGACGAGCACCTTCAGCTTCTGCTGGTCGGCGTTGACGTCCACGACCTCGCCGTCGAAGTCCGACAGCGGCCCCGACGTCACCTTCACCGATTCGCCGAGCGAGTACTCGACCTGCGCGCGCGGACGATCTGCGCCGTCACGGCCGGTGTGGAGGATCCGGTCGACCTCGGTCTGCGCGAGCGGCACGGGCTTCGCGCCGGCGCCGACGAAGCCGGTGACGCCCGGCGTGTTCTTCACGACCGTCCAGGCCTCGTCCGTCATGTCCATGTTCACGAGGACATAGCCGGGCAGCACGCGCTTCTCCGTCTGGACCTTCTGGCCCTCCTTCGTCTCGATCACCTGCTCGGTCGGGACGACGACGCGACGGAACCGCGGCGCCTGGTTCATGGACATGATCCGGTGCTCGAGATTGGTTTTCACCTTGTTCTCGTGCCCGGAGTAGGTATTGATCACGTACCAGCGAAACATGTCTGCCTTTTCTGTCTTATCCAGGACGTACGGGCTTTGCCCGTGCATCCGTCTGAACTGGACAACCGATTCAATCGACCCACAACGGCTTTCACTTAGCGGAGAAGGACATCCTGGACGAAGCGCTTCCAGATCAGGTCGGCGCCGTACAGGTACAGGCCGACGACGATACACGCGACGAGGACGACGACGACTCCCTGGATCAACTGGTTCTGCCCCGGCCACTCGACCTTCTTGAGCTCGGCCCACGCCTCGCCGACGAAGTGCTTGAAGCCGCTGCCGGGAATGTGGCGCTCGCCGACCTCCGCGCGGGGTGCCGCCGGCCTCGCGCGCTGGACAGGCGCGCGCTGAACCGCGACTTCGCCGCCGCTCCCGTCTTCCTGTGCGCGCCGAGCGCGGCGCTGCGCACGCGACTGCCTGGCCACGCTACGCGTCCGATCTTGGCTTAGAGGGCCAGGGCATTTCGATCTCCGTCAAGTCCCTACCTGGTCTCCCTGTGCGGCGTGTGACGGCCGCACCAGCGACAGTACTTCTTGAACTCCACGCGGTCAGGGGAGTTCCGCTTGGACTTCTGCGTCTGGTAGTTCCGCCGCTTGCACTCGGTGCACGCGAGGGTGATTGCGACTCTGACTCCGGTTGCCATCTCTTTCCTCTTGATCTTCCCCCGGGCATGCTGACGCACCGGCCTCGGGCCGCAGCATCGTAGCAGCGGACCTCCCGCTACACTCGTCGGGCCTCGGCGGCGTAGCTCAGTCGGTTAGAGCGCTGCACTCATAATGCAGAGGTCGGTGGTTCGAGCCCACCCGCCGCTACCTGCGTCGCGGAGTCCGTCCGCCGCTCCCGCCCCCCGCCCCTACTTGACAAGCGAGAGCATCTTGAACATCGGCAGGTACATCGCGATGATGATCACGCCGACCATGCAGCCGACCGCGATCATCATGATCGGCTCGACGATCGACGTCAGCGACTGGATCGACGCGTCGACCTCGTCCTCGTAGAAGTCCGCGATCTTCCCGAGCATCTTCTCCAGCTCTCCCGTTTCCTCGCCGATCTTCACCATCTGCGCGACCATCGGCGGGAAGATCTCGTTGTCGATCAGCGGCTGCGCGATCGGAACACCCTCGTGCACCTTCGCGCGAACGCCTGCGAGCGCGTCCTCGATCACCCAGTTGCCGGCGGTCGTGCCGGTGATCTCGAGTGCCTGGATGATGTCCACGCCGGCCGCGACGAGCGTCGAGAGCGTTCGCGAGAAGCGCGCCATCGTCACCTTGAGGACGACGTCTCCGATCTTCATCGGCAGGCGCAGCTTGATGCGATCCCAGAGCTGGCGCCCGGAGTCCGTCTGCTTGTACCTCCGGATGCCGAAGATGATCGCGCCGATCGCCGGGAAGAGGATGTACCAGTCGCCTCGGATGAGGTCGGAGGCGTGCATGACGTATTGAGTCAGCGTCGGCAGCTGGCCGCCGAGCTGCTTGAAGATCTTCACGAAGACCGGGACGAGGAACATCAGCATTCCGGTCAGGACGAGGGTCGCGAAGATGAGCACCATCGTCGGGTAGAGCATCGCGCCCTTGACCCGCCGCTTGATCTGCGTCGCCTTCTCGATCTGGAACGCGACGCGGTCGAGGACCGTGTCGAGGATGCCCGCGGCCTCGCCGGCCTCGACCATGGCGATGTAGAGGCGGTCGAAGACCTTCGGGTGGCGCGCCATCGCCTCCGAGAGGAGGAGGCCGCCTTCCACGTCCGAGCGCAGCTCTCTGACGATGTACTGGAGGTACTTGTCGTCCGTCTGCTCCTCGAGGATGACGAGCGCCGCGACGACGTTCAGCCCCGCTTCGATCATCGTCGCGAACTGACGCGAGAAGATCTGCAGCGACTTCGGCTTGATCTTCTTGAACGTCGGCGGCCCGCTGTCCTCCTGGGCGGCGGCGAGCTCGCGGAGCGAGGACGCCAGGAGGCCGCGAATGCGCAGTTGCTCGCGCGCGCTCGCGAGATCGGGGGCATGGAGCTCCCCGGTGAGCTCGGAGCCGGTGGCGTTGATGGCGGAGTAAGCGAAAGCGGGCATGCGCGCAGTCCCTCGGACGGGTATCGGCAGGCGGGTCAAGCCGCTTGAGCGGGCTGCCGATACCCCTCTCGTGCGGCGGCTGCGCTCAGAGAAGGGCTTCGGCCTGCTCGAGCTCCTGATGGCGATCACGATGCTGAACGTCGGCATCCTCGCGATCGTCGCGGCGTTCAACGCGGGCGCGCTTGCCCTCAACCGCGCCAGCAGGCAATCGACGGGCACCGCGATCGCGGACACGCAGATGGAGCTCTTTCGCGGGATCAAGTACGTGAACATCCAGCAGACGACGAGCGACTGGAACAGCGCCGTCGCCGACTCCACGTGGACGGCCGATCCCGTCTACACGTCGTCGACCGCGATGAACGGCGGCAGCCCGACGTCGCCCCGCGCGCTCGTGCCGACCGTGACCACCTGTCCGAACACGAACACGAACTCCTGCGACCCGAGCTTCGTCACCAGCGGACCGGACGGCCGGTCCTATCGAGTCGACACGTACCTGTACTACGACACGCCGAGCTACGGGAGCCAGATCAAGGTGATCACTGTCGTCGTCCGGAACGCGAGCGACCTGAGCCACTCTTTGGCCCGCGAGACGTCGACGTTCGACATTACGACGGGGTCGTAAGAGCGCGTTTTACGGAGAGGCCGGGGGAAGAGTGACCGTCGGCGTCGTCGTCGTCGACCCCGTCCCGCCCGGGACGGCCGTGCCCTGACGCTTCAGGATCAGCCGGTACCTCGTGCCGTCGGCGGTGTTCATCAGGGTGAGCGGACGGTCCTCGCGCAGCGTGGCGGCGGCGGCGCCGTTCGAGTACGACCCGCCGACGATCGAGATCTTCGCGGTGTGTGCTGTCAGCGAGATCAGGTGGAACAGCGGCTGCACCGACGGGTCGCTCGACGTCGGCTGGGGGAAGTCCGTGCCCACGGCGACGCTCATCAGCGTCCCGTTCACAGAGATGACTGCGCTCCCCGGACCGGGCGCCTGCACGCCGCTCGAGCCCGACCCGCTCGTCCCGCCGCCGAACGACGGCGAGCTTCCGCCCGACGACGAGCTGGAGCCACCGCCGCTCGTGCCGCTCGGAGTCGTGTCGTCGGAGAGCTGCTGTGCGAACGGATCCTTGCTCGCGAAGCGGCTGAACGACGCGAGCTGTCCGTCGTTCGCAGGCGGAGGCACGTCGCCGCTCGTGAGCGAGCCGCTGCCGCTCGGTGTTGCGGCGGCCGGCTGCTCGGAGCCGCTCAGCGTCGGCGCGGCGAGGCTCGGAGTGCCCGTCGGCGTGGTCGTCGTCGCGACGGTGGAGACGGGCGGCGGCTTCTTGTGCAGCTGCTTCATCACGCGCGGGAACTGAAACGCGACGAGCCCTAGCATCACGACGCCGAGCACGCCCGCGATGATCTTCTGCTTCTTCTGCTTCGCCTTGAGTGAGTCTGCTCTCTTGGCCATCAGGGCGCTCCTGCCGCCGACGCGCTCGTACCGGAGGTCGGGGTCGTCGTCGTGGTGGAAGTCGTCGTTGCCGCGGTGCTCGTCGCCGTCGTGTCCGTCGACGTCGTCGCGGCAGGGGTCGGCGTGGACGGCGCCGGCGCGCTCGCGCCCGACCCGTAGACGAACGCGTCGATCACGAGCGTCGCTTGGATGCGCGGGAACTTCAGCGGGCTCTCGCCGAACGAGAGCGAGTCGACGGTGAACAGCCGTCCCGTGGCGTCGAGCTGGCCGGCGTGGACGTCGACGAGCGAGCGCAGTCTGTAGAGAAGATCGGCGAGGTCGTAGAACGTCCCGTTGAACGTGACCGAGATCGGGAGGACCGTGTACGAGCCGATCGGGACCGACGGCTGCGGCGAGATCGAGTCGAAGCGGATGCCGCTGTCGCGCGCGAGCTGGCTGAGCTCGAGCACGAGATCGGGCATGTCCGTCTCGCTCGGCATCGCTTTCGCCAGCCGGTAGACGTCCGCGACGCGGATCTTCGGCGCCGAGCGAGCGAGTTGGACCTTCTGGTCGTAGTCGTCGATCTTCGCCTGCGCGGATTGCTCGTCCGCCTTGATGCCTTTCAGCTTCGCGCCCTCCGACGGGATCAGCACGAAGTAACCTGCGACGCCCAGGACGACGACGCCCAGGATGACGAGCACGATCACGACCGTCGGATTCAACGGCTTCTTGCTCACGACGTCGGGCTCCCACTGCCGGCCGTTCGGATGTCGGCGACGATGTTGAACTCGACGACGGCCTGACCTTCGACGACGCTTCGGGTCGAGCTGATGAGCGTTACGTTCTGCAGGTCCGGGATCACCTGAAGCCGCGAGAGCAGACGAGCAACGCCGTCGTGCGAGTACGTGCGTCCGGTGATCGCGAACTGCGTCGGCAGCGCACCTCCCGTCGACGTCGCGGAGGACGCGGGCGAGTGCGCGGTCAGCGTCGTGAGCCA
>VAYM01000066.1 GCA_005884945.1 Actinomycetota bacterium | reverse complement strand
ATGAAGAGCAGCGCCTTGAAGAACGCGTGCGTCATCAGGTGGAACATCCCGTTGGCGTACGCCCCCAGACCAGCCCCCAGGAACATGTAGCCGATCTGCGACATCGTCGAGTACGCGATCACGCGTTTGATGTCGACCTGTGCGAGCGCGATCAGCCCCGCGAGCAAGAGCGTCGCCGTGCCGAGGCCCGCAGCGACGTCCTGCACCTTCGGCGCCGCCTCGAAGATCACGTGTGTGCGCACGATCAGGTAGACGCCCGCGGTGACCATCGTCGCGGCGTGGATCAACGCGCTGACGGGCGTCGGGCCCTCCATCGCATCCGGCAACCACGTGTGGAGCGGCAGCTGCGCGGACTTCGCCACGGCGCCGCCGAGCAGGCCGAGCGCGACGAGGTTGACGACCCACGTGCCGTGGGCGGAACCGAGTGCTTGATATGACAGCGTTCCGGTTCGCTGGATGAGGAGAAAGAGCGCGAGCGCCATCGTCGCGTCGCCGACCGCGTTCATGACGAACGCCTTCTTTGCCGCCGCGACCGCGCTCGGCCGCTCGTGCCAGAACCCGATCAGCAGGTACGACGAGAGGCCGACCATTCCCCAGCCCGCGAGCAGCAGGATCAGGTTCCCGCCCTGGACGAGCAGCAGCATCGAGAAGACGAACACCGACATGTACGCGAAGTAGCGGCGCTCCTCGTTGTCGCCGTCCATGTAGCCGATCGAGTACGCGACGATCAGCGCGCCGACGCCGGAGACGATCAACATCATCATCACGCTGAGCGGGTCGACCAGCACCTCGAAGCCGGAGCGGTACGAGCCGCCCTGGATCCACGTGTACGCGGTCGAGAGGTGATGGCGCCGCTGCTCGGACTCGCCGAGCAGCCCGACGAACGACGCCACGGCGCCGCCGAAGGCGACGACGACGCTCGCGGTCGAGAGGTAGGCGGCGCCGCGACGTGAGAGCCGCGTCCCTCCGAGCGTGATCAGGATCGCGCCGGCGAGCGGGGCGAGCAGGCAGATCCAGGCGCCCGCGATCATCTAGCCGCGGAGCGTGTTGAGCCGGTCGACGTCGAGGACGATCCGCTTTCGGTTGAGCGCGACGACGAGGCCGAGCCCGACGACCACCTCGGATGCGGCGACGGCCATGACGGCGATCGCGAACACCTGTCCCGAACCGTCCCCGAGGTGCCGCGCGTAGCCGATCAGAGCGAGGTTCGCGCCGTTGAGCATGATCTCGAGCGAGAGCAGGACGATCAGCGGGTTGCGGCGCAGCAGCACGCCGAGCGCACCCGTCGAGAACAGAAACGCGGCGACCGCTAGGTACCAGGCGACGTCAGGGCCCAGCACTGGGCTGCTCCCTTCTGGCGTGCGCCCCGAGGATCACGCCGCCGATCGCGGCGACGAGCAGGACGATCGAGGTCACCTCGAAGGCGAGCAGGTGATCGGTGAGGAAGAGGCGGCCGATCTCGGACGGGGTGCCGAACGAGCTCCCGATGTGCGCCGAGTGCGCGAGCGAGCCGCTCGCCTTCAGCCCGATGACGACGATGATCTCCACCATCAGCGCGCCCGCGGCCAGCACCGCGCCCACCGCTTGCCAGCTCGGCCCGCCCGCCCAGGGCGATTCCTGTCTCGGGCCGATGTACGCGATGACGAAGAGGAACATCACCATCACGGCGCCCGCGTAGACGAGCACCTGCGCGGCGGCGACGAACTCCGCCGACAGCAGCAGGTAGAGGACTGCCAGCGAGCCGAGGTTCCCGATCAGCGCGAGCGCGGAGAAGAACGGGTTCGAGAACGAGACGACGGCGATCCCCGAGCCGAGGCATGCGAAGGCCGCGACCATCCACACGGCCCAGACGAGGACGTTCCCGGCCGACGCGAGGATCACGAGTGCGCCTTGTAGTAGGGAATCGGCGTGTCGTAGATCGCGGGGTCGGCGATCGGCACGCGCTTCACCGGCTCGGCGAGCAGCATGTCCTTCGTGTAGATGAGGTCGTCGCGGGAGTACTCGGAGATCTCGTACTCGTTGCCGAGCGTGATCGCGTCGAACGGGCAGGCGAGCTCGCAGTAGCCGCAGAAGATGCAGCGCGACATGTTGATCTCGTAGATGCGCGCGTACCGCTCGCCTGCGGACACGCGGTTGTCTGGCGTGTTCTCCGCGGCGACGACGCGGATGCAGTCCGCGGGACACGCCGCGGCGCAGAGCGAGCAGCCGACGCACTTCTCCAGTCCGTTGGCGTGCTGGTGGAGCCGGTGGCGGCCGCGGAAGCGTGGGTAGAGCGGCCGCTTGTACTCCGGATACTGCTGCGTGATCGGCTTCTTGAAGAGCTGCTTGAACGTGACGGCGAAGCCCTTGACGCTGTCGATCGGCTGCGGGCTCATTTGACCCAGACCACCAGCAACGCCGTCACGACCGCGTTGATCGTCGCGACCGGCAGCAGCACCTTCCAGCCGAAGCGCATCAGCTGGTCGTAGCGCAGGCGCGGAACGGACGCTCGCACCCAGATGAAGAACGACACCATGAGGAAGAGCTTGATGAAGAACCAGAGCGGCCCGAGCGGCGCGTACGGCCCGTGCCAGCCCGCGAAGAAGAGCGTCACCGCGAGGGCGGAGAGCGTGATCATGTTGATGTACTCGGCCGTCTGGAAGAGGCCCCAGCGCATGCCGCCGTACTCGGTGTGGTAGCCGGCGACGAGCTCCGAGTCCGCCTCGGGGAGGTCGAACGGCGCGCGGGCCGTCTCGGCCGTCGCGGCGAAAAGGAACACGAGCAGTCCCACGAACTGCGGGATGAAGAACCAGATCGTCTGGCCCTGCTTGGCGACGATCTGCGCGAGGTTGAGCGACTGGCCCATCAGCACGACGCCGAGCACCGAGAGCGCCAGCGAGACCTCGTACGACACGAGTTGCGCGCAGGTTCGCATCGCGCCGAGAAGCGAGAACTTCGACTCGGACGCCCAGCCGCCGACGATCCCGCCGTAGACCCCGATCGACCCGAATGCGAAGAGGAGGATCAGCGCGATCGAGACGTTCGCCATCTCGCCGTTGATGTGGTGGTGCGAGATCGTCCAGCCGGCGCCGAACGGAATGACGGCGAACGCAGCGAGCGCCGTCGCCGTGGAGACGATCGGCGCGAGGATGTACGGGACGTCGTACGCCGCCTGCGGGAAGAAGCTCTCCTTGCGGATGAGCTTGAGCAGGTCGGCGATCGGCTGCAGCAATCCGAACGGGCCGGCGCGGTTCGGGCCGTACCGGTTCTGGAAACGACCGAGCAGCTTGCGCTCCAGCCACGTCGTGTACGCGAACGCCGCCATGACGAGGTTGATGAGGATCGCCGCCTTGATCAGCGAGATCCACCACACCTCTCTCACTTCGTGACCTCCACGGAGGTCTGCAGGTCGCCCGCGTGCTCGTCGGCGATGCGGACGACGCCCCTGCGAAGCTCGCGCGTTAGCCGCGCGCGGAGTGTGACCGACGTGCCGTTCGAGCGGACGGTGACGTCGTCGCCGTTCCGGATTCCACGTTCGTGCGCGTCCGTCTCTGCGAGGTGAACCTCGTTGAGCGGTCGCAGGAACTGGAGCTCGGGCACGCGCTCGACGGCCGCACCGGAGAAGAGCGGCCGGTAGCGCACGAGCCGGAGGTCCTCTGCCTCCGCAACGGACTGTTGCAAGGGCTCGGTCTCCGGATGCGTCGGCGTTTCCGCCGCCGACGGGAGCGACGCGAACTCGCCCACCTCGCCGAACGGAATGCCCCCGAAAGCGATCTCCGAGACCTCCGCGAAGACGGCGGACGGATACGGCGAGAGCTCGACGTCGAGACGCTCCGCGAGCTTCGCGATCCACGCAAG
>VAYM01000160.1 GCA_005884945.1 Actinomycetota bacterium | reverse complement strand
CTGCGACGCTGAAGTCGCTGTGGGCGACGAGCCCGTCCGGCTCGAATCCCGCAGCACGAAGGGCGCTCTCGCGACCCATCGCCTTCTGCTGCGTCGGCAAGTAGTAGTTCGGGCCGGCGATGTAACCGATCCGCTCGTGTCCGAGCTCGAGCAGGTGCTGCGTCGCGACCTCGCCGGCAATCGCCTCGTCGACGCCGACCGAGGGAACGCTGAGCGCGTTCAGCGCGCCGTTCACGAACACGATCCGCGCACCCTCTTCGAGCAGCCGTGCGTAGTGATCGTGATCGCCGCTCGTGTTCGTCATCTCGCACGAGATGAAGATCATCCCGTCGACCCGGCGGTCGAGCAGCATGTGCACGTAGTCGACCTCGCGGTATGCGGCGGACGCCGTCGAGCAGAGGATCGACGCGAAGCCCGCCTCGGTTGCACGGTTCTCCATCGCCTGCGCGAGCGCGGGAAAGATCGGATTCTCGAAGTCCGGCAGGAGTAGCCCGATCACGCCGGTCGCGGCACGTCGCCCGGGCGGGACGTAGAGCAGCTCCCGCATCGCGCGCTCGACGCGCTCGCGGGTCTCCGAGCGCACGTTGTCGAGGCCGCTCACCACGCGCGAGGCGGTGGCAACGCTAACCCCGGCTTCCCGGGCTACATCGCGCAAGGTGGCCATCGTGTTGCAGGTCTATGTAACAGATTTTCACGCCTGTTTCCAGGATTTCCGCGATCTTGACATTTTCCGTGAGGGTGTTAGGGTCTCGCCTGTTTCATTGGGGCAAGACATGTTTCAGACCCAGTTTGCGCGGCCACGGTCAGGCGGGACTGAAGGAGGAGGAGATATGAAGGTAGGAAGGCGCCTCGCCGTCCTGCTCGCCGCCGTCGCCGTCACGGCCCTGGCACTGATCGGGGCGCGTGCAAATGCGGCTCCGGCGCACAAGGGCAGTGCGAAGGCGACGACGGTCCGCATCTGGACGGACCAGGACAGGAAGTCATCGGTGACAAAGGTCGCGAACACCTGGGCTGCGAAGACCGGGGCGAACGTCGACATCGTCGTCAAGGCATTCCCGCCCACGCAGGACCTCTCGAAGGTGACCGCGGCCACGGCGCCGGACGTCGTGCTCGCTCCGCACGACACGACCGGAGCGCTGGCTGCCGACGGCCTCGTCCAGCAGATCTTCCTGAGCAAGGCCGTCAAGAAGCAGTTGCCGGCGTGGGTGCTCAGGTCGTTCTCGTACGGCGGGAAGCTCTACGGCGTCCCCACGCAGATCGAGAACGTCGGGCTCGTCGTGAACACGAAGCTCGCCAAGGTCCCGAAGACATGGGCGCAGCTGGAGAGGGAGGCGCTCGCGTTCAAGCGGAAGAGCAGCGACAACCTCGGCATCGCCGTGCAGCAGGGGTCGGGCGGCGACGCGTACCACATGTATCCGTTCTTCTCCGGTCTGTGCGGCTACATCTTCCAGCAGAGCAAGAGCGGCGCTCTCAACCCGCACAAGATCGGCGTCGCGAATCCGAAGTTCCTGAAGAATGCGTCACTGGTCGACAAGTGGAATCGCGAGGGTCTGATCAACTCGAAGGTGACCTCCGGAACCGCGCAGACCGCGTTTCTCGGGCAGAAGGCCGCGTTCTGGATCACGGGCCCGTGGAACTCGGACACGCTCAAGAAGAGCGGGCTCTCGTTCCGGATCATCCAGGTCCCGAAGATCAAGTGCGCTTCAGTGCCGTTCCTCGGCGTGCAGGGATTCGCCGTGACGAAGTTCGCGTCGGACCACGGCGTGTCCAGCCTCGCGAAGGACTTCGTCGTCAACTACCTGACCAAGCCGAGCGCGCAGCTCGATCTGTCGCAGGCCAGCGGTCGGTACCCGGCGAACACGGTCGCAGGGAAGCAGGTCCACGACTCCGTGCTCGCGCAGTTCGGGCGCGCCGGTGCCGGCGGCGTCCCGATGCCGAACATCCCTGAGATGGCGAGCGTCTGGGGCGATCTCGGCGGCGCGTGGGTGAACGCGACGAAGGGGTCGGGCGCAACTCCTGCCCGCACTGCGTTCATCACCGCGGCGCGCAACATCGCTGCGAAGATCGGCTAGTCCAGTCGGATCCGGCGCGGGCGCTCGGTTTCCCGAGCGCCCGCGCTTTCTCCGCCTGAAAGGGGCACAGTGAGCACGTCGGCAGTCACGAGTCCAGCGCCATCGCGGCTGACCGCCGCGTCGTCGGCGGCGCGGTCCCTTCCCTCACGCGCGATCGCCTTCTTCTCCGGCCCCGTCGGCCTCGGAGTGAAGGTCACTCTGCTCGCGTTGATGAACGCGCTCTCGGTCTGGGCCCTCGTCGTCCTCGTCGACCACAAGAAGTGGCCGGCGGTCGCCGTGCTCGTCGCGGTGACCGCTCTGCTCGACCTGATCTATCTCAGCGCGCGGCGCGCGATTCCGGCGAAGTTCCTGGTTCCCGGCACCGTCTTCCTCGTGGCGTTCCAGATCATTCCGGTCATCTACACGGTTCAGGTCGCGTTCACGAACTACTCGACCGGCCACATCCTCACGAAGCCGCAGGCCGTCACGCAGGTCCTCCAGAACGCTTTCGAGCCTTCCGCCAACGGGCGGACGTTCACGATGGCGCCGGCAAAGGACAGCAGCGGCCATCTCGCGCTCCTCCTCGTCGACCAGGACACCGGCAAGACATACGTCGGAGCGGCTTCGGGCCTGAAGCCGCTGCCGACGTCGGCGGTGACGAAGAACTCCGACGGCGACATCACCGCCGCGACCGGTTACACGATTCCAACCGGACCGTCGCGGCTCAGCCTGGCGGACGCTTTGAACACCTTCTTCGTGCCCGCGGGGAAGAGCCAGATCCAGCCGCAGGGCCTGGACTCCGCCGTCGAGGTCAAGCAGACGCTCCGCTACGACCGTGTCCACGACCGCTTCGTGCGGATCTCGGACGGCGCCGTCTTCCGCGACAACGGCCGCGGGTCGTTCGTCAGCGACGGCGGGGAGGCCATCGAGCCCGGGTGGAAGACGGGCATCGGCTTCAGCAACTTCGGTCAGATGATCCATGACTCGCAGGTCCGCGGACCGTTTCTGAGGGTCTTCCTCTGGACGGTGATCTTCGCCACCCTGACGGTGGTCTTCTCGTTTTCGCTCGGCCTGTTTCTGGCGATCACGCTGAACAAGCCGGGGATGCGCTTCCGCACGTTCTACCGGTCGATTCTCGTCATCCCGTATGCGCTGCCGGGCTTCCTCTCGCTGCTCGTCTGGCAGGGATTGCTGAACGACGACTTCGGGGTCGTCAACCGCAACATCCTGCACACCCACGTCCCCTGGCTCTTCGACGCGAACTGGGCGCGAGTGGCGGTGATCCTCGTCAGCACGTGGCTGACGACGCCGTACTTCTTCCTCGTGTCGATGGGTGCCTTGCAATCGATCCCGGCGGAGCTGAACGAAGCGGCGCTCGTCGACGGGGCCGGCCCGTGGCAGAACTTCCGGAAGGTGACGCTGCCGCTGCTCCTCGTCGCAGTCGCGCCGCTGATGATCGCCTCGTTCGCCTTCAACTTCAACAACTTCGGCAACATCTACCTGCTGACCGGCGGCGGTCCGAACACGTCTGACGGTTCCGTCGCAGGCGCGACGGACATCTTGATCAGCTACACGTACAAGCTCGCGTTCGTCGTCGGGAAGGGCCAGAACTACGGTCTGGCGAGCGCGATCGGCATCCTCATCTTCTTCATCGTCGCGGCGATCTCGGCCGCGTCTTTCTGGCGGACGAAGGCACTGGAGAACCTGGCGTGACCGCGATCGACCAGACGGCCGCGGCGATCCCGGCCGCGCGGCCCGCGACGAAGACCGGCCCGCGCCGGCCGAAGCTGCGCGATACGTGGTGGCGGCACGTCGTCGCCTGGATCGCGATCGTCGTCGCGCTCTTCCCCGTCGCGTACATCGCGTCGGCCGCATTCACGGGGAATCCGTCGCTGGCAGGGTCGAGCCTGATTCCGAGGCACCTCACGCTCGACAACTTCAAGAAGCTCTTCTCGCCGGGCAACTCGACGACGGACATCACGTCGAACGCGAGCAACTACCCGCACTGGATCCTCAACACGCTCATCGTCGCGACCTCGACGGCCTTCTTCACGGTCATGCTCGGCGCGCTGGCCGCGTACGCATTCAGCCGCTTCCGGTTCCGCGGCAGGCGAATGGGAATGCTCGGGTTGCTGCTCGTCCAGATGTTCCCGCAGATGCTCGCGGTCGTCGCGATCTACCTCATCGTGGTTCACACGGGGACGGTGTTCCACGTCCTGGCACTGAACACGTTGACCGGGCTGATCATCGTCTACCTCGGCGGTGTCATGAGCGTGAACGTCTGGTTCATGAAGGGATTCTTCGACACGATTCCCGCCGAGCTGGACGAATCGGCCCGTGTCGACGGCGCCTCGCCGGCGCAGGTGTTCTGGGGCGTGGTGCTCCCGCTCGCGGCACCCGTTCTCGCCGTGATCGGTCTCTTCTCGTTCGTCGGAGTCCTGAACGAGTTCATCATCGCGAGCGTTCTCTTGCAGAGCGACAAGAAGCTCACGCTCCCGGTCGGAATGCGCGGCTTCATCGACCAGCAGTTCTCGCAGCACTGGGGACCGTTCGCGGCCGGCGTGCTGATCGCCGCGGTGCCCGTGGTCATCCTCTTCATGTTCCTGCAGCGGTTCATCGTCGAAGGCTTGACCGCCGGCTCGGTCAAGGGATGAGCGCAGTCGAGAGCGACGTGACGTTGCTGGACGAGCCGCATCACGACGGTTCCGATCTCTACGTCGAGCGGCCCGACGCACCGGGCGGCGAGGCGGTCGTGCGCGTGCACGTTCCGGAGCACGTCGACACGGTCGCCGTCCGCTGGGTCGAGGACGGCGAGGCGCGCGCGGCGCCTGCCGAGCCGGACGGGGACGGCTGGTGGACGGGCCGCTTTCCGACGCGGAATCCGTGGACGCCGTACCGCTGGCTGCTCTCCGGCGGCGAGGTCGGCTACGCCTGGCTGAACGGCCGCGGGCTCGTCGCTCACGACGTTCCGGACTCCGACGACTTCGTGCTCGCGGCCGATCCGGGCGGGCCCGCGTGGCACCTCGAATCGGTCGTGTACGAGATCTTCCCCGACCGCTTCGCCTCGAGCGGGCTCGACGTCGACCCGCCCGCGTGGGCAGTGCGCCGCGACTGGGACGACCTGCCGGAGGGCCGAAGCCCCAAGACGCCGTACGAGTGGTTCGGCGGCGACCTGCGCGGAATCGAGGCGCACCTCGACCACATCGAGCGGCTCGGCGCAAATGTCATCTACCTGACGCCGGTCTTTCCCGCGGGCAGCACGCATCGCTACGACTCGACGACGTTCGACCGTGTCGACCCGCTGCTCGGAGGCGACGCAGCGCTCCAGTCGCTCGTCGCCGCGGCGCACGCGCGGGGGATGCGCGTGATCTCCGACCTGACGACGAACCACACGGGCGACAAGCACGAGTGGTTCGTGGCCGGCGAGCGTGACCTGTACCTCTTCGACGAGAGCGGCGACTACGAGGCGTGGTGGGGGATCAAGACGCTGCCGAAGCTGAACTGGCTCTCGCCGGAGCTTCGCACCAGGATGCAGGCCGTCGCCCGCGAGTGGCTGCAGCCGCCGTTCTCGCTCGACGGCTGGCGCGTCGACGTCGCGAACATGACCGGCCGAACGGGCGCCACGGACGTCAACGGCGACGTCGCCCCGACGCTACGAGCTGCGCTGAACGACGACTCGCTCCTCGTCGCCGAGCACTTCCAGGACTACCGGCCGGACTTTCGCGGCTGGCACGGGGCGATGAACTACGCCGGGTTCTCGCGGCCGATCTGGACGTGGCTTCGCGGCCACCTCGAGATCCCGTACTTCGGGTTGCCGGTCACGATGCCGCGACTCGACGGCGATGCAACGGTCGCGACGATGCGCGCGTTCCGCGCCGGCCTGCCGTGGCAGTTCGTCCTGCACTCATGGACCATCCTCGACAGCCACGATACGCCGCGCTTCCGCACGATCGCGGGCTCGCGCGAGCGGCAACTCGTCGGCGTCGGCCTGCAGATGACGACGCCGGGCGTGCCGATGCTGTTCGCGGGCGACGAGCTCGGTCTCGAGGGAGAGTGGGGTGAGGACGCGCGGCGCACGATGCCGTGGGACCGGCCCGGAACGTGGGACACGGCACTGCTCGAGGAGTACCGGAGGCTGATCGCGCTCCGCCGTTCGTCCGAGGCGCTCGCGCGCGGCGGCATCCGCTACGCCTACGTCGACGACGATGCGATCGCCTACCTGCGCGAGACGCCCGGCGAGCGGCTGCTCTGTCTCGCGGTGCGCGCGCCGCACGATCCGATCCGGCTTCCGTTCACGTCGCTCGAAACGCTCTACGGCGACGACCCCGAGGACGGGCTCCTGCCCGCGGACGGCCCGTCATTCCACATCTGGAGGATCAACGATGGCTGACGTTCGGTTCGAAGACGTCGACAAGGTCTACGACAACGGCGTCCAGGCGGTGTTCGACCTCTCGTTGAACATCCAGGACGGCGAGTTCCTCGTCCTCGTCGGGCCGTCGGGCTGCGGGAAGACGACGGCGCTGCGGATGGTCGCCGGCCTGGAGGAGATCTCCGACGGGACGATCTCGATAGGGGCCCGCGTCGTCAACGACCTGACGCCGAAGGAGCGCGACATCGCGATGGTGTTCCAGAACTACGCGCTCTACCCGCATCTCAGCGTCGGCGACAACATCGCGTTCGGGCTGCGGCTCCGCAAGACGCCCAAGAAGACGGTGGAGGAGCGCGTGCAGTGGGCGGCGCGGCTGCTCGGGCTGACGCAGTATCTCGATCGCCGGCCGAAGGAGCTCTCCGGCGGCCAGCGTCAGCGCGTCGCGATGGGCCGCGCGATCGTGCGTCAACCGCAGGTCTTCCTGATGGACGAGCCGCTCTCGAACCTCGACGCGAAGCTGCGCGTCCAGATGCGCGCCGAGATCGGGCGCATCCAGCGCGAGCTCGGGACGACCACGATCTACGTCACGCACGATCAGACCGAGGCGATGACGATGGGCGACCACGTCGCCGTCATGCGCAAGGGCGAGCTCCAGCAGATGGACACGCCCCAGAAGCTCTACAGCGACCCGAAGAACCTCTTCGTCGCGAGCTTCATCGGCAGCCCGTCGATGAACCTCGTCGAGGCGCAGATCGTTCGGCAGAACGGCGGTCTCGTCGCGCGGATCGGCGATCAGGAGCTGCCCGTCCCGGGCGAACTGTCCTCCGCGCGGCCGGCGCTGACCGGCTACGTGGGCCGCAAGGTTGCGCTCGGGGTCCGGCCCGAGCAGCTCGAGGACGCCTCGCTCGTTCGCGACGGTGCGAACGGCAACCGTCTCCGGGGGCGCGTGGTGCTCACCGAGGCCCTCGGCTCGGAGCTGCTCGCCCACGTCGAGCTGTCCGGAAAGCCGGTCGTCACCGACGACGTCCTCGAGGGAGCGGTCGAGCTCGAGGACGCGATGGTCGACGACCTCGCGCAGAAGGCCGACGAGGAGCGAACGACGTTCATCGGCCGCTTCGTAGCCGCATCCGACGTGCGGCCCGACCACGTGATCGACATGGTCGTCGACACGGAGAAGCTGCAGTTCTTCGATCTCGAGACGGGGAACGCGATTCGCGCCGGCGAGTAGCGGGCCGAACCAGGGCAGCGGAATCCAGAGTGGTTGCACTTCCTTCAGCTGTGCTCGGGAACGGTTCGCTCCTGGCGACCGTGTCCGAGCGCGGGCGCGTCCAGCGGTTGTGGTGGCCACACCCGGACCGCGACCAGCTCCTCGACGAGCTTCGGCTCGGCGTCGAGGTCGACGGGACGACGCGCTGGCTCGACGAGGAGCCCTTCGCGTGGGAGCAGTCGTACGCGGACGGCGCGATGGTGCTGCGCACGACGGCGCGGGCGCGCGATCTCGAAGTGGAGGTGGAGGATCTCGTCCATCCGAACGAGCCGGTGCTTCTGCGACGCGTCTCGTGCGCACGCAGAGGCGCGCGTCTGGTGGCTGCGTTCGCCGGGAGCGAGACGCTGGCGGTCGCGGCGAACGAGAACGTCGTCGCCTGCGCGGCCGGCGGAACACAGGCGGAGGCGCAACTGCGCGCGGACGCGATGGTCGCAACGAGCTTCGACGAGCACGTCGCGGCGCGCCGGCGAGACGACGGAGGGCGCCTCGCAACAGCCGAACTGCCTGTGCAACAGACTGTTGCAAACCTGGAAAGGCTGTACGAGCGGTCGCTGCTCGTTTTCGACACGCTCGCCGATCGCGAGAGCGGCGCCGTCATCGCCGCTCCGGAGCTCGATCCCGACTGCGTCCACTCCGGCGGCTACGGATTCGTGTGGGCGCGCGATCTGGCGTTCCTCGTTCTCGCCGCGCTCGCCGCGGGGCGCCGCGACCTCGTCGAGGGTGCGCTGCGGTGGCTCCCGCGGGCACAGGAGCCGTCCGGCCTCTGGCTCCAGCGGCACTGGACAGACGGCTCGCTCGCACCGTCTTGGAACGCGCACCAGCTCGACGAGACGGGCGCCGTCCTCTTCGCGTACGAAGCGGCGTGGCGCGAGTTGCGCGACGAGGCGCTCGACGCAGCGCTCTGGCCGTCGACGCGGAGCGCGGCGGACTTCCTGCTCGGGTCGATCGAGGCGCAGGGAATCCCGTGCGAGACGGCCGATCTCTGGGAGGAACGCGACGGCTGTCACGCGTACACGGCCGCCGCGGTCGTCGGTGGCCTGCGCGCAGCGTCGTCCTTCGCGCGCCGACACGAGCCCGAGCGCGCGGGGGTCTACGGCGTCGCCGCCGAGCGGCTGTGCGCCGCGCTCGACCGATGCTTCTGGAGCGAGGAGCACGGTCGTTACGTGCGTACGCTCGGCGACCCGACGGTGGACGTTTCCGTCCTCGGCTTCGCGTGGCCGTTCGTCGCCGTCGACCCGCGCGGGCCGCGGATGCGGGCGACCGCCGAAGCAGTCGAGCTTGCGCTCGGGCGGCCGGGCGGCGGGATCCTGCGCTACGAGGCCGACACGTACGCGGGTGGAAACCCGTGGGTGCTCGCGGCGCTGTGGCTCGGCCTCTATCGCCGGCAAATCGGCGAGACGGCCGGCCACGCCGACGCGCTCGCGTACGCGCAACGCGTCGCGACGCCGCTGCAGCTTCTGCCGGAACAGGTGACGGACGACGGCGCGCCGGCGTGGGTCGTCCCCCTTGCGTGGAGTCACGCGATGCTGGTCCTCACGTTGCGTCCCGAGCTCGAGCTCGTGCGCTCGCCGGACGAGGCCTACGCAATCGTTACGGGATGATCGCCGGGTCCTGAGCTTTTTTCTACCGTGGGTGCGTGGCGCTCCTCCGCATCCCGCAGCCGTACGACTTTGCGCTCTCGACCGAGCGGTACCGCGCGTTCGGGCCCGATCTCGCGAACCTCTGGCACGACGGCGGCCTCCACCGCGTCGTCGACGGACGCGAGGTGCGGATAACGGCGGCCGACGGCGGTGTCGACGTCGAGCCGCTCGACCCCCAGACCGAGCCCGTCGTGCGCAAGCTGCTCGGCCTCGAGTTCGATCTCGACAGCTTCGCTGCGTTCGCGGCCACCGAGCCCGTGCTCGCGCGGCTCGTTCCGGCGCTCGCCGGGTTCCGTCCGCCACTCGCTCCCGACCCGTTCGAGTCCCTCGTCACGTCGATCAGCGCGCAGCAGGTCTCGCTCTTCGCCGCCTTCGCGATCCGGAACCGGCTGATCACCTCGTTCGGCAAGCGCGCCGGCGACGCGTACTCGTTCCCGACGCGCGAGCGGCTCGCCCTCGTGAAGGAGCAGGAGCTCGTCGGGCTCGGCTTCTCGGGGCGGAAGGCCGAGTACATCGTCGCTCTCGCGCGGAGCGAGCTCGACCTCGGGAGTCTCGCGCTCTTGCCCGACGACGACGTGAAGGCAGAGCTCGTCGCCCAGCGCGGGATCGGCGAGTGGACGGCTGAGTGGTTCCTCGCCCGCCATCTCGCGCGGCCGCAGGCGTGGCCGTGGGGCGACCTCGGTCTGCGGAAAGCGGTCGCCGCGTTCTATGGTGCGGACGCGGACGTGCGCACGATCGGCGCGCGGTTCGCACCGTTCCAGAACCTGACCGCCCATTACCTCGTGACCGGCCTTCGTGTCCATCCGCCCGGCGACTGAGCAGGATCACGACGCTCTGCGCGACCTCTGGCTCGCCATGCAGGACGAGCTCGAGACGCCGCCTTTCCTGCGCGAGGACTGGGAGCACGCCTGGGCCGACCTGAACAGGCACGTTCGCGACGGCCTCGCGTTCGTGTCGGAGGACGACGGGCGCTCGACCGGCTTCGTGTTCGCAACCGTGCCGCCCGAGCTGCCGTCGCTCCTCCATGTGACCGACCTGTACGTCGCCCCGGCCGTGCGCCGCGCCGGTGTCGGCCGGTCGTTGATCCATGAGGTGGCGGCGGCTGGGCGAGACCGCGGCGTGAGCCACGTCGGGCTCGACGTACGGATCGACAACGCCGCGGCGACGACGCTCTACCGGCGGCTCGGCTTCGTCGACCACGAGCGCTTCATGACGGCCGAGCTCGACACCGTGCTCACGCGCAGCGAGCGGACGGAGCGGCCGCCGTCCTACGCGTCCACGCACGTGCAGACGGACGACGAGGCTGCGGTGCGCCACGCGTTGGAGCAGTTCATGCCGCGGATGGGCCGGTCGGCGTCCACGGAGGTCGTGGCGCCGCGGAACGGCTGGGTCACCGTCGTCGACGAGCTCTGCGACCGGGACCGCAGCGCGCAGCGGCGGCTCGGCGCGGAGCTGTCCGACCGGATGGGAGTTCCGGTCGTCGCGCTCGCGCTCGAGGAGGACGCGGTCGTCCGCTTCCTCCTGTTCGAACGCGGGCGGATGGTCGACGAGTACCTGTCCGTTCCGACGTACTACGGGGAGCTCAGCAAGGCCGACGAGCTATCCCTCGCCGCAAACCCGACGCTCGTCGCGCGACTCACCGGCGCGGACCCGGCGCGGGTGCGCACGGTCGCACGGGTTGCGTCCTCTCCCGCCGAGCTGCCGCCGGCGCGCGAGTTGCTCGCAGAGATCGCCGCAGCGATGAGCCTCGAGGCTACGATCGACAGGTGATCACGCTCTACGACGCCGACCGATGCCCGTACTGCGCGAGGACTCGGATCGTCCTCGCGGAGAAGGGCATCGAATACGACACCGTCGTCGTCGATCTGGACGACCGGCCGAGGTGGATCTACGAGAAGAACCCGACCGGTCGCGTACCCGTGCTCGAGGAGGACACATTCGTCCTGCCCGAGTCCGCAGTCATCAACGAGTACCTGAACGAGCGCTACCCGGACCCGCCGCTGCTGCCCGACGATCCGGGGGAGCGGGCCCTGGCGCGCGTGCTCATCTTCCGCTTCGACGACCTGTCGAGGCCCTACTACGCGCTTCGGCGTGGAGAGGACGGCGCGCGCCTCCGCCTGGATGCGCAGCTCGCGCGTCTCGACGAGCTGCTCGACGCGCAGGCCTACCTGACGGGCCGCGAGTTCGGCCTCGCCGACATCGCGTACGTGCCGTGGGTCCTGCGCGCGCGCGACCGGATGGACGTGGGCCTCGACCAGTTCGGCGCGCTCTCCGACTGGGTCGCGCGTCTCTCGGACCGTGAGTCGGTCGCCGCAGAGATCGACGTCGTCGCCGCCCTTTGACGGTCGTCTTGCTGCACGCGTTGCCGCTCGACGAACGGATGTGGGAGCCCCAGCGTTCCGTCGTTCCGGACGCGGTCGCGCCGCGTCTGTACGGTCGTGGACAGTCGATGGACGAGTGGGCGCGGTCGGTCGCCGGAGAGGTCGACGGCGAGCTCGTTCTGGTCGGCGCGTCGATGGGCGGCTACTGCGCCCTAGCGCTGGCACGCCGCGAGCCGCAGCGGGTGCGCGCAATGCTTCTGGTCGGGGCGCGGCCGGACGCCGATCCGACTCCTGAGCGCCGCGCGGCGATGATCGACGTGATTCGCCGGGAAGGTCCGGACGGCCTGTGGCGCGAGATGGTTCCGAAGCTGTTCGCGGATTCGGGCAACGCCGACGCGCGCTTGCTCTACCGCGAGCCCGACGGCCTTGTCGCCGCCGTGGAGGCGATCCGCGATCGAGCGGATTCCACCGACGTTGCGCACGCGTACGCCGACCGCGTCCGGTTCGTCGTCGGTGAGCACGAGAACTTCGCTTCGCCCGGAGAGCTGAGCGAGTTCGACATCCGCGTCGTTCCGGCTGCCGGGCACCTCGTCAATCTCGAGCGGCCCGATGCGTTCAACGCCGAGCTGCGAGAGTTCCTCGCGGGTGTCTGATCTGCCGCCGGTCGTCGACGTCGCGTGGGTGGAGGAACACCTGCCCGAGGGCGACCTGTTTCTCGGCGACGTGCGCGGGCCGAACGCGCACGCGCGTGGGCACATCCCCGGGTCGAAGCCACTCGTCCTCGGATCGCCTCCGCCGATGAGCGACCCGGCGATGCTCGAGGCGCTCGCTCCGGAGG
>VAYM01000159.1 GCA_005884945.1 Actinomycetota bacterium | reverse complement strand
GGCAGCAGCAGGATGTACGCGCCGAGCACGCCGGCGATCGCGCCGCTCGCGCCGATGTTCGGGATGCTCGCGTCGCGAACGGTTCCGAATTGCAAGGTGACGAACGTCTGTAGCGCCGTCGCGGCCAGACCGGCAGCGAGGTACCACAGCAGAAAGCGAACCTTTCCGAGCGCGTCTTCGACGTTGTTCCCGAAGATCCAGAGGAAGAGCATGTTGCCGAGGATGTGGATCCAGCTCCCGTGCATGAACATGCACGTGAACGCGCCTTCCCACCACGCGAGGTGGTGCCTGAAGACGGTGCCCCCGATCTGGACCGCTTCGCACGGCCCGTGAAACGTGCACGGGTAATAGCCGTCTTTGGCGACGTGGTAGTCGACGCCGGGGTTCTTCAACTCCCAGAACCAGACGATCGCGTTGGCGACGATGAGCCCGACCGTGACGACGGGAAACGTCCGCGTCGGGACGTTGTCGCGGAGGGGGATCACTCTGCGGTGTTTACCGCATCACGAGGGCCATGAGCGCCTTTTGTGCGTGCAGGCGGTTCTCGGCCTCGTCCCAGACGGCTGAGTGGTGCCCGTAGAGGACGTCCTCGGTGATCTCCTCGCCGTAGTGCGCGGGCAGGCAGTGGAGCACGATCACGTTTTCGGATGCGCGAGCCACGACGCCCGCGTCGATGCCGAAGCCACGCAGATCGCGAAGCCGCTGCTCGCGTTCGGCGTCCTGCCCCATCGACGTCCAGACGTCCGTGTAGAGGACGTCCGCGCCGACGGCGGCAGACGCCGGATCGTGGGTGACCTCGATGCCGGCCCCGCTCGCCCGGGCGACGGCGATCGCTTCTTCAGCAGGCTCATAGCCGGTCGGCGTGGCCGCCACGAACGAAGCGCCGAGCTTCGCGCACGCGACCATCAGCGACGCGCAGACATTGTTGCCGTCGCCCAGGTAGGCGACCGTTAGGCCCTCGATTCGCCCGAATCGCTCTCGGATCGTCATCACGTCGGCGAGTGCCTGGCACGGATGCGCGCTGTCCGTTAGCCCGTTGATGACGGGGATCGAGGCATGCGCCGCGAGCTCCTCCACGTCTGACTGCGCGAACGTCCGGATCATGATCGCGTCGAGGTAACGAGACAGGACGGTTGCCGTGTCCTTGATCCTCTCGCCGCGGCCGAGCTGGAGGTCGGTCGCGGCCAAATAGAGGGCGGTCCCGCCGAGCTCGTAGATGCCCACCTCGAACGAGACGCGGGTCCGTGTCGAGGGCTTCTGGAAGATCATCCCGAGAGTCCGGCCCGGTAAGAGGTGGTGCTCCTCATGCGCCCGGCGCAGACGCTTCAGCTCATCCGCGAGCTCGAGAACCTCCATGAGCTCGTCACGACTCCAGTCAGCGACCCTTGTGAACGAGCGGCCCTTCAGGCTGTCCGCCACCGCGACCACGCTCGGATGCTACTGCGCCGCGTCGAAGGCGACGTGCCTTCTACGTGCCCCGAAAGACGTCGGCTGCAGCGCTGTGAAAGCCTGCAGGCTGACTCGCGGCGGCGAAGGTCGAAGCGATCTCCTCCATCTCGCCGACCCAACGCCAGCCTTTGGCCGAAGCAGAGCTCGCGGCCCGCCGAGCTGCGTCCGGGAGGCCCGGCAGCGACAGCGCCCATTCATTCTGGAGCGCATCGTCGACGCCGGTCGCGCGTGCGACGTTTCCGATCGCGAGCAGCAGCGCCGCTGTCCCCTTCGTCCAGGCGGCGTAGACCATCTTCAACGCGGACGCGTCTCCGATCCGGACCGAGAGGACGCGTGCGTCGACGGTCGTCCCCGCGAACAGCGACGCGACGTCGCGAGCTTCCGTTCCGGAGAGATACAGACGAGTCGTCCCAGCCGAGTGTGGAGGCGGGCCGATGATGCCGCCGTCGACGTAGCGAGCCATTTCCGCGCCGACGCTGCGTGACGTCGCGGGAGCGATCGCGTTCGCATCCACGTAGATCCCGTTGAATTCCGCAGTCGACTTGGCGACCTCCGCGGCTGCATGCGGCGGGCACACGCTCAGGATCACCTCGCTGCGGCGTGCGAGTCCTTCAGCGGTTCGGAGGTCTTCGAGACCCGCGAGGCGGGCACGGTCGGCCGTCGCCGGGCTCCGACCGGAGGACGCCCAGAGTACCGTGTGGCCGCATCCGCGCAATGCAGCGCCGATCGCGGCTCCCATCTCGCCGGGATGCAGGACACCAACCACCATCGCTGCCGACTATTCCATGTCGATCCGCGTTCCGCCTCGTCCGGCGAGCGCGTCCGCGAGTGCGTCGAAGTTCGTGATCAGCGTGCCGCCGCCGAATGCGAGCGCGGCCTCGACCTTCGGACGCATCGACCCCTCGGCGAGCTGCGGAAGAAGCGCCTCCGCCTCCTTGCGCCCGAGGTCGCGGAGCTCCCGCTGGCCGGGCTCGCCGAAGCTCTCGTAGACCGCAGGGACCTCGGTGAGGATGACGAGCTCCTCGGCGCGGAGCTCGCGGGCGAGCAGAGCGGATGCGCGGTCCTTGTCGATCACCGCGTCGACGCCGACGAGCCGGTCACCGCGCCGGACGACCGGAATGCCGCCGCCGCCGCATGCGATCGCAATTGCGCCGCTCTCCGCGAGCCGGCGGATCGTTTCCAGCTCGATTACCTCGACCGGCTCGGGGGACGGAACGACGCGTCGATAACCGCGGTTTGCGTCCGGGGACAGCACCCAGCCGCGCTCGCGATGCAGCTGTTCCGCTTCCGCCGGACCGTAGAACGGGCCGATCGGCTTGGTCGGGCGGTCGAATGCCGAATCGTCGGGCACGACGCGCACGTGCGTCAACACGCATGCGAGCTCGCACTCGACCGTCGGCCGCAGCTCTGCTGCGATCAACGCGCCGATCTCCGCCTGCGTCTGCGCGACCGCGAGCCACAGCGGCAACGGCGGCACCTCCTCGGCGGCGCGCTCCTGGCGGATGAGCTCGTTCCCGACCTGCGGGCCGTTTCCGTGCGTGATCACGAGGCCGCGGTCCGACTCCGCGAGCAGTGGACGAAGCGCAACGACGGCACGGCGAAGGTTGGCGAGCTGCTCTGCCGCTGTCCCACGCTCGCCCGGCCGCATCAATGCGTTGCCGCCGAGCGCGACGACCGTACTCACACGAGCGCGGTCTCTTCGATCAGGCCTTTCTCCACGAGGATGTCCTTCAAGGTGGGCTCGCCCATCTCCTGCAGCCTGTACGTGACACGGAGCGCGGGCGTCTCGAGGTCGATCAGGCGCCGCAGGTCGATCGGCGTCCCGATCAGGACGAGATCGGGCTCGCACTTTCGGATCGTTGCGCGAAGGTCCTTCATCTGCCGCCGCCCGTAGCCCATCGCCGGGAGCAGCGCACCGACGTGCGGGTACTGCTCGAACGTCTCGGCGATCGTTCCCACCGCGCACGCTCGCGGATCGACGAGCTCGGCCGCGCCGTATTGCTTCGCCGCGAGCACGGCGGCACCGAACGTCATCTCGCCGTGCGTCAGCGTGGGACCGTCTTCGACCGCGAGCACGCGCTTGTTCCGGATCTGCTCCGGGTCGCCCTCGACGTGGAACGGCGAGGCGGCGAGCACGACCTTGGCGTGCGTCGTGTTCTCGTGAATCGAGCTGAGCACGGCGTCGATCCCGGCCTGCGGTGCGCTGTCGATCTTGTTGACGACACAGACGTCCGCCATCCGAAGATTCGTCTCGCCGGGGTGGTAGCGAAGCTCGTGGCCGGGCCGGTGTGGGTCGACGACGACGATGTGGACGTCCGGCTCGATGAACGGCGTGTCGTTGTTCCCGCCGTCCCACAACACGACGTCGGCCTCCTGCTCGGCGGCGCGGAGGATGCGCTCGTAGTCGATGCCGGCGAAGACGAGGTTTCCCTCGGACAGGTGCGGCTCGTACTCCTCGCGCTCCTCGATCGTCGCATCGGCCGCCTCGAGGTCCTCGTAGCGCTCGAACCGCTGCACCGCCTGCGCGGCGAGGTCGCCGTACGGCATCGGATGACGGAGGACGGCGACGCGCTTGCGGCTCTCACGCAAGAGCTGGGCGACGCGCCTCGTCGTCTGGCTCTTGCCGGAGCCGGTGCGAACCGCGCAAATCGCCACGACCGGCTTCGTCGAGCGGAGCATCGTCTGCCTGGGCGAGATCAAGCGGTACGACGCTCCTGCTGCGAGTGCACGCGAGCCGATGTGCATGACGTGCTCGTGCGTCACGTCCGAGTACGCGAACACGACCTCGTCGATCTCGTGCTCGCGAACGAGCTGCTCGAGCGCGGACTCCGGAAGGATCGGGATCCCGTTTGGATACAGCGTCCCCGCCAGCTCCGGCGGATAGACGCGCCCGTCGATGTTCGGGATCTGCGTCGCTGTGAACGCGACCACCTCGTGCTCCGGCCGATCCCGGTAGACGAGATTGAAGTTGTGGAAGTCTCGGCCCGCAGCGCCGGCGATCAGGACACGGGTCCTGGCCATGCATAAAGCTTATTCAATGATGAGGACGGCACGGAGGCCGCCCCCTCAAGCCCGCGTCAGGACCTCCCGGACACGGTCTCCGACCGCCTCCATCTCGAGGCTGAAGCCCGTGACCTCCTTGAGCATCTCCTCCGCCCGCAGCCGCTGGCCCTCGGCCCAGAGCTCGCGCAGGAGCGCCCCCGCATCGCGCGTCGCGAACCACCGGTTGCCGAACTTCTCGCGCAGGTACGCCCGGAGCTGCGCCTCGAATCCCCAGGCGCGCAGATACGACGATACGTAGAAACCCGAGTCGATGTCCGAGAGGTAGTTCGCGGACGTGGGCTCGATCTTCAGGGCTTCGCCGAGCAACTCGACGTAGCGGTTGCGCATCGTCGTGACGTCCTCCGCTACGTGAAACTCGACCTCATACAGGATCTTCGCGCAGTAGCGGCGCACGAAATAGAGCAGTCCCGTCGCGCCTTCGACCGCATAGTCGTGCGGACGCGGGAAGTCGAGCCGGCGCGTGAGCCACTCGGGCTCGTCGGTCAGGTGTTGCAGCAGCATTGCCCATCCCTCGGTGACGGCGTTGTCGCCGAGCCGCTTCTCCTCCATTGCGAGGTTCCGCGACGTGTTGGCGAAGTGCTCTGTGTGGCCCGCCTCGTGGAAGAGCGCGCGCCAGTCGTCCGGGCCGCCGATCGGCTGGATGACGAGCATCACCTTGTCGGGAATCTCGATCGGCGCGCAGAAGGCGCGCGGCGTCTTGTTCGGGCGTTCGTCGAGGTCGAGGTGGACGTTCGACTGCGACTTCAGGTCGATGCCGAGGTCCTCGAGCGTCCCTTCGAGCGCCGGCAACATTCGATCCTTCGGGAACATCGGGTCCCACTCGGGCGCGCGGAAGAGTCGCGGCACGTCCCAGCGCTGAGCTTCCGAGAGACCGACGCCCACACGTGAGCGGAAGAGCCGGTCTGCAGCCTCTTCGTACAACTGCTCGGTGGAGTCGAGCAGGGCGCGGCACTGCTCGGCGAGGTCGTCGAGCGCGGATGAAGGCAGCGCCTTGCGATAGAGCTCGAGGTAGTTCGCAAAGCTGAGGTCGCGCACCGCGGTTTGGATCGCTTGGACCGCGTCGAGGTGGATCGGGTTCATCTGCTCCTCGAGGATCTCGTTCGCGCGCTCGTCGAGCTGCTGACGCTTTCCGCGGTCCGCCTCGTTCGCCAGCGCGGGGCGAAGCATCCGGTACGGGATCTCCTCGCCGTCGACGGAGACTTGGATCTCGGACTCGAGTGCCGCGAGCTTCTCCGCATGCTCGCGCGTCAACTCGCCGAGGTACCCCTCGCACGCGAACCGCCACAGCTCTCGAATTCGCTCGCCGCCGTTGACGGAGAGGCCGATCGTCTTGACGACGTCGGGCTCTGTGAGATTGCGGTGGCGCTGGTAGATCGGGCTGAGGTCGAACGACTCCTTCAGGCCGGCGTAGTGGAGGTAGAACTCCTCGTCCAGCTCCGCAATGAAGCGGTCCGCTTGTTCGCGATACGCGTCGAGCTCTCGGTCGGACAGCGGGGCTGGCGGCACAGGGTTTCGTAGGATAGCGGCATGCAGGAGATCACCCTCAGGACCGAACGCCGTACGCAGCTCGTCGACATCACGACGCAGGTGCAGGAGGCGCTCGGCCCGACGAACGGCGCGGCGGCGGCGCTCGTATACGTCCCGCACACGACCGCGGCGGTGACCATCAACGAAGGTGCCGATCCGGCCGTCGCGCGCGACCTCGAGTCTGCGCTCGAGAAAGTGGTCGACGACGACTGGGAGTGGAAGCACGTGGAGGACCCCGACGGGCCGAACGCGCCGTCCCACATCCGATCTTCGCTGATCAGCCCTCAGGTGCTCGTCCCGCTCGACGAGGGAAAGCTCGCGCTCGGCACCTGGCAGGGGATCTTCTTCTGCGAGTTCGACGGGCCGCGCGAGCGAAAGGTGTACGTCACTGCGCTGGGATAGGCGCTGCCGATCTTTAACCCAGTGCTAACAGGCGCTTAAAACACGGCGACTACAACGCGTCTGGGCAGATGCGAAAGCCGATCGTCGCACTGGGGGTCATCGCCGTGATCGCGGCCTCGTCGCTCGGCGTCGCGCTCGCTCCGAGCGGCGATGGGGATGCGCGGGCCGCACGGCCGAAGCCGGCGGGGATCCACAAGATCAAGCACGTGATCGTGATCATGCAGGAGAACCGCTCGTTCGATCAGTACTTCGGCACGTATCCGGGGGCGGACGGGCTGCCACGGACGGCGAGCGGCGAGTTCTCCGTCTGCGCGCCGAACCCGGCGACCGGGGGATGCGAGAAGCCGTTCCACGACACGCGCGATCTCAACGCCGGCGGGCCGCACGGGCAGGCGGATGCGCTCGCGGACGTCGACGGCGGCCGGATGGACGGCTTCGTCGGGCGCGCCGAGAACGCAAAGGTCAAAGGGTGCAAGAAGAACCCGGACAACCCGATCTGCTCGCAGCGCGCGACGAATCCCGACGTGATGGGCTATCACGACGGGAGCGACATCCCGAACTACTGGGCCTACGCGCGGAACTACGTCCTGCAGGACCACATGTTCGAGCCGAATGCATCGTGGAGCCTGCCGGCGCATCTCTTCATGGTCTCGGAGTGGTCGGCACACTGCACGAACCGCGACGACCCGTTCAGCTGCACGAACGCGCTCCAGAATCCCGGTCCGCCGCCGGACCGTCCGAACAACCCGAACGCCACGCCGCCTGCTTACGCGTGGACGGACCTGACGTATCTTCTCCACAAGCGGAAGGTGGGCTGGCGGTACTACGTGTTCACCGGGACCGAGCCGGACTGCGAGGGCGACGAGATGATCTGCGAGTCCGTGAAGCAGGGCGCGCGCACTCCCGGCATCTGGAATCCGCTGCCCTTCTTCACGACGGTGCAGGACGACGGCCAGCTCGGCAACGTCACGACGCTCGGTGGCTACTTCACGGCGGCGAAGGCGGGGAAGCTTCCGGCCGTCTCGTGGATCGATCCGACCGGGAGCGTCAGCGAGCATCCGCCGGGGCTCGTCACGGCGGGCGAGACGTACGTGACGAAGCTCATCGACGCGGCGATGCGCGGGCCTGAATGGAAGTCGACCGCGATCTTCCTCTCGTGGGACGACTGGGGCGGCTTCTACGACCACGTCGTCCCGCCGCACGTGGACGAGAACGGCTACGGGCTCCGCGTTCCCGGGCTCGTGATCAGTCCGTATGCGCGCCGCGGGTTCATCGACCACCAGACGCTGAGCTTCGACGCGTACGCGAAGTTCATCGAGGACGACTTCCTCGGCGGCGCGCGGCTCGATCCGAAGACGGACGGACGTCCGGACCCGCGGCCCGACGTTCGTGAGCGGGCTTCGATCCTCGGGAATCTCGTGCGGGACTTCGACTTCAAGCAGAAGCCGCGCCGGCCGTCGATCTTGAGCCCGCATCCGGTAAGCGACCTCCACTAGTAGTTACGCTCAGGCGCGTGGCCGCGCCTGTGAAGAAGGACCAGGAGCTCGAGCTCACCGTCGACTCGCTCGCGTACGGCGGCAACGGCGTGGCGCGGTTGAACGGCTTCGTCGTGTTCGTGCGACGCGGTCTGCCGGGCGACCGGGTCCGCGCGCGCGTGACGAAGGTGCAGCGTCGTCACGCGGAGGCGCTCGTGACGGAGGTCGTCGCACCCAGCCCGCAGCGTGTCGACGCGCCGTGCGCGCACTATCCGGCCTGCGGCGGTTGCCGTTTCCAGGATCTGGCGTACGAGGCGCAGGTCGCGGCGAAGGAGGTGCAAGTTGACGATGCGCTACGGCGGATCGGCGGCATCGACGCGCCGCCGCTCGAGCCGATCGTTCCGGCAGAGGAGATCTTCCACTATCGCAACAAGCTCGAGTACTCCTTCACGCAGTTGCAAGACGGGCCCACGATCGGCTTTCACAAGGCCGGGCGCTGGGACGAGGTGCTCGAGGTCGAGAAGTGCTGGCTTACGACCGAGCTGGGCAACGCCATTCGCAACCGCATGCGCGAGTGGGCGCGTGCGGAGCGCCTCGTCGCGTACGACCAGGCCGAGCAGACGGGCTACCTGCGCCATCTCGTCGTGCGCGAGGGACGGAACACGGGCCAGGTGCTCGTGCAGCTCGTCACTGCAGGGGGCGAGAAGTTCGACACGGGCCACTTCGTGGACGTCCTCCGCGAGTTTCCCGAAGTGCGGTCGATCCACTGGGCGGAGAACACGTCGGCCGCAGAGGTCACGAACCTGCCGACGCACCTGCTTTGGGGCGAGGAGGCGATCGAGGAGCAGCTGTGCGGGCTGCGTTTCCGCGTGCGGCCGAATGCGTTCCTGCAGACGAACACGCGGATGGCCGAGCGTCTGTACGAGCTGGCGCGTGAGCTCGCGGGGCTGTCGGGGCAGGAGACGGTCTTCGACTTGTACTGCGGCATCGGGACGATCGGACTGATCCTTGCGCGGGATGCGCTCACGGTGTGGGGTGTCGAGGTTTCCGAGGAATCCGTTGCGTGCGCGCTCGAGAACGCAGAGCTGAACGGGATCACCAATGCCGCGTTTTTCGCAGGCAACGTCGGCGCGTCGGTGGGAGAGCTGCGCGAACGCAGCGGCGAGCCGGACGTGGTGGTCGTCGACCCGCCTCGTGCGGGGCTCGCGGGCAAGGCTCTGCGTCGACTCGGGGAGCTCGGTGCGCCCCGCGTCGTGTACGTCTCGTGCAACCCGACGACCCTCGCGAGTGACGTGAAGGTTCTCGGTACGGAGTACGGATATGCACTCGTGCGAGCGCGCCCCGTCGACATGTTCCCGCACACCCCGCACGTCGAGACGGTCGCGCTCCTGGAACGCGAAGCGCAGTAAAGGTTGACGCGCGCGCGACCCCCACCCAGATGGAGGGTGGGGATGACCCGCCACCCTCGCGATCGACGCTACCCGTTTTCGGCGCACGCGTGGGTGCCGATTGTGTGCCGACTTCGACGCGGCGGCGCCCGACCTTCGGCTCAGCCGTTCGGTCGCAGCTGCGCGCCGTCCACGTCGACGGGCCGGCCGCGCATCCGCGACCAGAGGAGATCGGCGTTCGGCGCAAGGAATCCGAGCGACAGCAGCGGCAGCGCCGGCAGTCCCCCCAGCTCCAGCGCCACCGCGATCGCGATCGTCGCGCCGAACGAGGCCGTCATCGCAAGCCACGTCCAGCCCGGGCGGAGTCCGAATCGCACCGACGCCGCGAGGAAGAGCGCAAAGAACAGGAGATCCGGCAGGCCGAGGTTCGCAGCGGTGTGCTCGCCGGGAACGGGAAACGCGTACGACAACGTCGTGAACACGTGCTCGTGGTGCGTCACGATCACCTTCGTCGGCCCTCTCCAGACCGAGTACGCGTCGACCCACGGGATGATGAACGCGACGAGAACGACCCACGACGCCGTCTCGAAGTACGCGAGAAACCAGAAAGCGACGAACGTGACGGCGAAGAGCTTCACGACGTTCTCCGCCGTGTTCCAGCCGCCGACGTGCAGGGCTGCTGTGAGCACGGCGAGCGCGAGGCCGGCTGGAAGCAATCCACGCGCCGTCCGCAGAGCCAGCATGAGCCACACGAGCACGAACGTCGCGGGGATCAGCACGAGCGCGATGAACGCGACGTCCCACCAGTTCGATGCGTCCCACAGGCTCGCGTGCACGGCGTCGTACACGGCGAGCGCCGCGACGACGATCAGTAAGGCGGTAGCTCGGCCCACCATTGGCCGAGCGGCTTGAAAGCGTTCCAAAACGCCGTTTTCGCCGGAGCCTCGTCCAGCGACGTGTCGATGTCCGGGACGACGAGCGCATCCACCGTCGCGGTGAATCGCTGGAGCTCACCCGGTTTCCACTCCAGCGTGTCCGCCAACGGAAATTCGATCGAATTCAAGAACGAGACGCCTTGCTCGCCCATCGGTACGACGAGCTTCGGCTGAACAATGTGCAGCTCCCGCGTCAGGAAGGGACGCGATTCGTCCTCGTCGCCGTCGGCGAACTTGAGGCAGTTCGTCCCGTAGACCGAGAGCGGGTCGACGTGCAGACGCTGCAGCGACTTCAGGATGGCCTGTCCGGCGCGCCCGTAGAACGCGACCCCTTCCTGTACCTCCGCCGGCTGCGGCCGGTACTTCAGCAACATGATGTCCCCGAGCGGATGGCCGGATCCGAGCACGGGCACGCGTCCGCCGGCGGCACCGCCGATCTCATGGGCGAGCGCGTTGATCTCGACGATCGCCTTGTCTCGGTACTTCTCGTAGATCTCGTCGGTTGGCACGGGACTCACAGCGGCGTTCTCAAGCTTCTCCGCTAGCGAACCCGTTCCTTGGCCTGGGCCATCCATTTGAGCGATTGGAGGTAGACGAGCGACCGTGGACGGCGGAGAACCTGCGCCGAACGCAGCGAAAGGAGGAATTCCTCGGGGCCGTCGAATGCGCGCATTCGGAGGCCGCCCGTCCCGACCCCCTGGAGGACGTGCGCGTCCGAGCCGGCTCCGACTGTCAGGTTGTACTTCGTCGCAAACCTCATCGCCTCGTCGTTGTAGGACTCGAAGAGCAGACGGGCGTTGTAGACCTCGAAGACGTCGATGTCTGCGAGATGGCGGTGGAGCGTCGCGGGATCGGGGATCGAGTGGAGGCGGTCGAACGGGTGTGGGAGGTAGACGAGGCCGCCCTGGTCGTGAATCGCCGCGATCGTGTCGGGGAACGACAGGCCGCCCGGGATCTCCTCCTGAAGAAAGAGGCCGATCACCTCGCCCTGTCCGTCGGTCTTGATCTCCTCACCGGGGATGACGACGAGATCGTGGCCGCGTGCGAGCTCCGCCGTCTCGAGCGCGCCGCCGGACACGTTGTGATCCGTGACGGCGATCGCACCGAGTCCGATCGCCTCGGCGTACATCACGAGGTCCGCGGGATCGACGGTGCAGTCGTGCGACCAGCTCGTATGCATGTGCAGGTCGCAGAGGATCCAGTCGCGCTCCGCCAGCGGATCGACCGTTTTCGGGGGACGTCTGCGGCGGGCGAGGGACTCGTAGATGTCTTCGAGCTCCCGCGCGACGGCCGAGAAGCTCTGCGTCTCGGCGCGCTCGCGTGCCTCGCGCTGGCGACGCTCGCGGAACGGGGGGTCCTCCGCGAGCCGTGCGACCTCCGCTCCGGCCAGCTCGGGCTGCGTCGCCGTCCCGGCTGGTGCTGCGATCGCGCACCCTGCAGCCGCTGCTTCGAGCGACGCGCGTGCGAGCCCTGCAAGTGCGGGGACGAAGATCGCGGCGTCCGCGTAGAGCTGCGCCCGCGTCTTACCGTCGCGAGCGGTGCGGACGGTCACGCGTCCGCGAAGCTCGCGCGGAATCGTCGGACGGCCGGTGAGCGGCTTCGTGCGCAGGAAGACGAGCTCCCAATCCGGGAGCTCCTCCAGCGCACGCAGGACGGAGCGGTTCAGCGGCCGCTCTGCGGGACGCCACTCGGAGACGATCACGGGCCGCTTCTCCCGCGGCTCGAAGAGCTCGAGATCGACGCCCGGGGAAACGACGTGATAGCTACCCGGGAACCGCGACACCGCCGCCTCGGCTGTCGCGTCGCTCGCCGCGACGAGCGCGTCGAGGCGCGCGAGCAGCCGTTCGCGCTGCGCCCTGCCTGGCGGATACCCGAGGCGATCCGGCGAAACGAACGTCGCGACCGTCAGCGCCTGGGCGTCGCGCAGCGCGAGGTACGAGAGGCTCGGCAGTCCCGGCTCGAAGCCGTGGACGACGTCGAAGCGGCCGAGCGCCAGTGCGAGCGAGAGGTTCGCGCGCGCGCCGACGGGCACGCCGATCCGGCTGCGGCGCGAAATCGGCACTGCCGGCCCGAGCGCTACGAGGTCGGCGTGCAGCCCGTCGAGCAGCGCGCGCCGCCCGGCTGCGAGATCGCGTGCCCGATTCGAGGAGGCGAGGATCGTGACCGAATGGCCGAGCCGGCGGAGCTCTTCGGCGACCCCAGCGACGTGCTCGTTGACGTCGTGTGGCTGCGACCAGGCGAACGGCGTGACGAGGCAGATCCTGAGGCCGGCCACAGACCCGAGTGTAGTGCGGCCGGTCGGGCTAGCTGCGCCGAGCAAGACTGCGCCGACCGTGGGACCAGGGGGCGGCGCCTCGCCGCACCTAAGCCTCCGCTGCGCGAACGACGATCAGCTCGTCCTCGGCGATCGGTACTTCGCGGTTGCCGAGATGGACTCGCCGACCGGCGTGTGCAGTTCGTACGGCGACGACGACTGCGCCTGCAACCTCTCCGAGGACCCGCTCGGCCGGAGCGTCATCGACGGGAGTGATGGTGTAACGCTGGAGGATCGGCGTCAGCGTCTCTCCGAGGACGGCGAGGACGAGCAACACTGCGAACAGCTGCCAGCCGTCGCCGCTCTCCGACAGAATCATGACGCTGACCGTGGCGGCGGCGCTCAGCGCGGCAAGTGATGTCGCGGGAAACAACGTCCGCACGAGTTGCGGCGAGCGCGTCATGAGTCGCGTCGTCGTCACGAGGAGCGTGGCGACCGTCCAGGCCGCGAGCAGCCCCAGCAGCTTCCAGTACCCGGTGCTGTCGTGCTCTTCCCAGATCTGGTCCGCCCAGAGCAGAAAACCGAGCGTGGAGAGGACGAGTCCGAGCACGCCGAATGGACGGGACACGCCCCGTTCCAGGCAGGCGATTCCCGCGAGAGCCGTCGATCCCGCCACGAACGTCGTCGCGAGCGTGGCGAAGATCTTTCCCTCCGTCTCGCCGAAGGCGCCGTTGAGGATGGCTCCGATGGCGACGAGC
>VAYM01000065.1 GCA_005884945.1 Actinomycetota bacterium | reverse complement strand
AGTCATCGAACGAACATCGCAGCGGCTGCGGCGACTCGCCGATGAGGCGGGACGCCGCGGCGGTCTGGTCGGCAAGCTCGCGCAACCGCTGGCCGAGGACGCCGCCTTTGTGCGCAAGCTGAGGCCGAGCCTGATCAAGGCGCGCGCCAAAGGCGAGCCGCATAGGGAGCCGACAAGCACGCCCGCAACGCCGGCATCGGCGCCGACGCAACCAGCGCGTGGGAGCGGCGGAAACGCGCAGCCCGACGGGGGTGGGCGCAATCCGCTACCGCTGATCGGCGCCGCGCTCGGCGCCGGTGTCGCGACCGCGAAGCTCTTGGACTGGAGGGGGCATGCCCACCCGCGCGCCTGAGGCACCCAGCGTGGGCTCCGCCGCCAAGGGCGTCGCCGAGCACGCAAGCGCGCTTGCGCGGCTCGAGATCCGGTTGGCGCTGCTCGAGCTCAAACAAAAAGCGGCTGCGCTCGCTGTCGGCATCGGCCTCGGCGTCGGCGCCGCGCTCTTCGCGCTCTTCGCGCTCGGTTTCGCCTTCGCGACGGCCCCAGCTGCGCTCGCGACCGTTCTTGCGACCTGGCTCGCACTGTTGATTGTCGCCGGTGCACTGCTGCTCCTCGCAGGCACGCTCGCCCTGTTGGCGCTGCGATCGATCAAGAGCGGCGTGCCGCCGGTACCTGAGCAGGCGATCGAAGAGGCGAAACGGACAAGCGAGGCGGTGAAGGCCGATGGCGGCCAGCGAAGCAGCTAACACGCAGGAGACAGACGCGGTCCGCAGCGAGCTCGCCGGCGAACGCGAACACCTCGCCGACGCGATCGACGAACTCCGCCAATCGGCGGACCTGAACGCGCAGCTGCGTGCCAAGCTCCCGCTCCTGCTGGTCGGCGCATTCGCGGTTGGATTCGTGCTCAGCGGTGGCGTCGGCGCCACGATGCGGCTGTTCTTCCGCCGCGGACGCGAGGGACGAACGGCCGCCCGCGCGGGGCGCTACGCGCTCGTGCGCCGCTAAAGCATCCTTCAGCCGTCCCTCGCGATGCGGCACAACTCCCTCGCGACGGCGCAGGTTTGACTGGTGCTGGGCGGGGCAGGCCGAACGCATGATCCTTCACATCATCGGCTTGATCCTGATCGGCCTTCTCGTCGGCGCGCTCGGGCGGCTGTTCCACCGCGGCCAGGATCCGATGGGTCTATTGATGACGATCGCGATAGGTGTCGCGTCCGTCCTGATCGCCGGTCTGCTGATCGGCGGCTTGCTCGGGTTCATCCTCGCCATCGTGATCGGCGTCGCCCTGGTTGCGCTCTGGTCGCGCTTCGTCGAGCCGCGCCGGAAGTCGCGTCTGCGCCGCGTGTTGCACGGCTAGGCCGGAGCGGACGGAATCACCTTAGTGTGATCGGCGCCTTACTGCGCGCGCGGTCCGCGGTTTGCGATTCGGCTCGCACGTGCATGCGTTTTAGCTGCGACAGTTTGTGCATCGGCCGGAGAAGGTCAGTTCGGTGTCGGCGAGCGTGTAGCCGGAGCATCTAGCCTCGCTCGAGGAGCGAGCCCCAGCGTTGCTCGATCCGACGGGTCTTCCAGAGGGTGAGCGAGAAGAGCCAGGTGGCGACGAAGAGGCCGACGACGACGTAGCCGAGGTGGCCGAAGTCGAGGTTGTCGAGGAAGCTCCAGAAGCCGCCGTTGAGCGAAAACTTCGCGGCGGTCACCTGTAGTAGCTCGATCATGCCGATCACGAGCGCGACGGCGACCGAGAGGCTGGTGACAGTGATGTTGTAGTAGACCTTGCGGATCGGGTTGGAGAAGGCCCAGCCGTAAGCGTGGCTCATGAAGGCGCCGTCGGCGGTGTCCATCAGGCTCATGCCGGCGGCGAAGATGAGCGGCAGCGAGATCACCGCCAGGAACGGCACGTGATGGGTTGCGACGCCGGCGGCGAGGGCGAGCAGTCCGATCTCGGTGGCGGTGTCGAAGCCGAGCCCGAAGAGCACGCCGAGCGGGTACATCTTCCAGCTCCTGTCGATCCGGTCGCCGATCCGCTTGAGGAAGAAGCGGCTCATCAAGCCCTGATTGAGCAGCGCTTGCTCGAGCTTCTGCTCGTCGTAGTGGCCGCGCTTCATGCGCTTGAAGACGCCGAGGATGTCGAGCAGCACGAGGAGGTTGAGCGCGCCGATCAGGAGCAGGAAGGTGCCGGAGACGGAGGCGCCGATGTAGCCGCCGTAGTCTTGGAAGGCCGGGATCTTCGAATTGACCGTCTTCGCGGCGATCGCCAAACCCGCCGCGAGCGAGAAGACGATCGTCGAGTGCCCGAGGGAGAAGAAGAAGCCGACGCCCATCGAGCGCTTCCCGTCCTGGAGGAACTTGCGGGTCGTGTTGTCGATCGCGGCGATGTGGTCGGCGTCGAAGGCGTGCCGCAGCCCGAACGTGTACGCGAGCGTGCCCAGACCGGCGAGCGCCGGGTTGTGCCTGGCGTAGTAGATGAAGAGACCGAAGCCCAGCAAGTGGAGAAGCGCGACGCCGCCGGCGAACCCACCCAGTCGGGCCCACTCCGCCGGGGTCAGCGCCTGCTTCCAGGCGCGCCACCCGCGCCGCCCCGTTCGTTCGCCCACCGCTACCTGCACCTCGGACATCCTGCTACCTCCCCGTCTCGGCGCGCCCCGTTGGAGAACCGGGAGGCACTGGCTTGCGTTGTCGCGACTTATTCGCAACAAGCCGCGAGGCGGTTCGGGCTCCTTGCGAAACGAGGAATCAAGCAAGTAGAGCGTCAGAAGCCGAGAACGTGGGGTCAACCGCGAGCGGCGCTAGTGTCGTCCAGGTGAAGGTCACTGCGGAGGCGGCCCGTCGCTTTCTCGTCGCGCGACACTTCCTCGCGCCTGCTCGGTCTCTCGTGGGTGGCCTCGACGGGGTGCTCGAGGTGTTCCGGAGGTTCGGGTCGATCCAGTTTGACCCGATCGCGGTCGCTGGCCGGAACCATGACCTCGTGCTGCACGCGCGTGTCGCCGGCTACGAGCCGGCCTGGTGCGACCTGCTCTACGAACGCCGTGAGATCTTCGAGGCGACCAACAAGGCGCTGTCGTTTGTCCCGACGAGCGAGTTCCCCTGGTTCCGTCATGTCATGGGCCGCAAGGGACCCCGGTTCCAGCGCCGAAGGACCGCTGTCCTCACTCGACTTCGAGCGAGAGACTGGTCCGACGAAGGACTGGTTCGGGATGCCGGAGAACGCCGTGCGCGCCGTGCTCGAGGCATTCACCGTCACGGGCGTGATCGGTCTCGCGCGGCGCGACGGCAACCGACGGTACTACGACCTGCTCGAACGGCTGCTGCCGGCCGAGGTGCTCGCACACGAGGTGCCGGAGCGAGAGCAACTCTTGCACAAGCTCCTGTCCAGGTACCGCGCCCACGGCCTGCTTGGCCCCGGCGGCGCCGGCGGCACGTTCGACCGCATCGCCCCGCCGAAGTCGACCCCGGAGCGGGTGGGGCGCAACGAACTGCGCGAGGAGCTGGTCGAGCTCGGCGCGCTCGTGCCCGTCGACGTCGAGGGCGTGCGCGGCAAGCGCCTCGTCCTCGCCGAGGAGCTCGCGCTGCTGCAGGCGCCGCCGGAGCCGACCCCCTCCGTCGCGTTCATCGCCCCGTTCGACTCGCTGCTGTGGGACACCGCCCTGCTCGCGAGCCTGTTCGCCTTCGACTACCGCTGGGGCTATTACGTGCTCCCAATCGTCTTCGGCGACCGCTTCGTCGGCCGGATCGAACCGCGGATCGACCGCGACCGAGCCCGCGTGGAGGTACTCGACGTCTGGTGGGAAGACGGGTTCGCGCCGCGCCGCGCCGACGGGTTCGTCGACGCGATGCGCGACGCCCTCCGCGCCTACCTGCGTTTCGCGGGCGCGGGCCGCCTCGAGTGGGCCCCCAACCTCACAACGGAGAAGCGGCTCTTCCTCACGCGCCCCTGACGGAGACGCGCGCTGCTCAAGGCTTCTTCACCTGACCGCAGCCGCTGATCGACTGGCCGCCGACGCCTTTCCCGCTCTTCTGGCAGGCGAACTCGACGTGCGTGGTTTGACAGGAGACGGTTCCTCCCGGTCCGCAGGACCCGGTCCAGGAGCCGCTCGCGTCCGTCCAGGTGACGCGCGCGCCGCCGTCGGGACCGACCGCGACTCCGAGGTCGTCGAACAGGATGCGGTCGTTGCCCCATTCGAATGAGTCGGGGGCGAGGCCGCAGAAGATGCCGGTCGTGCAGATGTCACCGAAGTAGATCGGGTGGCCGGAGACGTTGGCTTGTTGAGCGCGCCAACGCCCTCGACGTAGGGGGTGTCGTAGAAGACGACGTCGACACCGCCGTTGCCGCCGGCTGCGACCCACGGGAAGTAGTGGGTGCCGGCGTCGGTGTTCGCCTTGTGGCTGGTGAACACGTTGCCGCCGTCGCTACTCGTGGCGACATACACGTCGTACTCGGGATGTCTCTGGCTGATGTCGCGGCGTACGTACGCGACATAGACGTTTCCGGCCTGGTCGACCGCGATCGAGCTGAAGATCTCCGACACGTCCTGGCAGGTACTCGGGTTCGCGGGTGGTGTGGGTGGATTCGGTGCGCAGGGATCGTTGAACACCGTCCGCGAGGTCCAGGTAGCACCGCCGTCGTCGGAGTAGGAGAGGAAGATGTGATCGAACGCCTCGGCCTGCGTGTAGTTGCAGCCCTGGACCGCGTTCTCGTTCAGGTCGCTCGTTTCCCAGACGGCGTAGATGCGACCCTGATGTGTGCCGTTCTCGTCGACCGCGATCCCGCCCGGGATCGTGTTGCAGGTGCTCGTCAGCGCCTCGGGTGTGCCGGCCTGCACCGCGGATACGGAGGTCGGCGCCCACGTCTCGCCGCCGTTGGTCGAGCCTTCGACCCAGATGTTCGAGACGCCGAAGTCGTGGTACTCGTAGTAGAGGGAGGTGTGCGAGCTCGCCTGATCGGTGCCGCGATAGGCGGGCGGCGTATAGGCGGCGAGCCAGGGGCGGTCGATCTGCAGCGGCTCGCAGCCGGCGGTCGCCTGGCGTGTCCATGTGCCGCCGTCGATCGTGGCCGCCGCTCGAATCTCGATCGGGCTGTTGGCACAGGTCACGCCGCCTTGGGCGAGGTTCCCCCAGAAAACGGCGTTGTCACCGGTCGTGTCGGCGGCGGTATCGTGCAGCGGGTCCGGGAACGAGCTGCGCGAAACGGTCACGTCGCCGATGTCGCCGGTGCCGATGCCCGTGTTCGGCGTCGCCGGATCCGGATAGCCGAGATACGTGAAGTGAACGCCGTCGCGCGACTTCGACGTGTCGGAGCCGTTCTGCCCCGACTGCCACGTCACGTAGGCCGTGCCCGACTGGTCGACGGTCACCTGCGGCTCGTTCTGGCCGCTCGTCGTCTCAGCCGCGTCCGCGCGGACGGCGGCCGTAAATCCCGCCGGCGGCGGCGCGCCGGTCGCCGATGTCCCGAGCGGCGCGCCGAAGACGAGCGCCACCGATGTTCCGAGCGCTGCAAGCAGCGCGAACCGGCGGCCGAGATGTCGCCTCATCGCGTTCACGGCGCCGGAGTCGCGCACGCAGCCGGAGGAGCGAGCGCCGAGCCGCCGACCTGGTTTGCGACGTGCACGAACGCTTGCCCTGCCGCCTCCTGCTGCTTCGTGTTGCCGCCGTACGCGATGTGCGCGAACCCCTTGCAATCGACCGCGACACTGATGAAGTCGAGCAGCGACCGGTCGGACGATCCGCAGACGATCCCGTTCGTGCAGATCTCGCCGAAGTGCGTTGCCGTCGGATTCGCGACCACCTGCTTGAAGCTCGGCTTCGTGGCGAGTGCATTCGTCGACTGAGCCAAGTAGAGGTTCCAGGCCGGGGCGCTGGGATCCGTGAACGGCGGGAAGCCGTCCGGCTTGCCGTTCGAGTCGGTGCACGGCGACTGACTCACCACCGTCCCGCAAACGCCGTTCGGCTCGCCGGTCGCCGTCGTGCCGTACCAGACGACGTCGACGTTGCCGGGCGCCGTCACGGCCAGGTGCGCCAGCACGTGCGTGCCGGCACCGTTTGCATCGCGGTCGACCTGGATCGGCTTGCTCCACGTCTGCCCGTGGTCGCGCGAAACCTCGAGGTAGACATGGTACGGATTCCTGTCGGCGTTGTCGTCGTCGGCCGTGCCGTCGAAGAGCGCGTAGTAGTTGCCGGCCGAATCGATCGCCAGCGTTCCGAAGATGTTCGCGTAACTCGGCGCCTTTCCGCCGGAGGTGTCGGCGACGAAGACGCGATGCGTCGTCCACGTCAGCCCGCCGTCGAGCGACTGCGCCAGGTAGTAGTCGTGCAGCGGTCCGAAAGGCGGATGTTGCAGGTTCTCGGCAGCCGTCGAGCACGAATAGAGGAAGTTCAGCGAGAAGTTCGTCGGATCGATCGCCAGCGCGCGCGCCGGGATCGTGTTCTCGGCGCAGTTCGTGACGGAGGGATCCGCGCCGAAGGTCTGGATGCAGGAGACGAACGTGTGGCCGCCGTCGTGCGAGGTGCAGACAACCGGCGCCTCCAACGTGAAGTCGTGATACGCGACGTACACGTTCTGACCCGCAGCCGTCACCCATGGCCGGTCATCCTCCGGCGCCGTCTGCGTCCCGGCGTCGAACGACCTTCCCTGATCTGTCGAGATCTGCACCGACGCCGTGCTCACGTCGAGGTCGACACCAAGCAGGTTCCCGTTTGTGTTCGCGGCGACGTCCTCATCCCCGCCGCGCAAAGATCCGGCCAGGTCGAACGGGACCGGCTGCGACCACGTCTTGCCGCCGTCGTAGGAATGCCACTCCAGCGGCGCGTTCGGATCACCGATCGCGCCCACGTACATGTCACCGCGGCTCGCCGTCGGCGACGTGTCGATCGCGATCGACGGCTCCGCCCCCTGCCCGCCGGGAAGCACGACGTCGGCGCCGAACGACGGCCTCCCACCAGCCGCCGGTCCGGCTGCCGCCCCCGAAACCACCCCGGTCGCCGTCACCCAGACAAGCGCAACCGCCCAAGCAAGCCGACGCAACGGCCGAGCTGTACGCATCGCTGCCTCCTCCACTCAGTAAGCGCCGCCCTGCCGCGCCTCGCGACCGCGAACAAGGATGCTCCCGACGTTGCCACCTGGCGATGCAGTGCTAACCACCATGGCGGATTCGAAACCAACGCTCGCGAGCTGAGCGAACGCCTTCAGTCGACGTTCAGGCGGAACCAGTCCCACACTTCGCGCTCCTGCGGCCGCTCAGCGTGTGGATCGAAGGCGGAAAGCGCGCACCACGCCGTCGTCTGACCCGACGATCACAGTCCCACCCGCGATCGTAGGTGACGACGTGATCTCTCCGCCCGTCGCGGCTCGCCAGATCTGCCGCCCCGTGCGAATGTCGAACGCGTAGAGATGCTTGTCCGTCGAGCCGACGTAGACGACGCCGTTGGCGATCGCGGGCGCCGAATCGGTCACTCGGAACGGCACGCTCCAAAGCCGGCGACCGGTCTTCGCATCGAGCGCGACCAGCCGTCCTGCGGGCGACGGGAACACGACACGCCTGGCGGTGACCGCTGCCGAAGCCCATGTCAGGTACTTCGACCGCCCGATTCCCGATCGCCAAAGCTGCCTGCCGGTTGCCGCGTCGAACGCGGCGATCGACCACGGGCGAATGCCACCGGCGGCGTCCACGTCGATTCCGACGTAGACGATGCCTTCGGCGACTGCAGGCGTGAATGCGCCGGTACCACCGAGGCTCGTCGCCCAGCGCGACTTTCCGGTCGCTGGGTCGAGCGCATACATCCGGCCGCCCGCCGCCGAATCGCTGGGATCTGTGGCGGCGGTATAGACGGTGCCGTTCGCGAAAGCCACCGGGCAAGAGAAGCAGTCGATCTGAAGCCGCCACCGCATCATGCCGGTGCTTGCATCGAGAGCGACGAGACCGTCGTCCATCACGTACACCGCTCCGCCGGCAACGGTCGGCGCCGCCGGGAAGGCCCCCTGGCTGCCCAGGAGATTCGTGCGCCAGAGCTGCTTGCCTGTCGCGGCGTTGAACGCGTATGCAAATGCGTTGTTCGCGCTCACGTATAGCTCGCTTCCGACGAGCGCAGGCGCAGAGGGGTCGCCGCCGACCGCCGCCCTCCACAGCTTCGCTCCGGTTGTCGCACGCAACGCGTAGACGTGCTTGTCGTTCGAACCGATGTAGACGATCCCGTTGCCGACGGCTGGTGACGACCAGACCTCGCCGCCTGTCCTTACCGCCCATGCCAAACGAAGCCGGCCGACGTTCGAACGCGTGAGGAGGTGTTCATACGGCGATGCGCCCGTGTGCGCCGGACCGAACCGATACTGCGGCCACGAGGGAAGACGGGGGTCAGGGGCCCCACTCGCCTCGAGCGCTCCCAGCAAGGCACCAACAAGAAGACATCGTCGCAGCACGTCGGCAACGGCAAGCGACCAAGCACACCGTCTGGTGCAGGACACCGCTTCATTCT
>VAYM01000198.1 GCA_005884945.1 Actinomycetota bacterium | reverse complement strand
GCCAGGCGATGCACGTCGGGCCGATCGTCTCGAGCGACCTCTTCTACAACCCGGACGAGGGCCAGTACGAGCGCTGGTCGAAGCGCGGCGTCCTGGCGGTCGAGATGGAGGCTGCGGCGCTGTTCACCGTCGCCGCGTTGCGCGGCGTGCAGGGCGGCTGCCTGCTGACCGTGAGCGACATCGTCGTCGAGGGCGAGTTCAAGCGCATCTCCGACGACGAGCTGCGCGCGGCGGTCGACCGCATGACGAAGGTCGCGCTCGCGACGGCAACTGCCGGCGAGAAGCACTGACCCCGACCGTCTTTCTCGTCAATCCGGCGTCCGCGAATGGATCCACCGGACGCCGCTGGCCCGAGATCGCGCGACAGGCGGCAGCTCGCGGCCTGACGGGCGAGGCGCTCGTCTCCGAGGCGCCCGGCCACCTCGGCGAGCTCGCCGTGGTTGCCGTCGAGGGCGGGGCGGAAGTCCTCGTCGTGGTCGGCGGCGACGGTTCCGTCCACGAGACGGTGAACGGCCTCGTCGCAGCCGGCCGCTCGCTCGACGCCGAGCTCGCGGTGTTTCCGCGCGGGACCGGAAAGGACTTCGTCCGCAGCCTGCGGATCCCGAAGGATCTCGGCGGGGCGATCGAGGTGGCGCGGAACGGGCACGCGCGGACGATCGACGTCGGACACGCGCGTTTCCACGCATGCGACGGCTCGGCGGCCGAGGCGTACTTCGCGAACTTCGCCGGCGCCGGAATCAGCGGCGCGATCGCACGGCGCGCGAACGCGTCGTCGAAGGCCGCGGGCGGGCGAGTCTCGTTCCTCTGGGCGACCGTCGCCGTGTTCGCGCGGTGGCAGAGCGCGTCGGTGACGGCGACGATCGGCGAGACGCGCCGCAGCGGTCAGGTCTTCGAGGTGCTCGCGATGAACGGCGACTACGCAGCGGGCGGAATGTGGGTGACGCCCGACGCCGTTCCGGACGACGGCCTACTCGACGTGCTCGTCATCGGCGACGTGACGAAGGCGGACTTCGTGCGCACCTTTCCGAAGATCTATCGGGGCAGGCACCTGTCGCACCCGAAGATCGACGTCCTGCGCGGCGCCGCCGTCGAGGTGGACGCAGACAGACCGCTGCCGATCGTGCTCGACGGCGAGCAGCCGGGAACGACGCCCGCGCGCTTCGAGATCGTCCAGGGCGCGCTGAAGGTGCGCGTGCCCGCCTAGGTCGTCGTCTTCTTCCGGGATCCGGACGAGGACTTCGGCGGGGTCGAGCGACTCGGCGTCGAGGTCGACTTCCCTTCGAGCTACGCGCTCGCGTAGCGCATTGACGGCGCCGAGGATCCGGTCGCCGCCCGGCGCGGTTCCGATCCGCTGGATCGCCTCCTCGCCCGCATCGGCGAGCATGCTCACGAGGTTCCGCTGACTCGGCTTCGCCACCGCGCGGAGCCTAGCAGCGTTGTCTCTTGATTCGTATCGTGTCGACCGGTCGTTTCAGACGGATGCCGCGCGAAGCCCGGCATCCTGATGACGCCGCCGCAAGCGGCGCCTCAGCGCACCCGCGAGATGCGGTAGGTGAGGCGGTAGCAGCCGCGCGGATTCTGAGCCGCCGGGCACGTCGACGGCGAAGCCGTGCCGCCGTTGGCGGCGTGCGTGCCGATCGCGGCCGCAGGTGACGCGAAGCGAGCAAAGACGTCCCCGGGAACGTCGTCGCCGCCCGGGTCGCCGAACTCCTTCGTGCGCGGGCACGGCGCCATCGGCGCGGCGGGTGACGTCCACGTCAGCGCGCCGAAGTCGCACTCGTGCGGCGAGACGACGATCCAGAAAGGACGGCCGGCCGGCACGAAGACGTCCTGCGTCAGCCCGGGTCGGAACGTGCTGCCGTCTCGGGCCGGCAGAATGCGCGGCCACCGACGCCACACCCCGTCGACGTCGACGAACAGCAGCCACTCGCCGGGCGGGTTCGAGATCTGCCGGTTGCGTCGCGACTCCGGGTTCGCGCACTTCACGCACGTGATGTCCATCGAGCGACGCGTGAGCAGCTGCGTGAACGTGACGCGCAGGCGAACGGGTTTCGTCGCGGGGCGCCAACCGACGAACACCTCCTCCGCGAGGACAAGGCGCTTTCCGCGCGTCGCGTCGAGGTGAAACCGCAGCCGCGCGCCGCCGGCGACGACTCGCGGCCGCACGACCGCGATCGTCGAGCCCATGTTCACGACGCGGACCGCGAGGTGCGTCGCTCCGGCCGGTCGAGTCGGCGCGGCGACGAACAAGTCGTAGTCGCCGCTGACGTCGAGCCAGTTCGGCTCCGAGAACGAACACCTCCTGTACGCCTGCTTGTCGCCCTTCGTCTTGTGC
>VAYM01000158.1 GCA_005884945.1 Actinomycetota bacterium | reverse complement strand
CGGACCTCCTACGAGACGTGCGCGCGAGGCGCGAGAACGGTGATGTGTCTCTCAGTCCGTCATAGCGCGGCGCCGGAGCGCCGCTGCTGATCCTAGCGGAGCGGATACGGTCGGCCGGCGAGCGCGGGCAGGACCTGTGCTGTGACCCACACCGGTGTCGTCGCGTACTTCGCGCTGTAGCGATAGCTCCCGTCGGCGCGCCGGAGGCGTGCGAGATAAGAGTAGGCAGCGCGGCCGGGACGGGCGCCGCCGGCCAGGAACGCCTGAATCGCCCATGCCGTCGACTGCGCATCGGAGCCTCTCCCCTGCGTCAACTCGAAGCCGCCGTCCTTGTTCTGCAGACGTCGGAGGTACGCGAGCGCACGCCGGATCGGACGTCCGTTGACCCGCGCAGCGCGGAGCGCCTGCACGACGGCGGCGGTGTCGTTCGAGTCCGACGCGACGCCGACGGCCCACGACCAACCGCCGCTCTTCGCCTGGTGCGTGAGCAGATAACGGACGCGCGTCTGCGGGAGCGGACGGCCGGCCTGCGCGAGGGCGAGGAGCTTCCATGCTGTCGAGTTCAAGGTCGGCGCCTGCATCCGGGCGAGCCTCGTGAGCAGCGCTTCGGAGGGATGCGCCTCCGCGAGCACGCCGAGTGCGATCTCCGTGGGCGTCGACAGCTCGTCTTCGTGCGCGTGCAGATACGCGTCGTTCACCGGAGTCCTCGACGCGCGCAGCCCGAGTACGGCCCACGCCGTCAGCGCCGCGTCCGACTTTCCGCCGGTCTCGGCGAAGCCGCCGTCCGGCTGCTGGTGCGAGAGGACGAACTGCTGCGGCGTGACGGCGAGCGTCGCCGCGGCGACGATTGCGCTCAGGCCCATACGATCTCCGCCTTCAGGCGGCGTCCGTAGCGTTCGAGGAGCCGCAGCAACTCGGGCCCGGCGACGAGTGCGATGACGACATTGCCGATCGCATGGGCGAGGTCGAACGGGAAGCCGCGCGACTGGACCGCGACGAACGTCTGCCACGTGTGCTGGTCGTAGAACGCGAGCCAGTTCCAGACGTCCATGAAGCTCGAGAAGGCGAGCCCGAGCGCGAAGCACAGCGCGGCGAGGAACACGCGCCGGCGTGCCGGCGATGCGAGCGCCGCACCCGCGGCGCCGCAGGCGCCCCACGCCAGCATCTGCCACGGCGTCCAGACCCCCTGGCCGAGGAAGAAGTTGGAGACGAGCGCCGCGACTCCGCCCACGGCGATTCCGGCGCGCATCCCGAGCGCCGCACCCGCGCACACGGCGATCACCGTGACCGGCTGGACGCCGGGGATCGCAGCGAAGAGCACGCGGCCCGCCGCTGCAACTCCGCCGAGGGTCGCGATGAGCGCAAGCTCCTTCGCCGAGTCCGGCCCCGATTCGAGCCACGCGACGCCGAGCAGGATCAATGCCGCAGCGACGAGCAACAGCGACAGCCCGTCGTTCCCGCGGTCGACGGCAGCCCAGACCGCCGCGGCGAAGAAGGCGAGACCGCCGACCACCAACGCCCTATGCATACGCCGGCTCGGCGAGCGTCAGACCCTTTTCGAGAGTCACCGTGCGGTCCGCAACCGCGGCTGCGAAGGGGCGGTCGTGCGTGACGATCAGGGTTGCACGGGTTGCAGCGCCGTTGCGCAGCAGCGTCGCGAGCTCCTGTTTCCGCTCCGGATCGACGCCGCGCGTGGGCTCGTCGAGCACGAGGAGGTCGGGCTCGATGACGAGCACCGACGCGAGTGCGAGCCGCTCGCGCTCGCCGCTCGAGAGATCGCGCGGATGGCGCCGCTCCAGCCCGGCAAGCCCGACGGCCGCGAGTGCCGCGCGCGCACGTGAGCGGTCGCCGCCGACGCCGAGCGCGACCTCCTCGTCGACGCGGTCGCGAATGACGTAATGACCGGGATCTTGGAGGAGCAGCGCGGCGCGGCCGTGGCGTTCGACGGTGCCTCCCTGCGCATGGAGGAGTCCGGCAGCGAGCTTGGCGATCGTCGTCTTCCCGCTGCCGTTCGGTCCCGCGAGCACGACGAGCTCCCCGCGTCGCAACTCGAGGTCGAAACGGTCGACGACCGGCGAGCCGGCCGTGTACGCGAACGAGGCGTCAGAGAACCGACAAACGCTCGCCTCTCCGACCCTGCAACAGTCCGTTGCAAAATTGGTTTGGCTCACCCAGGTGGGGCGATTGGCCGCGAGCAAGTCGCGGGCGCGATCGATCGGCTCGTCGAGCACGACGCGGCCCGACTCGAGGAAGACGACGCGCGTCGCAACGTCGAGCGCACGGTCGGGTCGTTGCTCCGAGAAGACGATGGCCGCTCCGGAGCTCTTCGCGAGCTCGAGCAGACCCTCTGCGCTCTCCGGATCGAGCTGCGACGTCGGCTCGTCGAGCAGCAGCAACTCCGGCTGGAGCGCCAGCGTGGACGCGAGGCACACCCGCTGCAGCTCACCGCCCGACAGCTCGGCGACGGGTCGTTCCGCAAGGTGGCGCGCACCGACGGTACGCAGCGCGTCGAGCGCGCGCGGGACGATCTCTCGCGGCGGCGTGCCGATGTTCTCGAGACCGAACGCGACCTCGCGGACGACACGCGTGAGCACGACCTGCTCTTCCGGATCCTGGAAGAGCATCGCCACGGTCCCTGCAAGCTCGGACGGGCGCACCTTGCGCGTGTCGTGCCCACAGACTTCGACGCGACCTTCGAAACGGCCGCCGTGAAAGTGAGGGACGAGGCCGGCGAGTGCGCGCAGCAGCGTCGACTTCCCCGAGCCGGACGCGCCGAGCAGCAGCACAACCTCACCAGGGTCGACCGCGAGCGAGACGTCGCGGAGCGCAGCCGCTGCGCCTGGATATGCGTACGTCACGCGCTCGACACGGGCTAGAGCCATGCGACTCCCGCCACGACGAGCAGCGCTGCGACGGCCAGGCCTGCGACATCTGTCGGCGTCCACGGCGGAGCGGGGATGCGCGTGCGACCGCTCCGGCCGTACCCGCGCACCTCCATCGCCTCGGCGAGGTTCAGTCCCCGCTCCAACGACCCCGCCAGCAACGGCGACATGAGCGCAGCGCGGCGCCGCACGCCTTCGACCGCGACGCCGCGACCGCGCAACGAGTCGACCAGCCCGCCGGCGTCGCGTTCGAGCGTCGGCACGAGCCGCGTCGCCAGCGCGACGGCGAGGACGGAACGACGCGCAATGCCGGCGCCCGACAGCAGCCGGTCGTGGTCGAGGAGCAGCGCGTAGGCGGCGAACGCGAACCCGACGGCCGCGAGACGGCACGCCTGGAACAGCGCGCTCCAGAGCTCCTCCCGCGTCACGTCGAGCTGACCGAGCACCGGCACGATCGGGCCGACCCACAGCGGATGCGACCCGATCGTCTCGACGAACGGCGTGATCACGAACAGCGCGAGCGCGGAGAGCGTCGTTCCGACGAGGTACGGCCAGCGGCGGGACCGCGGCGCGCGGAGACACACCAGAACCAACGCGACCGCGAGCATCCCGACCGAGATCGTGTGCCGCGCGAGCAGCGCCGCCGCAACAGCGGCCCCTAACAACGCAACCGCCGCGACCGGCCTCACCTCCCCACCTCGTAGCGCAGGTGACCGACCGGCGGCCTCCGCAACAACAGGCGTGGATCGCCCGAGTAGACGAACGCAACCGGACTCCCCGCTCCGCCGCGCGTGGTCGCGTTGAACGCCGGCTTCTTGTGCTGCGCGAGCACCAGGACGTTCGCCGCCACCGCGCGCGGATCGAAGAGGTTCTCGATCGCACGCCCGTGAAGCACCCGCGCGACCTTGCGCGCCTCAGCCCGTTGTGCACGGGTGAAGTAGACGACGACGGCGGGGCGCCGCTTGCCGTCGTAGCCATGAAGGAACGGCTCCGGAAACGCGCCGACGACGACCGGCTGCACCATCTTCGTCTTCCACGACCGGTAGTCCCACCACTCGACGTCGCCGGCGTGCAGCCGGTACTCCGCGGCGGAGCGGTCCGCCTCGTACCCGTTGATGAAGTAGAACCAATCGCGTCGCGCGCTCAGCGATCCCTCGAACCCGTCGATCGACTGCACGAAGCGGCCCGCATAGCGCGTCTTGATGTGCGCGACGCGGTCGAGCCCCTGCATCGCGGTGAGGCCGGCCGGCACCGTCCGCTGCAGCAACACACGTGTGCCGCGGTCGCGCGTGACCCAGATCGTGGCCCTGCCGCGGTCGCCGCCGTTGGCGCAGCCCGCGAGGCTCGCGGATGCGAGAACGGCGGCGACGAGCCTCGATGTCACGGCAGCGCGTTCGAGCGGACCGCGCCCGCGAGCTCGGCGCGCACGACCAGGCCGCGATGTGGGCCGAGGCACGCTCGTCCGTTCCGTGTGGCGACGCTGCGAGCCGAGCCGACGTGCAGGACAGCGCCGACCGCGGGTGTCCCCTTGCCGTTGTCGTCCTGCGCGACCACCGCATAGCAGCGACCGGAACGGGACAGCGTGAGCGTCTTCGGCCCGCCCGCAACCCCGAACTGCGCCCAGTACCAGAGCACCGTGTCACCGGCCTGCAGCTTCACCTGGTCGGCGCCGACCGGCGGCGACGCGCCGTTGACCTTGAAGACCCAGCCCGTCTGCCCGGCCGCCGGGAAGCGCCCGATCTGGTCGACGTACGGGCCGAAGCTCGTCTGTGTGACGTGGTAGAAGAACTCGCCGAGCGAGCTCGCGGTGTCGAGCGCGTCGAGCGCGTTCTCCGGCAACGCATTGGCCTGTGGCGACGTCACGTCGACGAGCGGCGACGTCGCGCCGAAGATCGTCCGCGTCTTTCCTTCGACGCGAACGTGCACCTTGACCGCGAGCGCACAGGGGACAAGCACGAGCGCCGCCGCAACCGCCGCGACGACGACGAAGAGTCGGTGAGACACGAATCCTCCTTCCGCGAGGGGTCCGTTCCTTTTCCGGCAGGCGGAGGTCTTCTGACTCGGGGCGCCCTCCCGACGCCGCCTTCCCAGCCCGGAGGCCAGTGGCACGTCGGCGCGGGAGCGTCTCCCCTCACAGCGGCGGGACCGTTCCGGACTTGCACCGGATTCCCTGACCGCTCGCCGGTTGTGGGCCGGAGACTACCATCGTCGCGCGAATGGCCAGATCGCGTGTCGTGTCGCTGTGGATTCCGGTCGTCCTCTGGGCCGGCGTGATTTTCGCGCTGTCGTCGATTCCGAGCCTCGGGACCGGCCTCGGCACCTGGGATTACGTCCTGCGGAAGTGCGCGCACATGACGGAGTACGCGATCCTCGCCGCGCTGCTCTATCGCGCGTTCGGACGGCAGGTGCCGGCGTTCTTCGCCGCGCTCGCATACGCGGCGAGCGACGAGCTCCACCAGCACTTCGTGCACGGACGGCACGGAACGCCGGTCGACGTCGGCTTCGACGCTGTCGGGATCCTCGCCGGATTGCTGGTGTGGGAACGCGCCCGCCCGTGACCGCCGTCGCCGTCGACCTCGACGGCGCGCTCGGCGACACCCGGCGCCTGTGGGAGGACTGGCTCGAGGACGCCCGGCGGCGTGCGCGCATCGACGTGACGGCGCTCGACGACGAGCTGCCGAACTGGCGCCAGCTGCTGCAGCGCTTCGCGGAGGAGCGTGCGCCGGTGTATCTCCGGCCAGACGCGGAAGCGAGCGCCGCGCTACGTCGTCTGCATGCTGGGGGAGCGACGATCGGCGTCTTCACGGACGCCCCCGAGGAGCTCGCCCGCGTCGCACTCGCCCAGCTCGGTGCTGCCCGGCGCGTCGACGCGCTCGAGACCGGCGGCGACGCGCTCGAGCGGTTGCTTGCGCGGCTCGGGGCCGACGCCCGCGTCGTGCGGACGCGTGCACAGCTCGTCGGCCTAAGATGAGGTGATGGAAAAGCGCGACGTCGCCGACAGGCAGCTCGATGCACTGCTCGAACGACTCGACCGGCTCTGTGACGAGGTGCACACGCTTACGCTGCGTCTCGACACGAACGAGCAGCTCCTGCGCATCTCGCACGAGCTCGCGACGCTGAACGAGTCGCTGCAGGCGCTCGCCTACGCGGCGCTCGGACAGCAAGGACCGTCCGTGCGCCGCCGCAGAACCGGCTAGGGCAGGCGGTAGATGTCGAGGATGCCGCTCTCGCGGTGTTCGTTGGCATCGCCTTCGGGAAGGGCGATGCGCCCGGCGACGACGATTGGGCTGTTCCAGTGACCGGCCCCTGCGGGCAGCGTCGCAACGGCACGGCCGTTCGTCGGGCGATAGACGCGCAGCGCTCCGCCCGGGTCGTAGACGTACAGGAGCCCGCCCGCGACGAGGGGACTCGTGCCCGAATGTCGGTTCTGCCACGCGAGGCGCAAACGTCCTTTGACGAGCCGCCAGGCGGCGGTTCCGGCGCCGTCGGCGACGAACGCCCACGTCGGTTCGAGCCGCGGCTCGTGCCGTGCCGTTCATGCGGCGCAGGCTCAACAGACGCAGCTTCCCGTCCTTGCCGCCCTGGAGCGCGAGCCCGCCGCCGAGCAGCGCGGGCGCGGTGCTGCCGAGGTCTGCGTCCGAGCTGTTGAGCGCAGCTTGGTTCCGCGGCGTCCAGTTCTGCAGCAGGCGCGCGGCATCTGCGGAGAGCTCCAGCGCGCTGTCACCCCAGTCGGTTCGCCCGTTCCACGGAGCGTTCCCTGTGGCTACGAGAAGACGTCCGCTCGGCTCGACGACTGCACCGGCGCGAGCCCAGATCGCGGAGTCGCTCGAACGGCACGACGCGGGGTCGATGAGCGCGTGCCGGTTGCTGCACAGGGAGTTCCACACGCGCACGATCTTCCCGGTGGATGCGCGCAGCATGACGACGTGGCCCTGGTACGGCGGCGCGTCTCCGACGTAGCCGCCGGTCGTCGCGATCACGAGCCTCCGCGTCAGGTTCAGCGCCGCCGCGATCTTCTCGCGCCGCGGCAGCAACGTGATCGCGGTCGACCACAGCTCGTGACCGTCGGCGACCGAGAGCTTGCGAATGCGGCCGTCCGGTCCCGCGGCGTAGATCGCGGTGCGGCTGGGGTCTGCGACCGGCGTCGCGTTCGTGATCCGGTACGTGCCCGCGAGCGACGAGTACGACGACGGCAGGTAGCGCCAAAGCACGCGACCGCTCGCGGCGTCGATCGCAAGCGTCTTCCCGTACGTCGTCGTCACGAAGAAGACGTCGTGGCGCGCGCCTTCGACAGTGACGTCGTGCAGGTAGATCGGCGAGGAGTCGACGGTTCCGTCGAGCTCGACGCGCTGTCGTTGGAGGTGCGCAGCGTTCGAGGCCGTGATCCCCGTGGCGAACGGGTAGACACCGGAGCGGCCGACGTCGTAGTCGAAGCGCGTCCAGTCGTGCGCCGGGGCCGCGGCGAGGGCGACCGCCGCGAAGAGCGGCGCCAGCATCACGGCACGATCCGGTAGATCCGGCCGCTCCCTCCGGACGCCGCGAACAGCTCACCCGCAGCGTCCTCGCCGAAGCTCGTCAGCTGACCGATCCGCGCCGACTCCTTGCGGATGTCGACTGCGCTCCCGTTGTCGATGCGCAGGCTCCAGATCGTGCCGGAGCACCAGTCGCCGTAGTAGTACCGCCCGACCATCGAGGGTATCTCGTGACCGCGGTACACGTAACCGCCCGTCACGGAGCAGCCCTCGTCGTGCGAGTACACCGCGACGGGAAACACAAGCTGCCCGCGCGTGTTCGGCGTTCCACGCGTGAAGCGCGCGCGGCCCTCGTACACGTGCCAGCCGTAGTTCGCGAGCGAGCCGATCTGAGCGCGCGGACGGAAGTCGATCTCCTCCCAGGCGCTCTGTCCGACCTCGCCGATGTACAGATCGCCGGTCTCGCGGTCGAACGAGAACCGCCAGGGATTGCGAAGACCGTACGCAACCGTTTGCCAGCGCGCGCCGCGCCTGAACGGGTCGATGCGGAGCAGCTTGCCGAGCCGGATGGAAAGCGTCTGCGCGCGGTTCCCCGGGTCGCCCCCCGACCCGCCGTCGCCCATTCCCACGTAGAGCAGGCCGTCGGGGCCGAACTGCAGCTGACCGCCGTTGTGATTCGGGAACGGCTGCTTGACGAAGAGGAGCTGTCGCGCCGACGACGCGATCGCCTTTCCGCTCCGCGACCGGAACTCGACGACGCGTGTGTCGCCGTTCCGGTCCGTGTAGTCGACGTAGAAGCGGTGATCGCGCGCGTACCGCGGGCTGAAGGCGACGGAGAGCAGGCCGCGCTCGCCCCCGCTCGCAACGCGCGAACGGATGTCGAGGAACGTCCCGGCGATGCGGTTGCCGACGAGGTAGCGGATCCGTCCGGGCTGCTCCACGATGTAGAGGCGCCGCGGCTCGGCCGCTGTCGAGGCGATGTCCGTCGGGCTGACGAATCCGCTCGCGAACGGCCGCACGTTCGCGGCAGAGGACGGAGTCGTCGACTTCGCGAACGGATTCCAGACGACGATCACGACGACGACGAGGACGGCGCCGGCCGCCTTCGCCGCGAGGACGAGCAGTCGTCGGCCGGTCAAACGGCCGCGAGGTCTTCGTCGCGAACCCACGGGCCCGGCGGAGTCAGCAGCTGCTCCACGTGGAGGTATGCGAGCGCGACGAGCGGCGCGTCGGTCCATCGCTCGAAGCACACGAACCGCGGTCGCCACACCGGGAAGAACTTTCTATTGAAGTTGTGCAGCCGCTCGAGCTGGAAGAAGCGGTCGAACCGGAGGAGAACGGCGCGCAGCGAACGCAGCCCGAACGCTGCGTCCGCCGATGCGCGTAGCGCCTTTGCGAAGACGGCGAAGTTGAGCGACAGCTCAGTCACGTCGTTTGCGCGCGCCCACGCGATCGCCTCGACGATCAGGAACTCCATCAACCCGTTCGGCGTGTCGCGCCGGCGCCGCATCGTCGCGAGCGACCAGCCGCCGCACGCCGGCGAGGGGACGAGGTGCAGGAACCCGCCGATCCGGCCGGCGGCGTCCTCCGCGACGACGAGGACGCTCTCGGGATAGGCCCAGAGCGCGTCCATCGCCATGGTGAAACCTCGCTCGGGCCAGCGGCCTCGCCACTCCGCCGACACACTGGCGATCTCGCGGCGCAGGTCGGCGTCGACATCGTGGACGGGAAACGCTCGCACCGTGTAGCCGGCTTTCCGCAGCCGCGTGACCGACTGCCGCACCTTGCGGATCGGCCGTCCGTCGAGCGAGAACTCCGCCGGCCGGACGACCGCCTCGTCGCCGAGGTACACGGCGTGGAAGCCGAGACGGCGATAGAGCGGAACGAGCTCCGCACTCGCACCGAGCGCCGCGACCCGCCACCCTGCCGCGCGTGCGATCCGCCGGAACTCGTGGAGCAGATCCTCGATCTCGTCGGGCTCGCCGATCGGGTCGCCGCTGACGAGCGCGCTGCCGTTGACGACGCGGTACGCGAGGAACGTCCTTCGGGACGGCGAGAACAGGAACCGCTTGTCGCGGCGCAGAGAGAAGTACGCGAGACTGTCGCGCCCCTGGTCGCGGACGACCGCTCGTGCTTGGGCATGCTCGGCGTCGGTATGCGGACCGGAGTCGCCGAGCGGATGGAACCAGAGGTAGAGCGCGCGGAACGTGAGCAGGACGCCGAGGAGGACGAGCGCGTTCTCGATGTTGTCGGAGACGACGAGGGTCTCGCGTAGCCCGAACAGCGCGGCGACGACGCCGAGCATGACGAGCACCCGCGCGAGCGGGCGCAGCACGGCCGGGTCGCCGGGCGCGGTGAACTGGGCTCGATAGCGCCAGAGGGCGGCGAGCAGCACGAGACCGACGGCCGCCTCCTCGACATCGAGGCCCTTGGCGAGATGAGCCGCCGCCGAGACGGCCACGACCACGATGGCGAGCTGCCAGGCGCGCCGCTTTCGCCGCAAGAGGCCCCGTGCAAGCCAGATCAGGGCGAACCCGAACGCAAGTGCAATCACCCTGGCCGCTGCAGGCAGACCGGGCGGGAGGACGCCCTGGACGAGGTCGTACCGGTCGGCGAACTCCGGCGTCAGCGCCGAGATGATCCCGATCAGCCCTGCGAAAGCGGCACCGAGAGCGAGGAAGAACGGAGCGGGGCGACGCGCCGTCACCGCCTCAGGGTAGCCGGTCAGCCGGGCGCGTCTAGTCCTCCTAGGCCTTGAGGAGCACCCGGCGGAGCTCGTCCTCCTTGCCCGGCTGCAGGATCGCGAGGACCTGATCGCCGGGCTGGAGCTCCGTCGAGCCCACCGCGATCTCGGAGCGGCCGTCGCGCATGACCGAGATCAGGCGCGCGCCCTCCGGCAGCGGCAGGGACTCCACTTTCTTGCCGGCGACGGGCGAGCCCTTGTCGATCTGGACCTCGACGATCTCGAGGTTCTCCTTCCGGAGCTCGAGCAGGTGGACGAGCTCGTGCTCGGGGACCTCGTGCTCGACGAGACCGAGGATGCTGGACGTGGCGCAGACGGTCGGCGAGATCCCGAGCAGGTCGAAGTGGGCTTGGTTCCGAGGATCGTTCACGCGCGCGATCACCTTCCCGACGCCGTACTTCTCCTTCGCGAGCTGACAGATGACCATGTTGTCCTCGTCGTCGCCCGTCAGCGCGAGGACGAGGTCCGGCGGACGGCGGATTCCGGCCTTCTCGAGAACGTAGATCTCCGTCGCGTCGCCCAGCATCGCCTGGTGCTCGAACTCCCGCTCCAGCCGCTCGAAGCGCTCGCGATCCTGCTCGATCAGCGTCGCCTCGTGCCCGTTCCGGAGCAGCGTGCGCATGACGTTTGCGCCCGCCTTGCCGCCGCCTGCGATCAGGACGTACATGGTTAAGCGGGCGTCGCCTCCGGCTCGCGTCGGATCTCACAGGAGCGGACGGCGTCCGTGAGGACGTCGATCGCCGTCGACGTGGGACAGACGGTGCGCAAGCCCCGCTGGCGGTAGAACTCCGCGCGCGCCGGGTCGAGGATCCGCACGACGGTGCAGTCGATCCCGAATCGCTTCTGCGCGACCTGCCCGATGACGATGTTCGTGTTGTCGCCGTCGGTCGCGACGACGACCGCCTCGGCGTCGTCGACCCCGGCCTCGCGGAGGACGTCCGTGTCCATCCCGTGACCGACGACGAAGCCGCCGGTCCAGTCCTCGCCCAGCCGAGACAGCGCGCCCTCCTTCTCGTCGACCGCCGTGACCTCCCAGCCCTCGGCGGCCAGCCGCTTCGCCACGGTCGAGCCAACTCGGCCGCAGCCGATGATCAAGACTTTCACGGACTCAGCCTAGCTCTGTTTCGGGCCGTCATGCGGGGGCCGGTCCGTCTCGACCCGCGACTAGGTCCACGGACGTTTCGAAGCGTCACACCGGCGCCGCCTCTGGTTCCAGGGCGCTCTGGGGGAAGGCGACGATGAGCACTTCGGTCGGCGCTTTCTTGAGGACGTATTCGACGGTCGGAGAGAAGAACCTCGACTGTCTCCGCCAGCGCGGCGACGACCCGAGGACGATCAGGTCCGCATCCAGGCGCGTCGCCTCGTCGACGATCGCCTGCCCGATCGAGCGCGCCCGGACCGTGTGTCCGTGCACCTCGACGCCGTGGTCGGCGCCGAGCAGCTTCGCCTCCGCCAGCGACGCCTCCGCCCGCTCCTCCTCGTCCCACAACTCGGCCTCGAGCGCCTGGTCGAGCGGGACGCGGATCACGTGCAGCGCGTCGACGGCCGCGCCGCGCTCCTGCGCGAGCTTGACCGCCGTCGCGACCATCTCTTCCCCGATCTCCCCGAGCTTCATCGGCACGAGGATGCGCGAGTACTCCGCCTCCGCAAGGCCGCGATGCTCGTCGGCCGAGACGACGCGCTCGAGCAGGCCCTCGCCGCGCGACTTCCGCACGACGACGTAGAGGGCGAGCCCGAACGCTAGCCACGCAGGCCCGGCATAACGGGCGCCCACGTGCGTCGACAGCGCGACGACCCATGCCGTGAAGGTCAGCAGCGCGCCGACGAGAGACGGAATCGGGATCCGTCCGACGGCGAACGGAACGCGATACGGGCGGCGCCGGTCCGGCTCGGAGAAGCGCAGCTTGATCACCGCGATCTGCGTGGCCGTGAACGCGAGCAGGACGCCGAAGCTGAAGAGGCTCGCCAGGAAGAACACCGGGTGCGTCAGCGCCGCCGTTCCGGCGAGCAGCAGGATCGAGATCGCGGCGGCTCCGACGATCGACTGCGGCGACACGAGCGTCCTTGCACTCAGCCATCCGAACTTCCGCGGCAGCTGGCCGTGCTCGCCGAGCGAGTAGGCGAGCCGCCCGAACCCGGAGATCGACGTCGTCGCCGCAGTGATCAGGATCAGCGCGCCGGAGAGCCCCACGAAGACCTGCAGCGGGTAGCCGATCGCGCTCGGCACCTGTTCGCGAATCTGGGTCGCGACTCCGACGAGCGGCGAGCGCAACCACGTCGAGCCGAGCTCGGTCCCGTGCGCGGGCGGGAACGCGGAAAGCGCGACGGCGGCGATCAGGACGTAGAGGACGACGACCAGGCCGATCGAGCTGAAGAGGCTGCGCGGCAGGTCGCGTCCGGGGCGGCGCGTCTCCTCGGCGAGGTTCGCGATCGTCTCGAGGCCCGTGTAGGCGAGCATCGCCAGCGGCAGCGCGAACGCGATGTCGTGCCACGACGGCGAGTGTCCGAGCGACGTCCCGCGGGTGAGCGCATGCGGCGAGAAGACGACGGCGAAACCGAGCACGATGATCAGCAACTGCGTCACGAGGTCGACGATCGCGACGATCACCGCCCACCTGTGCAGGCGCGTGCGATGGATCAAACGGATGACGGCGATCCCGGCGATCACGCCACAGCCGGCGACGACGTCCCACGGGCGGTGGATGCGCGTGAAGAACGCGCCGGCGACGTAGTGCGGGACGAACAGCGCCGAGAGCGCGATGACGATGAGATAGTCGAGGAAGAGCGCCCAGCCGGTGACGAATCCCCACAGGTCGTTGAAGGCGATGCGGACGAGCGTCGCGGCGCCGCCCGTCTCGCGGATCGCGGCCGTTCCCTCCGCGTACGAGAGCGAGACGACGAGGAAGAGCGCACCGGCCACGAGCAGGACGAGCGGCGTGAACCCGAGCGCGTGGAACGCGATGATCCCGAGGGCGAAGTAGATCGACGAGGCGATCTCTCCGTAGGCGATCGCGAACAGGGTCGGCGCATCGAGGACGCGCTGGAGTCGTGGCAGCTTGCGGGCCACGATCGGAGCTTATGCGTCGTTACCGACGGCCGAGCAGGAGGTACAGCCGGCCGGCACCCGCGCCGACGAACAGCAGCCCGAGGAGGTACCCGAGCGCGCCGCCGACGACCGCGGCCTCGACGGCGAGCGCGATCCCGATCCCGACGAAAACGACCGCGAGCGCGAGCGTCGCCGCGCGGTAGGCCCTCACGCGGCCTGGCGGCCGGCGGCGACGACCATCACGCGGCAGGGCGCGTTCTTGAGGACGTAGTCGACGGTGTCGCTGAAGATCGTGCGCCGCGGACGGTCGCGCCGGGGCGCACCCATGACGATGATCTCCGTCCCGCGGCGCTTCGCCTCCTCGACGATCGCACGGCCGGCGCTACGAGCTCGCACGAGCCGCTCGATCACGTCGACCCCGTAGAGCTCTCCGATCGCGTGCGCGGCGTCGAGCACCTCGTACGCCTCGGCGTCCTCGTTCGGAAGCGTCGAGTCGATCGACAGCTCCAGGGGGATCGCGAGGACCGCGAGCGCGGCGATCCTCGTCCGCCGCTGCGCGGCGAGCCGGCATGCGAAGTCGAGGGCCTCCTGCGACATGCGCCCCGGCTTCACCGGGACGAGGATGCTGCGGTACTCGAGCGCGACGGCCTTGCCGATGACGACCGGCGCGCGCACGGTCTCGCGCAAGGGCAGGTGGGCGATGTACTTCCTGTACATCGCGTATGTGATCAGGCCGAGCGCGATCCAGGCGAGCCCGGTCCACCGCGCGTCGGGCTTCTGGACGACGACGACGAGCCAGGCCGCGCCGGTGCCGAACGCGCCGAAGATCGCGAACAGCGGCCAGTCGATCCCGCCCAGGCGGACATTCGGGCGGGCGCGGAAGCCGATCTCCTTCTCACGCCGCGTCCGCAGCGCGATCACTGCGGCGTGCGCGATCGTGAACGAGAGCATCGCCCCGAAGGCGTAGAGATCGCCGAGGAAGTTGACCTGGCCCGGAAGGAGGACGGCGATCGACGCGATCCCTGCGAAGACGACGAGCGACAACCACGGCGTCTTGAACGTCGGATGCAGGCGCCGGAACCGCTCCGGCAGCTGCCGGTACGTCGCCATGGCGTACGTGATGCGCGACGCGCCGATCACACCCGCGTTCGTCGCGATGAACAGGATCGTCGCGGCGAGGATCCCGACGTAGATCTTCGCGGCGCTCAGGACGTGTCCGTGGAGGCCGAGGTTCTCGACGAGCCCGAGCACCGGGTCGTTCGCGAAGCCGTGCTTGTCGGGCGGCTCGCCGAGCAGCGTCTGGTAGCCGTGGCCGACGTGCTTGACCGGCAGCGCCGACAACGCGACGAGCGGAAGCGTGAAGTAGATCGCGAACACCGCGCCCGCGACCCAGCTGATCGAGCGCGGGATGTCGCGCGGCGGGTCGCGCGCCTCCTCCGCGAGGTTCGAGACCGTCTCGATCCCGGTGTACGCGATCATCGCGATCGGGATCGCGAGCAGGAAGTTCGTCCACGTCGGCGCGACGCCCCAGTGGATGTTCCGGTGGAAGACGACGTGCGGATCGAAGATGAGCACGAAGCCGATGATCACGAGCAACAGCTGCGTGCCGAAGTCGATGACGGCGAGGAAGATGTTCAGTCCCGCCGCTTCCTTGATCCCGACGATGTTCAGCGCGACGAGGAAGACGATCACGACGACCCCGCCGATGATGTCCCACGGGTTCGTCTTCAGCGGCTCCCAGAAGATCGACAGGTAGTGCGGGACGAAGAACGCGGAGATCGCGATCGTGACGACGTAGTTGAGCATCTGCGCCCAGGCCGCCGCGAACGAGACGAACTCGTTGAACGCGTGCCGCGCGAAGGACGACGAGCCGCCCGCCTCCGGGTATCTGACGGTGCCTTCGGCGTAGGTTGCCGCGGTCGCGGCGAAGATCAGGCCGCTGATGACGAAGACGAGCGGCGTGAGGCCGAGCGCGATCCCGGCGACGAGGCCGAGTGCGTAGTAGATCGAGGAGCCGACGTTGCCGTAGGCGGTCGCGAAGAGCGCGGGCGTGCCGAGGACCCGCTCGAGCCCCTGCGCCCGGCGCCGCCGCCCTCGCCGCGGAGGCGCAGCAACGGTCGCAGTCGGCGCGTCGGACGCCACGCGCGGAGTCTAGGCAGCAGGCCTGCGGCCGGGCCTGAATGGTTTACGCGCCTCGCACTCCGAGGGCGATCACGCAGGCGAGAACGATGAGCGCGCTTGCGTATTGAACTGGCCGCTCCACGGCGCGCACGGAGGAGAACACCGTCAGGTGTGAATCGAAACGACCAGGGGGATGATCAGGATCGCGACGATGTTGGCGATCTTGATCATCGGGTTGATCGCCGGGCCCGCCGTGTCCTTGTAGGGGTCGCCGACCGTGTCGCCGGTAACGGACGCCGCATGCGCCTCCGAGCCCTTGCCGCCGTACGCGCCGTCCTCGATCAACTTCTTCGCGTTGTCCCACGCGCCGCCGCCGGACGTCATCGCGATCGCGAGGAAGAGGCCGGTGACGATGGTCCCGATCAGGAGCCCTCCGAGCATCTTCGCGTTGATGATCCCGACGATCACGGGAAACGCGATCGGAATCAGCGCCGGCAGGAGCATCTGCTTGATCGCCGACTTCGTGACGATGTTGATCGCGCGCCCGTATTCGGGTCGCGTGGTCCCCTCCATGATGCCGGGGTTCTCGCGGAACTGCCGCCGCACCTCGGTCACGACTTCGCCGCCGACGCGGCCGACGGCCTGCATCGCGAGCGACGCGAACAGGAACGGCATGAGCCCGCCGATGAAGAGACCGGCGATCACCCATGCGTTGTTGAGCTCGAAACGCACCGTGTACCCGGCGTCGCCCAGTCCGGACGTGTACGAGTCGAAGAGGACGAGCGCGGCGAGCGCGGCGCTGCCGATCGCGTAGCCCTTCGTCACGGCTTTCGTCGTGTTGCCGACGGCGTCGAGCGGATCGGTGATCGCGCGCACCTCTTCCGGAAGGTCCGCCATCTCGGCGATCCCGCCGGCGTTGTCGGTCACGGGGCCGTACGCGTCGAGCGCGACGATCAGTCCCGTCATCGACAACTGCGCCATCACGGCGACGCCGATCCCGAAGAGACCGGCGAAGTGGTGCGCGACGAGGATGCCCGCCGCGATGACGACGACGGGCAGCGCAGTCGCCTGCATCCCGACGGCGAGCCCTTCGATGATGTTCGTCGCGTGGCCCGTCTGGGACGCGGACGAGATCGACTTCACGGGCCCCCAGCGCGTGCCGGTGTAGTACTCGGTGATCGCGACGAGCAGGAACGTGACGACGAGGCCGACGATCGCGGAGATGTACAAGTCCCCGAACGAGAACTCGGTGTGCTTGTAGAACGCATGCGTGACGGGAATGAAGCCGATCGCGGAGAGGACCGTCGCGACGATGACCGCCTGATAGAGGGCGTTCATGATCGAGCCGCGTTTGCCGACGCGCGCGAAGAACGTGCCGATCACGGACGAGATGATCGAGATGCCTCCGATCGCGATCGGGAAGAGGTAGAGCCGCGAGTTGGGGAACGTCGTCACGGCGATCAGCATCACGGCGACGGCCGTGACCGCGTACGTCTCGAAGAGGTCCGCCGCCATCCCGGCGCAGTCGCCGACGTTGTCGCCGACGTTGTCGGCGATGACGGCGGGGTTCCGCGGATCGTCCTCGGGGATGCCGGCCTCGATCTTGCCGACGAGGTCGGCGCCGACGTCCGCCGCCTTCGTGTAGATCCCGCCGCCCAGTCGCGCGAACACCGAGATCAGCGAGCCGCCGAACGCGAGGCCGACGAGGTCGTTGATCGCGGACTTCGGCGAATGGTTGAACCAGTCGGTCAGCACCCAGTAGTAGCCGGCGACGCCGAGCAAGCCGAGCCCAACGACGAGCATGCCCGTCACCGACCCCGCGCGGAACGCGACGGTGAGCGCGGGCTTCAGTCCGTGCCGCGCGGCCTCGGCAGTGCGGGAGTTCGACCGCACGGCGACGTTCATGCCGATGAAGCCCGCCGACGCGGAGAGCGTCGCGCCGATCAGGAAGCCGATCGCGGTTCCCCAGCCGAGCTTGTGGTAGAAGCCGAGCAGGAGGAACGGGACGACCGACACCGCAGCGATCGTCAGGTACTGCCGCTTGAGGTAGGCCGCGGCGCCTTCCTGCACGGCGCGCGCGATCTCGCGCATCCGCTCGTTGCCGGCCGGTAGCCGCAGCAGCCAGACGGTGAGCACGAGCCCGTAGGCGATCGCGACCGCGGCGCAGATGAGCGCGAACAGCACCGCATGGTCGTTGAAGAAGCTGGCTACCGGCACCGCTCTACCCCCTCACAAAGTCGTGCGCCGAGTGTCCTCGGCGCGGCCGGTTTCTATCACACGGCCCGGCCCGAGGAGGCTGCCTCACGCCTTTGCCGCGTCGCCGTAGGCCAGTTGCAAGTTGGACGTCACCTGCCGGAAGTCTCGGAGCACGTCGTCCGGCACGGCGCCCTCCAGCACCGGGAGGAGCGCACGCAGCGACTCGATCGCGAGCTTCGCCTGGTCGAGGTCGCGGTCTTCGGCGGACAGCTTCCGGTAGCCCAGCGACGAGACCGTGTAGAGCATCTGCACGAGCAGGTCGGCGACCTTCAGCTTCTTCAACTCCTCCTCGACCTGCTTCAGGAGCTCCTCGTCGCTCTGTCCGGCGGGCGGCTGCTCCTCGGTCATCGCGGCTCCCAGAGCTCGATGCGATTTCCCTCCGGATCGGTCGCCCAGCCGAAGCGGCCGTTCTCGATCTCCTCGACGCGCTCGTCGACCGCCACCCCTGCGGCGCGTAGCTGCGCGAGCATCGCGTCCAGATCGCGCACGCGGTAGTTGACCATGAGCTGGTTGTCGCTCGACCCGAAGTACGTGGTATCCGATGGGAAGAGCGCCCAGACCGTCTCGTCGCCGTCGCGCGCACTGAAGGCCTTGCCGGTGAACTGCGGGTCGCGATCGATCCCGAGCTTGTCCGCGTACCACGCGGCCAGCTCACCCGGACGCTCGGCGCGGAAGAAGACGCCGCCGATGCCGAGGACGCGCTCGCTCATGCGACGCGCTCCGGAACGCGTACGAGCTCCGCGAACACGGCGCGGTGCGTCGGCAGCTCTTCCAGGCGTGCGTACTGGCGTTCCGCTGCGTTGGCGGCCGGCACCGCGAGGAACTGCGCGGCGCCGATCTCGGCGGCGACGGGCTCGACCCACTCGATCAGCTGCTCGATCCGCGCCCGCGCCGGGACGACGTCGCCGCTCGCGAAGTCGATCAGCTCCCCGGACAGCCCGTACCGGATTGCGCGCCACGTGTTCTCCTCGATCAAGCGGTGCGGCAGCGACGGGAGCGGCTCTTCCTCGTCGACCGCCCGCGCGAACCGTGTCGCCAGCGCGTACGTCAGTGCCGCGAGCGCCTGCGCCTCGCGCAGATCCGGCTGCGCGTCGCAGATGCGCACCTCCACGGTCGGGAACGCGAGGTGCGGCCGGACGCTCCACCACAGCTGCGTGTGCTCGTCGATCGAACGCGTGTCGTAGAGGAAGCGAACGTACTGCTCGAACGCGTTCCAGTCCTCGTACGCGTCGGGGACGCCGCAGCGCGGGAACATGCGCGTGAAGATCTGCGTGCGCGCCGAATGAAGACCCGTGACGACGTCCTCGACGAAGGGTGAGCTCGCGGAGAGCGCGAGCAGCTCCGGCAGCACGTTGCGGAATGCGTTGCACACGGCGATCGCGCGGTCAGCGCCGCGGATCGCGACGTGCGTGTGGATGCCGAAGCTGTTGTTCCGCCAGACGACGTAACGGAGGAGCTCGTCGTTGCGCCGGTAGTGCGGCGTGTCGATGATCCGCTGGTCCTGCCAGCGGCTCCACGGGTGGGTCCCGGTCGCCGCGAGCGCGACGCCGTGCGCGTCGGCGAGCGCTCCGAGCTGCGAGCGGCGCTCGGCCATCCGCTCCGCCGCTTCGGTGAACGACGCGCAGCGGCCTGTCTTGACCTCGATCTCGGAGGCGATCAGCTCGCCGACGAGGTGCTCGTCGAGCTCGGTGCCGGCTGCAGCCTCCTTCAGCTCCTCGAAGCGGTTCGTCAGCTCGAGCGTGTCGGGCTCGAGGAGCGCGAACTCCTCTTCGACGGCGACCGTGAGGTCGTCGGCGTTCTCGAAGGCGTCCCGGGCGAACGCGATCTGCTCGTCGGGCGCGAGGCGTTGCGCGTCTCCCACCTGACTATCGTATTTGAAGCGGCGCCAGCAGCCTTTCGGCGACGCTCTGCCAACTCCAGCGCTCGACGGCTGCGCGCCTCGCCGCGTCGCCGAGCTTGCGGCGATCCGCCGGCGGTAGCGCGAGCAGGGCGTCGAGCTTTCGCGCGAGCTCGGCCGCATCGCCGGTCGTGAAGCTCGCCAGATCGCGACGCGCTGCGGGGTACTCCGCTTCGAGCCCCTCGGCGATCTCCGACAGTCCGGAGTGGCGCGCCACCAGCGGCGGCGATCCCGCGGCGGCGGCCTCGGCCGCGACCATGCCGAACGCCTCCGGGAAGATCGACGGGACGACGGTGACATCCGCGAGCGGCAACAGATGCCGAAGGTGGCGGTGCTCCAGCGGGCCGGTGAAGAGCGTGCGCGCCGGCGCGGTCCGCTCGAGCTCGTCCCTTGTTGTAGAGCAGCTTCCCGAAGTAGACGACGGTGGGCTCGTCGGCGGCGAGGAACTCGGCGAGCCGGTGCGTGTTGTCCGCGTCCGGCAGGCGCTCGTTGGCGTTGCCGGGGTTCGGCGGATCTCGGCGCGCCTCGTCGAGCAGCGCCGCGAGCGCCGCGTCGCGTGGCTCCGGGCGAAACGCGTCGATGTCCACGCCGGGCGGCACCTCGTGAACGCGGTCGACGTGGCCGACGACTTCTTCGAGCACGTGCCGGATGTGCGCCGAGCCGACGAAGACGGCCTCCGCGCCTGCGAGCGTCTCCCTCCCCCACGCCGACAGCTCCGCGTTCCCGCGCATCGAGTACTCCAACTCGGAGCCGTGCGCCTTCACTGCGTAGCGCGCGCCCGTAGCGGCCGCGACCGGACCGCCGAGCAGCACGTGGTTCGCGAAGACGACATCCGCTGACAGCTCTTCGCGCAGAGCGCGGGCGTTCAGCTCCACGTACCGCTCGCGCTCCTCGCGCGTGAAGTCCTGCAGCAGCTTCGCCTCCACGCCTTCGTAGCGGTCGAGGACGAACACCGGCAACAGCCCGCCGATGTCCCCTCGGACGACGCGCGCACCCTCGAGGTCGTACTCCTCGGGGTGCGGCTCCTGGCAGAAGACGACGACGTCGTGTCCCGCGCGGCTCCACTCGCGGGAGAGCGCACGCGTGTAGACGTTCGAGCCCGTCCCGCCGAGCAGGTAGCCGTGCCACAGCAGGATCCGCACGGCGGCGGCGTTACGTTAGGTGGAAGTAGAGCGCGTAGAGGAGCTCGACCGCCGGATTGGACGTGTGCACCGCCACGTCCGAGGGAACGTCGAGCAGGGCCTCGGAGTAGTTGAAGACGATTTTCACGTCGGACGCGACGAGTTCGTCCGCGACCTCCTGTGCGTTGTCGGCCGGCACCGCGATCACGCCGACGATGATGTTCTTCTCGCGGACGATCTCCGGCAGGCGCTCGTAGGGGCTCACCGGGTGGCTGCCGACGGTCAGCCCGACCTTCTCGGGATCCGTGTCGAAGACGGCCGCGATGTTGATGCCGTGCTCGGCGAAGATCGACGAGCTCGCGATCGCCTGTCCCAGCCGGCCGGCGCCGATGAGGGCGATGTTGTGCTGCCCCTGGGTGCGGAGGATCTTCCGGATCTCGCCGAGCAGCGAGTCGATGTTGTAGCCCACGCCGCGCTTCCCGAACTTGCCGAAGGCGGACAGGTCGCGGCGGATCTGCGTCGCGTTGATGTTGGTGTAGTCGGACAGTTCCTGGGAGGAGATCCGCTCTTTGCCCATCTTCTTGGACTGTGTCAGCACCTGGAGGTACCGCGACAGCCGAGCAGCGACTCCCACCGTCAACCGATCCGCCACCTGACTCCTCGGTTCAGCAGCTTGTAACAACGGCGGCAGTTGTATCAGCCGCGGCCGAAGCCGCGTCGCGGTTCACCTGCGCCTAACTTTGTGCCGCAACCTTGCGTCGAAATGCGGCCTCGTCTACGTAGTAGACGAAGGCACGGTCGCCGTCGATCTCGACCACAGGAAGCCATTCGCGGTACTCGGCCTCGAGCGCCGGATTGTCGGTGATGTCGATCTCCTCCAGCTCGAACGGCACCTCGACGCGCACACTCGCGACGACGTCACGCGCCCGCTCGCAGAGGTGACAGCCGGCGGAGTGGTAAAGGAGAACGCGCTTCACGCTCGATCAGGGTCAGACCCGAGGCCTGGCCCTTTGCTCAGGGATAGATGCCGCGCGTCGTCGTCGCCTCGGCGACCCGGCGCACCGCCAGGCCGTATGCGGCCAGGCGCATCGACGTGCCGCGGGACTCCATGGTCGCCCACGTCTCGTTGAACGCGCGCGTGACGATGTCGTTCAGCTTCGCGTTCACCTCGGCCTCCTTCCAGAAGTACTCCTGCAGGCCCTGCACCCACTCGAAGTAGGAGACGACGACGCCGCCCGCGTTCGCGAGGATGTCGGGCAGGACGAGAACGCCCTTCTCCTCGAGGATGTCGTCGGCGGCCGGGGTGATCGGCCCGTTCGCGCCCTCGACGATGATCTTCGCCTTCACCTGCGGCGCGTTCGCCTCGGTGATCACCTGCTCGAGGGCGCACGGAGCGAGCACGTCGCAGTCGAGCAGAAGGAGGTCGTCGTTCGAGATCGGCTCGGCACCGCGGAACCCGGCCAGCGACCCCGTCTCGCGCTTGTGCGCGATCGCGGCCTGCACGTCGATCCCGTTCGGGTTGTAGAGACCCGAAACCGAGTCCGAAACCGCGATCACCGTCGCGCCGTCCTCCGCGAGGAACTTCGCGAGGAACGAGCCGACGTTGCCGAAGCCCTGCACCGCCACGCGCGTCTCGTTGATCGGCATCCGCTTCTTGCGCGCCGCCTCGCGCACGCAATAGAGCGCGCCGCGCGCAGTCGCCTCCTCGCGCCCGAGCGACCCGCCGATCGTCAGCGGCTTCCCTGTGACGACGCCGAGCACCGAGTGACCTTTGTTCATCGAATACGTGTCGAAGATCCACGCCATCACGCGGCCGTCCGTGCCGACGTCGGGCGCGGGGATGTCACGCTCCGGACCGATCTCGTTGATGATCTCGCTCGTGAACCGGCGCGTCATGCGCTGGAGCTCGCCCTCGCTCATTCGCTTGGGATTGCAGACGACGCCGCCCTTGGCGCCGCCGAACGGGATGCCGGAGAGGGCGCACTTCCACGTCATCCACATCGCGAGCGCCTTCACTTCGTCGAGCGTTACGTCCGGGTGGTAGCGGATCCCTCCCTTCGACGGCCCACGCGCGACGTTGTGCGTGACGCGATACCCCTGGAAGACGCGCGTCGTACCGTCGTCCATCGCGACCGGGACCGAGACGACGAGTGCCTTCTTGCACTCCTGCAAGACGTTGACGAGGTTCGGATCGATCGCAAACGTCTCCGCGACGCGCCGCAGCTGTTGCTTCGCGATGTCGTACGGGTTCTCCCGGAGGTGGGAAACCGGAGCTTCAACCGTGGTCACGTGTACTCCTTTTGCCGCGCAAATGGGCCGTTTTTTGCCTGGCCGGAGGACCCTACTCGATCGTGAAGGGCACCGTCCGAACGGTCGTACCGCTCCTGTCGGTGGGATAGGCGATCAGCTTGAGCGTGTAGTCACCCGGTGGAAGGAGGGACCCCGTCGGGTCGCGACCGGTCACGCCGTACGAATACCTGCCCGGCAACACGTCGCGCATGCGAGCGAGCAGCCCGATGCGTCCGCCGGTCGGGCTCCACAGCTCGAGGTCGAGCTGCTGCACGGCCTGGACGTCCTGACCCGTGTCCGATCGCGGTACCGCGCCCGCGACGAAGCTCAGCAACGCCGGTTGCGTGTCCGACGGCTTGAGCGCGCGCGACGAAAGACGCACGTTGTTCAGCGCAGCGTGCTCGGGCGGGCCGAACGTGATCACCCAGGGAACGCGGATCTCGTTCCCCGCTTCGGGTTGGACGACGAGATATCCCTGGACCGGTGCGTCGCCGTCGATCGCGCTCGTCACGCGCGCCGTCAGATGGAAGTTGATCGTGCGACCGGCACCGAGGAAGAACTGCTGCGGACGGATCCTGAAGTCGATCGCGGCCGCGCCTTCGCCCGCGACCTCGACGTCGAGGGAGAGGCGAAGCCGGCGCACGGACACGTTCCGCACTTGCAACTGCTGCGTCGTGTGCCACTTCGTGCCCGTCGCGCGCCCGAGTGCAAGCGACGTCGGGAGCGCGGTCACTTCGGTGGCGGCGGCGGCGCCGACGTCGACGAGACCCGCGCCCTGCGCCGTGACGGGATCGCTCGGCAGCGGCCGCGCGGCGCCGACGAGCACTCCTTTCAGGGACTCCGCGTCGAGATCCGGGCGCGCCTGCGCGAGCAACGCCGCGTCTCCGGCGACGACTGCGGCGGCGGCGCTCGTGCCGTTGACGGTCCCGTAGGGCGCGGAGCCGGTGCTCCCGGTCGGCTCGGACGTGCCGAGCCCGACACCCGGCGCGACGAGGTCCGGCTTGACCCGTCCGTCGAATGCAAGCCCGGTCGACGAGAAGCGCGCGACGCGGTCGTCGGCGTTGTTCGCGGCATCGTCCGCGGCTCCGATCGACACGCTGACCGGAACTCCGGCGCGGAGCCGCGTCAGGATCGTCTGCGCGGTCGCGTCCGGAATCGACACCGCTGGAATCGGCGCGCTCTGGTCGAGGCGAAGCGCGCCGCCCGGCACGCTGCCGCCGTAGAAGAGCACTGAGCTCGCGCCCGCAAGGGCAGCATTCGAGAAGGTCGTCGCCGGATCCGAGCCGAGCGGCACGAGCGCCGCACGCCCTGCGACGATGTCGCGGCCGCGACGGTCGAAGAAGTTCACGAGCGGCACCGATCCCGCGGGCGCTTCCCCCGCGGCGCCGGCGGTCCGCGGCGCGGCGACAGCGGAATCGACCGCCTTGCGCGGGAAGGCCGGCGCAGCGAGCGGCACGACCTGGTCGAACTCGACGGCCAGGCCCGCGCGCACGACGACGCGCGCCTCCGCGTAGTCCGCGCGGAGGTCCGCCGCGCCGACGGTCAGGGCGGCGCCGGCGCCGCCGGGCCCCGAGATGCTTCCGTACGACGGTCCCGCAGGCCCGTCGTTCCCGGCCGGCGCGACGACGACCGTGTCGAGCCGGAGCGCGCCCGCGGCCGCGCGCGCGAGCGGCCCGTCGGTGAACGCCGCGAACGGCTCGGCAAGCGCGACGAGTGCGACGCGCGCCGCGTCGTGCGCGTCGCCGTCGTCGTTCGGGTCGACCGCGCGATCGATCCCGGCGAGAACCTGATCCGTCCGTGCGTACACGGACCACCGACCGGACGCGTCGCGCTGCCAACCCGCGACGCGGATCGGGAGGACCGTCGCACCCGGAGCGACGCCGGCCATGCCGCCTGGTCCGCCGGAGCCGACGATCAGGCCCGCCATCTCGGTTCCGTGGCGCTCGACGAGCGCGGGCTCGTCCGGATTCGGCGCGGCGTCGGCGTCGCGACTGCCGCCGACGATGTCGATTCCGCGGGTCACGCGTCCCCGCAGGAACGGCTGCGCGCGATCGACGCCGGTGTCGAGAACGGCGACGGTGACACCCCGTCCGTCCTCGGACGACAGGCCGGTGTCCGGCGGATGTCCGAACCCCGGCGCGAGCCCGCTCGTCAGGGACGACGGGATCGAGGCCGGATACGCCGCGCGCACGGGATAGACGCCGGCGACCTCCGGCGAGCGCTCCAGAAGTGCGAGGCCGTTCGCGTCGAACGCGGCGGAGAACCCGTTGACGGCGTGCGTGTAGCTGAACTCCGGCTGCACGCCGACGCCTTCCACGGCGAGCCGCGAGATCAGGAGTCTCTGTGATGCGAGCGACGTCGCCGTCCAGCGCCGCTCCTGCTCGTCGGTCGCGAGACCGCCGACGTCCCCGAGCCGGTCGGCGAGCGAGGGTGCGTTGAGCAGGACGATCACGCGCTGGCCCACGGCGACGCGAGGACGCTGCGAGCCGGCGAGCCCTTTCCAGCTCGCCGCGCCGATCGCGACGGAGTTGCTCGACCCGTTGCCGCCCGCCGCGATCAGGATCAGCGCGACGGCAGCCGTCAGCGCGGCCAGCGTCAGCGCGTGGGCGGGCTCACGCGGAAGACGCATACGCATCGAGTGCAAGATAACGAGGATAGGAGATGGCCCCGGTGAAACGCGCGGCGGACGCGATCATCGCGGCGTTGTCCGTGCAGAGCGGAAGCGGAGCGAGCGCGGCATCCGGAAGAGCGGCGCGCAGCTCGGAGTTTGCCGCCACGCCGCCGACGACGGCGATGCGTTCCGCGCGGACAGAGGCCGCGGCCTCCCGCGTGCGCTCGACGAGCGCGCGCACGATCGCGCGCTGGTAGCTCGCGGCGAGATCGGCGCGGCGAGGTTCCACCTCGTCGGCGTCGAGCTCGCGAACGGCGTACAGGAGCGAGGTCTTCAAGCCGGAGAACGAGAAGTCGAGACCGGGAACGCGCGCGACCGGAAACGCGTACGCGTCGGGATCGCCTTCCCGCGCGAGACGGTCGACCGCGGCACCGCCGGGATAGCCGAGCCCGAGGAGCCGCGCGCCCTTGTCGAACGCCTCCCCCGCCGCGTCGTCGAGCGTCGAGCCGAGGACTCGCGGACGAGCGGAGCGATCGCGCACGTCGAGGAGGAGCGTGTGGCCGCCGCTCGCGAGCAGGCAGACGAACGGAGGCTCGAGTGGATCCGGCTCGAGGTACAGGGACGCAACGTGCCCCTGCAGGTGGTCGACCGCCGCGAGCGGCAGTCTTCGCGACCACGCGAGCGCCTTCGCCGCGGCGACGCCGACGAGCAGTGCGCCGATGAGCCCGGGGCCGGCCGTCACAGCGACGAGCTCCACATCGTCGAGCGTCGCCTCTCCTTCGGCGAGCGCCGCGCGCACGACCGGCACGACGAGCTCGAGATGACGCCGCGACGCGACCTCGGGGACGACGCCGCCGTAGCGCGCGTGCAGGTCCGCCTGCGAGGAAACGACGCTCGAGCGGATCGCGCCTTCCTGCGTGATCACCGCGGCGGCGGTTTCGTCGCAGGACGTCTCGATTCCGAGGATCACGTCGGTGCGCGAGCGGGCTCGGGATCGCGCCACATGATCAGCGCGTCCTCGCGATTGTCGGTGTAGTACCCGCGCCGGATTCCGCGCGGCTTGAATCCCGCGCGCTCGTAGAGGCGGATCGCGACGTCGTTGGAGACGCGAACCTCGAGCGTGTAGCCGCGGCGCCCTTCGCCCGCGGTGAGCTCGAACAGATGGTCGAGCAACATCGACGCGATCTTGCGCCGGCGATGGCCCGGCGCGACCGCGACGTTCATCACGTGCCACGCGTCGACGTAGCGGGAGATGATCAGATAGCCGAGCAGCTCACCGGATTCAGGATCGAACGCGCCGAGGGACAGCGACGACGGCTTCGCGAGCTCGCCGGCGAACATCGACCGCGACCAGGGCGTCGGATACGACGCGCGCTCGATCTGCTCGATCGCGTTCAGGTCGCGCAACTCGAGCCGGCGGAACTCGGCGCGATGGTTGCTCATCTCGCCACCGTTGTATCAGCGTCCGGAAGGCGCAGGTACAGCGGCTCGACGGCCTCGGCCAGGCCGAACTCACCCGCGAGAGCGGCGTGAAATCGTGCGCGCGGGAGGTGCCGCTCGTCTCCGTCCGGTGGGATCACGGCGCCCGCCTCCTCGAGCATGCCGCGGTAGCGGACGGCGCCGTTCCCGACACACACGACGCCTGCCGCGACCTCGACGGCGGCGGGCGAGAGCACGCGGGGCTCTCCGTCCTGCAGGACGAACACCTCGCGGCGGCGCGCGTCGATCACCGGCAGCGCGCCGGGAGCGCCGGCTGCCAGTGAGGCGAGCGTCGACACCCCGGCGACCGGCACGCCGAGCGCGAGCGCGAGGCCGCGCGCGGTCGCGAGCCCGACTCGCACCCCCGTAAAGCTTCCAGGCCCGACACCGACTGCGAGCGCGTCGATACCCGACGGATGCGCTCCTCCCTGGCGCAGCAGCGCGTCCACGTCCTCGAGCAGCGTCGACGCGCGCGACACGCGCTCGCCGACGACCTCGCCGTCGCTGACGAGCGCGCTCGTCGCGACTTCAGTCGCCGTGTCGAACGCGAGGATCAGCATCGCGAATGGACACGATTCTCGCATCGCCTCCGCGGTGCTCGATGCGGACGGCGAACCGCGCGGGCGGCAGCACCCCCGCTCCCGCCTCGGGCCATTCGACGAAGACGATCGCGTCGTCGAAGTACGGCTCCAGGTCGCCCCACTCCGCAGCCGACAGCCCGCGAAAGCGGTAGAGGTCGAGGTGCGAGACGTCGACGTCCCGGCCGCGATATCGATGGCCGATCGTGAACGTCGGGCTCGTCACGGCGCCCTCGACGCCGAGCGCTCGAGAGGCACCACGCACGAACGTCGTCTTTCCGGTGCCGAGCTCGCCCGACACGGTGACGACGTCGCCGGGAGTCAGGCTCGCCGCAAGCGCAGCGGCGATCTCCTCCGTCCGCGACGGAAGGTTCGACGCGTACGCCGCCGTACCATCCATACGTTGCGAAGACTCGCATCTCTCCTCCTCGTGACAGCGTTCGTCGGCACCGCGCGCGCGGCCGGCGACGCCGTCACGATCCACGCGAATCACTCGATCGCCGAAGACGCCGTGCCGCTCCTTCTCAGCGGTGCGGTCTCGAGTGGTCGCTCCGGCGAGGCGGTGACGATCGAGCGGGACGACTGCGGACCCGTTCCCTGGCACCCGCTGCGGACCGTCCACACGGGGCCTGGCGGCGGCTGGGTGAGCTACGCGGGCGGCGACGAGAACTTCCGCCTGCGGGCACGGTGGAAGGGCGAGCTCAGCAGGGCGATCCGGATCGGCGTCCGGCCCGAGCTCTCGGTCGCGGGCGTGTCCGGTTCGCTGCGCGTGATCGTCCGCGCGTACGACTGGTTCGGCGGGAAGACGGCGCAACTGCAGGTCGCGCGCGGCTCCCGGTGGCAAACAGTTGCGACCGCGAAGCTCGTGAAGCGCGGCGCGGCCGGTCAGTACGCGCAGACGTGGGGCACGTTCACGAAGAAGCTGCCGTCCGGGCTGTACCGCGCCGTGCTGCCAACGCGCTCGGCTGCGCCCTGTTACATCGCGGGGTTCAGCGGGACGTTGCGGCTCTAGAACAGTCCGAGCTGGACGGCCGGCTCTGCGGCGACCTCGGCGAGCATCTGGGCGGGCGGCTCGAGCTCCCGGCCCAGCAGCTCCGGGATGCGACGGAAGTCCGACTGAAGCACGTCCAGCATGCGCGGCGTGTAGAGCGCAGCCGCGGGGTGATAGATCGGATACAGGAGAACGCGGCGACCGCCGAGCGTCGTCTCCTGCTCCTGTCCGTGGACGCGCGTGATCCCCGTCGGCTTGGCCGACAAGAGCTTCGTCGCGAAGTTCCCGAGCGTCGCGACGACGCGCGGCTGGATCAGCTCGATCTGCCGCCAGAGGTGGCTCTCGCAGGCCTCGATCTCGTCGGGCATCGGGTCGCGGTTTCCGGGCGGGCGGCATTTGAGGCAATTGGCGATATAGACCTCGTCGCGCGTGAGGCCGATTCCGGCAAGGAGCTGCTCGAGGAGCTTCCCCGCGGCGCCGACGAACGGCACGCCCTGCTTGTCCTCGTGGAAGCCGGGGGCCTCCCCAACGAACATCAGGTCGGCGTCTGCGTTCCCGGATCCGAAGACGACCTGCGTGCGACCCTCGGCGAGCGGGCACTTCGTGCAGCCGGCGACCTGGTCGGCGAACGCGGCGAGCGAGAGGCTGCGAGAACCGGGATCGTCCACGCGGGACGAGTCTAGGGCTCCGGCCGGACGGTCGTGGTTAGTGGCCGCAGCCGCAGCTGCCGCCGCAGCAGCCGCCACCGCCGAAGCTCGGCGAGTCGCCTGAGCCGCCGACCATCGCGAACGTGGAGAGCTGCTTCGCCACCTTCGTCGCGCCGCAACGAGGGCACTCGACCTGCATGTCCCCGCGGACGAGCTCCTCGAAGTGCTCCTCGCAGCTCATGCAGACGAACTCGTAGATCGGCATCGCCTCAGAGTGTAGACATGTCCTCGGTGATGAGGGAGCGGCTGCCGAGAAGGCTCGAAGGGCGTCTCGTGACGCTGGACGTCCTTGGGCCCGAGCACCAGGAAGGCCTGCGCGCCGCAGGCGCCGACCCGGAAGTCTGGCGCTGGATGCGCGTCTCCGACGTCGACACCTGGCTGCGCCTGATGCTCGCGGGCAACGACTACGCCTTCGCGATCCTGCGGGACGGCATTCCCGTCGGCAGCTCGAGCTACCTGTCGATCGCTCCCGAGCACCGGCGGCTCGAAATCGGGAACACGTGGATGCATCCGTCGACGTGGGGAACGGGGGCGAATGTCGAGGCGAAGTACCTGCTGTTGCGGCATGCGTTCGAGGAGCTCGGCTGCATCCGCGTCGAGTTCAAGACGGATGCGAAGAACGAGCGCGCGCGGGCGGCGCTTGCAGCCCTGCCGTCGCAGTTCGAGGGCATCCACCGCAAGCACATGCTCGTCCGCGGCGAGGTTCGTCGGGACTCTGCGTGGTACAGCGTGATCGACGACGAGTGGCCGAGGGTGAAGGCCGCGCTCGAACGCAGGCTGGCCGCAAAGCGTTAGGATTCTCGTGCCCGGTATCCGCTACGGAACTGGAGCTCCGTGTTCGAATCGATCAACGTCATCGGCTCCGGCCGCGTCGGCTCGGCCGTCACCGCCCGCCTGCGCGAGCGCGGTGTCGCTGTCGAACCCCATGCCGAGCTCGTGCTGCTCTGCGTCCCGGACACCGCGATCCGCGCGGTCGCGCGCGATCTCGAGGTCGGCCCGTGGGTCGCACATGTCTCAGGTGCGACACCGCTTGCCGCGCTCGAACCGCACACGCGGCGGTTCTCCGTCCATCCGCTGCAGACGTTCACGCGCTCGCGCGGGCCCGAGCAGCTCGACGGGGCGTTCGCCGCGGTAACCGCCGAGGACGACGAAGCACGCCAGCGCGGGTTCTGGCTCGCGCGCACGGTCGGGCTCGAGCCGTTCGAACTCGCCGACGACGCGCGTCCGCTCTACCACGCGGGCGCGGCGATCGCGGCCAACTACCTCGTGACGCTGCACCGCGTCGCGTCCAACCTCTTCCGCGCTGCAGGTGCGCCGCCGGAAGCGCTGGTTCCGCTCATGCGCCGGACGATCGAGAACGACTTCGAGCTGACGGGCCCGATCGAGCGCGGGGACTGGGACACCGTCGAGGCGCACCGCCGCGCGATTCGCGACGCGGCGCCGGAGGTGGAGCCGCTCTACGACGTGCTGGCGGAGGCGACGGCCCGATGAAGATCGCGCGAACCGTCGCCGAGGTGCGGCAAGCAGCAGACTGTTGCAAAGTCGAAAAGGCTCGGTTGGGCCTCGTTCCCACGATGGGTGCCTTCCACGACGGGCACGTGTCGCTCTTTCGCGCCGCGCGCGCGGAATGCGACAAGGTCGTCGTCTCGCTGTTCGTCAACCCGGCTCAGTTCGCGCCTCACGAGGATCTCGCGCGCTACCCGCGTGACGAGACGCGCGACGCCGAGCTCGCCGAGGACGAGGGCGTGGACATCCTGTTCGCGCCACCGGCGGACGAGCTCTACCCGACCGGCTTTCACACGTGGGTCGATCCCGAAGGGACAGGTGCCGAGGGCGTCCGCCGGCCGGATCACTTCCGCGGCGTCGCCACGGTGTGCGTGAAGCTGTTCAACATCGTCCAACCGGACGTCGCGTACTTCGGCCAGAAGGACGCGCAGCAGGCCGCGATCGTCCGGCAGCTGATCCGCGATCTGAACCTCGAGCTCGAGCTGCGCGTGGTCCTCACGGTGCGCGACCCGGACGGGCTCGCGCTGTCTTCCCGCAACACGTATCTGTCCGCGGACGAGCGGCTGCGGGCACTCACGCTCCCGCGCGCGCTTCGCGCGGGTCGTGAGGCATACGCCGACGGCGCTGATCCCGTTGCCGCCGCGCGGGCCGCGTTCAACGGCCTCGATCCCGACTACGTCGAGGTGCTCGACCTCGGCAACGCCAAGCTTCTGGCCGCCGCGGCGCGCGTCGGCGAGACACGGCTCATCGACAACGTCGTCCTCGAAGGAGAGCTGACATGACCGACAAGAAACCGCCGCAGTACGCATCGTGGACGCACGGGAAGCTGCCGCTGCCGGAGCTCGCCGAGATGAAGCGCCGCGGCCAGAAGATCGTGATGGTCACCGCGTACGACGCGCCCGGCGGACGGCTCGCCGATGCGGCGGGCGTCGACATCATCCTCGTCGGCGACTCCGCCGCGATGGTCGTGCTCGGCCACGACTCGACCGTTCCCGCGACGATGGACGAGATGCTCGTCCTCACGCGCGCGGTCACGCGAGGCGCGGCACGACCGCTCGTGGTCGCGGACATGCCGTTCGGCTCGTTCCAGGTCTCCGACGAGAAGGCGCTCGCGAACGCGATCCGGTTCGTCAAGGAGGCCGGCGCGGACGCGGTCAAAGTCGAGGGCGCGGGCGCGACGCTCTCGCGCGTGCGCACGATCGTCGACGCCGGAATTCCCGTGATGGGGCACATCGGTCTCACGCCGCAGTCCGCGACGATGCTCGGCGGCTTCAAGGCGCAGGGACGAACGGCGGAGAAAGCGCGGCAGCTGTTCGCGGACGCGCTCGCGCTCGAGGCGGCCGGCTGCTTCTCGGTCGTGCTCGAAGCGGTGCCGCCTGCGGTCGCGGCGCGGGTCACCGAGTCGCTTTCGATCCCGACGATCGGGATCGGCGCCGGCGCGAACTGCGACGGCCAGGTGCTCGTCTACCACGACCTGCTCGGCTACCAGGAAGGCGGGCCGCGGTTCGTGAAGCAGTACGCGCGGCTCGGGCCCGAGATTCAAGGCGCGCTCGAGCGCTACGCGACGGATGTGCGCAGCGGAACGTTCCCTGAGCCGCAGCACACGTACGGCATCCCGGAGGAAGAGCTCGCCCTGTTCGAAGAGGGTCTAGAGCACCAGCCGTGGACCGCGCGCACGCCGATCAGCAGCAGCACCACGGACCACGCGACGAAAACGTAGAACGTGTCCGCGAACACGTGGCCGCCGTCCGAGCCGCCGTAGCGGAAGAGATCACGACCTTCGACGGCGATCCGTATCGGCCAGAACGTGAGCAGCGCGAGTGCGAGCGGCGCGAGCGCGAAGCCGAGCACGTGGCGCGCCCGGCGATACGTCCCTTGCGATCCGAACCGGTGGCCGACGTAATACAGGACCGCACCGAGGACCCAGTACGCGGCGAGCCCGTAGATCCCGCCGGCGAAGAAGATGATGATCGCGACGACGATCACGTCGTGGCGCGCGGGGTCGTCCATGAGCGTGTTCATCGCCGGCGCGGCGAGCACGGCCGCCATGCCGGCGAGCCAGACGAGTGCGATGATCGGCTCCTGACGCGCCTCGACCGCCGCCTTCGACTCGTCGCGAATGGCGGCGAAGACAGGGCGCGGGCTCTGCAGGACGAGCAGCGCGCGCAGGAGCCACGCCTTCTCGACCGATTGCGCATTCGCCGCCGTCGCCACGAACCCAGCCTAGTCCCGTGGCCGTAGTGCCTGCCACCGCCCGCGCAGCTCCGGGCGTGTGGATCGCGCATCCGCAGGCACGGCTCGCCGTCTACCGTGCCGGGCAGCTCCTCTGGCGGTCGCAGATTCGGGTCGCGAGCGACGAGGCTCTCTTCCGCGACCGTGCGATCGCGATCGGCGTCTACGAACGCTACGCACTGGCGCCGACGTTCTGCTCGACCTCACCGGAGCTCTACGCGTCCTGCAGCCGCGACGTGCGTCAAGTGCGAAGCCGTCTGCCGACTGGCGCTCGAACTGGCGCTAGCTCAGGCGGCCGCGACCGCGGCCTTCGGCAACACGTGCCGGAGGAACTGGCCCGTGTACGACTCCTCGACGTCCGCGACGTCCTCGGGCGTCCCGGTTGCGATCATCTCGCCGCCCGCCTCGCCGCCTTCGGGCCCGAGGTCGACGATCCAATCGGCCTGCTTGATCACGTCGAGGTTGTGCTCGATCACGAGCACGGTGTTGCCCGCGTCCACGAGCCGCTGGAGCACGTCGAGCAGCTTCTCGATGTCCGCGAAGTGGAGGCCGGTCGTCGGCTCGTCGAGGATGTAGAGCGTCCGGCCGGTCGCGACCTTCGACAGCTCGGCCGACAGCTTCACGCGCTGCGCCTCGCCGCCGGACAGCGTCGTCGCCGGCTGGCCGAGCTTGATGTAGTCCAGCCCGACGTCGTGCAGCGTCTGGAGACGACGCCGCAGCTTCGGGATCTTCGCGAAGAACCGCAGCGCCTCCTCGACGGACATCTCGAGCACGTCCGCGATCGACTTCCCCTTGAAGCGCACCTCGAGCGTCTCGCGGTTGTAGCGCGCGCCCTTGCAGGTCTCGCACGGGACGTAGACGTCCGGGAGGAAGTGCATCTCGATCTTGATCTGCCCGTCGCCCTTGCACGTCTCGCAGCGCCCGCCGCGCACGTTGAACGAGAACCGCCCCGGCTTGTAGCCGCGCACCTTCGATTCGGGAGTCAGCGAGTACAGCTCGCGAATGTGCGTGAAGAGATCGGTGTACGTCGCCGGGTTCGACCGCGGCGTGCGGCCGATCGGCTTCTGGTCGATCTCGATCACCTTGTCGAAGACGTCGATCCCGTCGACGCCGCCATGGTCGCCCGGCTTCACGCGCACGCGGTTGAGCCGGTTCGCCAGTGCCTTGTAGACGATCTCGTTGACGAGCGTCGACTTGCCCGAGCCCGACACACCCGTGACGCAGATGAAGTTGCCG
>VAYM01000005.1 GCA_005884945.1 Actinomycetota bacterium | reverse complement strand
GATCGGCGACCGCGGCGAGCTCTGACTCCTCCGGGCCGAAGCCGATGTAGCGGTCCTGCCGATCGACGAACAGGTCGGCCGTCGCTCCGTAGACGAGCTGGTATCCCTCCTCGGCGACCTTCTCCCACTGGGTCGCGACGACGCCCTTGCCGTTGATGTGGCCGGACACCGAGACCTGCTGGAAGAAGATGTACTTGATGCCGCGCTCGTCGACCCTTCGCAAGGACGCCCTGCACCTGGGTGGGGCCTGATTCGACGACTGCCATAGACGAACTCCTTCCTAGGGCTGGCCGACCTCGATCGGGTTGTTCACCGGATCCTGGCTCCATTCGAACCAGCCGCCGTCGTAGACGGCGATCCGCTGCCAGCCCATGAGGTAGGCGTAGAACCAGGTCTCGCTCGCCCGCCAGCCGGTCCCGCAGTAGAAGGCGACCCACTTCTCGGGGCCGATGTCCGCCTCCTCCCAGTTGGCGGCGATCTCCGGGTAGGCCCGCATCGTGTTGTCCACGTTGCGGTAGTGCTGCATGTGGTACGCGTCCGAGCCGCAGTTGCCCCACACGTCACCGGCGATCCGGCCCGCAAGGCCGATGTAGTTGTAGCCGCTGACCTCGCCGATGTGCTCCCTCCAGCTTCGGACGCTGACGAGAGCGGCATGGTCCGGATCGGACAGAATCTGCTTGGCCTCGTCGAGGTCGACGATGAACTCCGGGTGCTGCGGTATCCGGACGCCGAACGAGGGGACCGGAGTAGCCGGGTTGACGCCGGGCTCCAACGCGTTGCCCGCCCTGGCCCACCGGTCGTAGCCGCCGTCCAGGACTCGGACGTCCTCGACGCCGGCGTAGCGCAGGATCAGCGCCGCGCGGTTGGCCGCGATCTGGCCGGCGCGCCGTCCGGGCCACTTCTCGTTGGCCTGGCCCTCAGTGTCCCGGCCGTAGACGATGACGGTGGTGTCGTGGCTGATCCCGAGCGAGCAGAGGGCCCGCTCGAGCTCCTCGGGCGATCGGCGATTCCAGTCGTCCGAGCTCTCGAGCAGATTCGTGTCGAGATACAGCGCGCCCGGAATGTGACTGTCTTCGTACTCTTCGGGCACGCCGAAATTGACGTGGAAGAGCAGGAAGCGACCGGGCGGCGCCGCCTCCGGCCGCTCGCCGTCGAGCAGTCGTCGAACCCATTCGGTGTGAACGAGCTTCTCGTAGTTCGGCAGACGCTCGGCGGGCAGCGCCTCGTCGGCCGCCCACTCGGCCCAGCTGTGCTCGTAAGCCCTGACATCGGCGAGTCCCAGAGCCGTCAGCGTGGTCCGGACTGACGAGACGTCGGCGGCGGCACTCCCGTAGAGGACGGTCTCTCGGCCTTGGCCAAGGCCTTTCGACCGGATCAGCCGCTCGATCTCGGCGTCGTCGAGCTGCTCCAGCCAGCCGGTCGGAAACGAAATCGCCCCCGGGACGTGACCGCCCCGGGCCTCGCCGTTCTCACGCCAGCCGTTGTACGCGAAGAGAGGCCGTACGTCGACTATCGTGACGTCAGGGTCGTTCAGCCGCCCCTGAAGTTCGGGCGTCGAGACGGTCGCGACATCGTTGTGAGACCGCACACCGTGACCCTAACCCACACCCGGGGGACTCAGTCCTTCCAGTTCGCGAACTTCTTCTCTTTCTCTTGGACGTGGTCGCCGAGAATCGGGTGCAGCGACAGGTCGGGGGAATAGCGACTCGCGGGAGCGTTCCGGCCAAGAGCCTCGGCCATCGAGCGCACGTGGTGCGGGGCGCCGCCGCAGCAGACGCCCATGTAGTTGACACCCAGATCTCGAGCCGAGATCGCGAAGTCCGCCAGGTCGAAGCGGGTGCAGAGGAACGGGTCGAGGGCGAGCGGAAAGACTCGCGCACCGTCCGCGTCGCGCAGCGCCTGCATGGTCGGTTGCTCGGGCGTTGTCCGATACGGGGCTGGTTGCGCGGCGACGGCGCAACTGACCGCCGTCCTGATCCGGTCGAGGATCGGCAGCATCGTCTCCGGTCCGCGGGAGCAGTTGAGGCCGACGACGTCGGCACCTTCGTCCTCCAACCGTTTGCAGGCCTCGTCCAAGTCGTAGCCGTCGATGGTTCGATCGCTCGACGACGAGGCGAAGCTCACGAGCGACGGAAGCCCGAACTCCTGGATCACCTCCAGGCCGATCAGCGCCTCGCCGACGTAGTCGTTCGTCTCGGAGATGATGAAGTCGGCACCCTCTTCGACGGCCCAGCCGACCTGTTCGCGGTACATCTCGCGTACGACCTCGCCCGAGCTCTCGGGCGCATCCGGGTCGTAGACCCACGTGTTGCAGATGTTGCCGGCTACGAGCGCGTCGCCCTCGGCGGCCACCTCCTTCGCGATGCGCAGCGCGTTCCTGTTGAGCGGCTCGAGGTCCTGCTCCCGTCCGATCATCCTCAGCTTCTCGCGGTGGCCGTAATAGGTGAAGGCGACCATCACCTCGGCGCCGGCGCGGAGAAACTCCCGATGAAGCTCGCGCACGGCGTCGGGAAAGTCGAGCACCGCCTCCGGCACGAACGGTCCACTCTTCACGTAGCCGCGTCGCTCCAGCTCGAAGAGGTATCCCTCGGCTGAGAGCACCACGTCACGGTCGAGCCGCTCGCGTAACCCGGTCACGCGTGCAACGCTAATCGAAGTCGAAGGCCGTAGAGTTAGCGACGTGCTCGAGGCCCGCACCGACGTCGTCGGCAGCCTCCTGCGCCCACCCGAATTGGTCGCCGCGCAAGAGCGGCTCGGCCGCGGTGAGCTGAGCCCGGCGGCGTTCAAGCGGATCGAGGACGAGGCCGTGGACGACGCGGTCGCGCTCCAGGAAGAGGCGGGCCTCGACGTCGTCACCGACGGCGAGATGCGCCGGCTCTCCTTCCAGAGTCAGCTCGCGGCGGCCGTCGACGGCTTCGGCGACTGGGACCTCGACGCGTTCCTCTGGGGCAATTGGCGGAGCGCCGAGCTCGGCGAGATGCACGTCGAGCGGCCTCCGCTTGCGGTGATCGGGAAGCTGCGAAGGAAACGGTCGCTGGCGGCCGAGGAGTTCGCCTACGTGCGCGGGCGCACCGACCGTGTGGTCAAGGTGTCGCTTCCGAGCCCGAGCCTCTACGCCAACTTCTGGGATCCCGAACGTTCGACCTCTGCCTATCCGAACCTCGAGGCGTTCCTCGAGGACGTTGCCGAGCTGCTCCGGGAGGAGGTCGACGAGCTGGTGCGGCTCGGCGCGACGTACATCCAACTGGACGCGCCGCAGTACCCGTTGCTGATCGATCCGGGGTACCGGGAGTTCTACGAGAGCCGCGGCTGGCCGGCCGAGCGGTGGCTCGAGCTGGGTCTCGAGTTGGACAACCACGTGATCGGCAATCATCCGAACGTCACCTTCGGCTTCCACCTCTGCCGGGGAAACCAGGCCAGCCGCTGGCTCGTCGAGGGCGGGTACGACTGGCTTGCGGACCGAATCTTTCCGCGCATTCGCGCTGACCGGCTGCTGCTCGAGTACGACGACGATCGGTCGGGGACCTTCGCACCCCTGCGTTCGATTCCGGACGGGAAGCTCGTCGTGCTCGGCCTCGTGACGACGAAGGCCTCGCGCCGCGAGACGGTGGGCGAGCTCGTCGAGCGGATTCGGGAAGCCGCCGGCTATGTCCCGCTCGACCGGCTCGCGCTCTCTCCCCAATGCGGCTTCGCCTCGTCCGTGGTCGGCAACGCGCTGAGCAGCGAGGACCAGCGTGCAAAGCTGCGCACGATCGTCGAGACGGCGGCGGCGGTCTGGACATGACTGTCGTGCTCAGCGGCAACGAGCTCACGGTCGAGCAGGTCGTACGCGTCGCGCGCCGCGGTGAGAAGGTCGAGCTCTCGCCCGACGCAGTCGCGACGATGCACGCGGCCCGCGAAGTGGTCGAACGCGTCCTTGCGCGGGATGTCGAGGTGTATGGGCTCACGACCGGAGTCGGGTCCCGGAAGCGCGTCCGGGTGCGCGCGGACGAGGAACAGGAGTTCAATCGGATGCTGATCCTGAACCACCGCGTCGGCCAGGGCGACCTTGCCTCCGACGAAGTAGTCAGGGCGACGCTTCTGCGACTCGCGAACGGATTCGCGAAGGGAACGAGCGGCGTCCGGCCGGAGCTCGCGGAGCTCACGGTCCGGGCGCTGAACGAAGGTCGGCTGCCGCGCGTGCGGACCCTCGGCTCGACGGGGCAAAGCGATCTCCCGCAGATGGCCGATCTCGCACACGGTCTCCTCGACGGCTTCGTGCTCGCCGCCAAGGAGGGATTGGCGCTGATCAACAACAACGCGTTCTCGTCGGCGTCCGCTGCGCTTGCAGTCGCGGATTGCAGGCGGCTGCTCGACGCGCTCGACGTCGCGGGCGCGCTCGACCTCGAGGCATTCGCGGCCAACCTCTCGATCCTGCACCCGGCCGTCGCAGAGGCGCGGCCGTACGACGGCCTCCGCGCGACGCTCACGCGTCTGACCGACCTCCTCGCCGGGAGCTACCTCTGGGACGACGGCGCCGCACGCAACCTGCAGGATCCGCTGACGTTCCGGGGACTCCCCAACATCCATGGTGCGGCTCGCGATGCGCTCGCGTTCGTCCTCCGGCAACTCGAGATCGAGCTCAACGCCTCTCAGGACAATCCACTCGTCGTCGCGGAGGAGGAGCAGGTCGTCTCGGTCGCCAACTTCGAGGTTCTTCCGCTCGCCGCGGCACTCGATTTCCTTCGAATCGCGCCCCGAGGGACTCGCCGTCCGCGACGGCCTCGCGGAGGATTCACTCACGCAGTTCGGTCACGCGGCGCAGAGCCTGACCGCCGAGGCGCGGCTGTTGGCTCAACCCGTCTCGTTCGAGCTCGCAAGCTCCACTCATCCGGAGGGGATCGAGGACAGGACGACGATGGCGCCGCTCGCTGCCCGTCGCCTTGCGCAGATGGTCGAGCTCGGCGAACGGCTCGTCTCGATCGAGCTCGTCATCGCGGGACAGGCCGTCGACCTGCGCGACCGGCCGGCGCTCGGTACCGGAACGACACGCGCCTACGAGCTCGTGCGCGAGCGAGTCCCGTTCACCGGTCTGGGCGATCCACTGCCGCAGGACCTCGAGCCGGTCCGGGAGCTGATTCGATCCGATGCGTTCTCGGCGAGAGCGGCCTCGCGCAGGGGCGAGACCGCTCCGCCGTAGCTACCTCAAAGGCCGTTTGCCGCCAGGAACTTCTTCGCGACGTCGGCCGGGTTCTGCTTGTTCAGCTGCGTCGCCTTGTTCATGGCGAGGATCGCTTTCAGTGTCAGCTTCGCACTCACCGCATTCAGGGTCGAGACCACCTGCGTAGTCGCGGCGCTCTGCTTCACGATCACGGCGACGTTCTGGACGCCGAAGATCAGCTTCGGGTCCGTCAGCACGGTGTACTTCCCGCTGGCGAGCTGCGCGTCGGTCGAGAACACGTTGACGCAGAAGACCTTCTTCTGGTCGAGCGCCTTGTACGTCAGGCCGAGCGCGAGTGACACGTACTTCAGCTTCGTCAGCCCGTAGACGTGCCGCATGCCGAGGTAGCCCTCCTCGCGGTTCTTGAACTCGGGGCGGGCGCCGATCGAGAAGTTCTTCGGACGCTTGCTCGAGTTCTGGAGCCGCTTCAGGTCGAAGAGCGTCTTGAGGTGGTACTTCTTGGCATCGGCCTTGCGCACGGCGATTGCGTCGACGTCGTAGAACGGCGTCGGGTTCGTCAGCGCGTACCCGTCCTTTGCGAGCAGGCTCTTCGCCAGCGCCCACCACGCGTGTGCGGTCTTCGGCAGCTTCTTGACGTGGTACGCGGTCTGGACGATCTCGCCGACGTACTCGGGATACGCGTCGATCTTGCCGCTCCGCAGGGCGGTTTGGATCACCTCGGTGCTACCGATGTTCTCGTGGTAGTCGACGGTGATGCCCTTGTGCTCGAGCGCCTGCTTGTACAGCTGGCCGAGCACGAACTCCTCGGTGAAGTCCTTCGTGCCGAGGCTGATCGTCGTCGCGGTGGGCGTCTCCGCCGCCTGCGGCGCCACACGAGCGCCCGCGGCCGAACCGAGGGTCAAGACGAGCAGCGCGGCGAGAAGCGCCGTCACCCCTAGGACTCCGGCGCGCCAAGTGGTTCGACTCACGATTTTGTGCCTCCCTCCTTCTCCCAACCGGGTTCGATGGACCTTCTCATGCCGTCGTGGGCTCCGCTACCCCGGTGGAGACATCCGGCTCGATCGCTCTGAGACGTTTGCGCAGCGGCCGAGGTGTCACGACCCGCTGGAGCAGCGCGAAAGCGAAGTTCGCTGCGAACGCGAGCGCGGCGACGGCGATCGACGCGGCGACCACGCCTTTGAGGAAGTAGCTCGCCTGGTTGACGATGATGTCGCCGAGCCCGCCGCCGCCGACGATGCCGCCCAGAGTCGCGGTCGCGACGACGAACACGGCAGCCGTCTTGATCCCGGCGAAGATCAGCGGCAGTGCGAGCGGCAGCTCGATCCTGAGCAGGATCTGGTGCGGGCGCATTCCCATGCCGCGGGCGGATTCGACCACGTCGGGATCGATGTTGTCGACGGCGACGTACGCGTTCGTCAGCATCAGCGGGAACGCCAACACCACCAGCGCGAAGACGACGTTCGTCTGCCCGATCCCGAAGATGCCGAGGCCGATCGCGATCACGGCCAGGCTCGGCAGCGCGCGGCCGATGTTCGCGAGGTTGATCGAGATGAACGAGCCTCGATGAATGTGGCCGAGCCAGACGCCGAGGGGAATCGCGATCAGAAGCGCGATTCCCATCGCCTCTCCGCTGATCTGAAGATGCTCCGCGGTCTTCTGCCACATCAGCCCCGGGTTGTCGGCCATGAACCGGAACGCGTCGACGAACGTGTGCGGCTTGAAGGTGTCGAACGCTGAGATCACGCCGTGCGCCTCCGGGCGCGCGCCCACGGGGTGAACATTCGCTGGGCGAGAACGAGCAGGCCGTCGGCCACGATCGCGAGCGCGATCGCGAGCGCTGCGGTGGCGACGAACTCGGTCGTGAAGTCGGTCGCGAGCCCGTAGAAGATCGGTTGGCCGAGGCCGAGCGGTGTGATGTAGGCGGCGACCGTCGCAAGGCTGATCGTCGTCACCACCGCGATTCGCAGGCCGGCCGAGATTGCCGGGAATGCAAGCGGGAGCTCGATCCGCAGCAGAATCTGGCGACCCGTCAGACCCATTCCGTGCGCAGCCTCGAGGACGTCCCCCGGGACGGATCGCAGTCCCTCGAGGATGTTCCGGAACAGGATCAGCAGCGTGTAGCCGACGAGCCCGATCTCGATCGTCAGCTTGGTCAGCCCGGTGAACGGGACGAGCAGCTGGAACAGCGCGAGGCTCGGAATCGTGTAGAGGAACGCCGAGAACGTGCTGAACGGCGTCTCGAACCAACGCTGTCTGTGTGCGAACAGCGCCGCCGCGAACGCGATTGCGAACCCGATGCCGACGGCGATCACGGTGAGCTCGAGATGCTCGAGCAGACGCGGCTGGAGGACGTCCCCCCAGTGCCCTTTCACCCAGTCCCAGCAGAACGTGCCGTTGCGAGCGATGCACCCGTGCGCGCCGCCGGGGGGCCCGCCGTAGTTCGGGATCACCGGGGGACTTGCCGCGAGCGGGCCGACCTCGAAGCTCATGTTGCACCCTCGCCCACGGGGCGGGCGAGGAGCTCGCTGAGGTGCTCGACCGAACAGCGCCCAACCTGACGGCCGCCCTCGTCGACGACCGTGAGGTCTCTGGTGCCTTCTCCCAGCATGAGCGCCAGGGCATCGCGGAGCGTCGTCGATGCGGACACCGTGGGTCCACTCGGCTCGCTGCCGTTGAGGGCGGCGAGCTCGATCTGGGACAGCCGCTTGAGGGCGAGCCGCTTCAGGCTCCGGTCCGCTCCGACGAAGCGCGCGACGAAGTCGTCGGCGGGCTCCGCGAGGATTGCATCAGGTGTGTCGTACTGCGCGAGGACGCCGCCTTCGCGGAGAATCGCGATCCGGTCGCCCATCTTGATCGCCTCGTCGATGTCGTGCGTGACGAAGATGACCGTCTTGCGCAGCTCGTTGTGCAGGCGCAGGAACTCGTCCTGCAGCCGTGCCCGCGTGATCGGATCGAGCGCTCCGAACGGCTCGTCCATCAGCATCACGAGGGGATCGGCGGCCATCGCCCGCGCGAGCCCGACACGCTGCTGCTGGCCCCCCGAGAGCTGTGCCGGGTAGGCATCCCGGTGTTCTTCCGGATCGAGCCCGACGAGCTCGATCAGCTCCCCGGCGCGCTCACGAATCCGGTCCTTCGGCCAGCCGAGGAGGCGGGGCACGGTGCCGATGTTGTCGGCGACGCTCATGTGCGGAAACAGACCGACGTGCTGGATCACGTAGCCGACCTGGCGCCGCAGCTCGATCACGTTCAGGCTCCGAACGCTCCGCCCGTCGATGAGGATGTCGCCTTCGTCGATGTCGACCAGGCGGTTGACCATTTTCATCGCCGTCGTCTTGCCCCCGCCGGAAGGTCCGACGAGGACGCAGATCTCGCCCGCGGGCACGACGAACGACAGATCGCTCACGGCAGCCACCCGCCGGCCCGGATAGCGTTTCGTGACATTCCGGAAAACGATCTCCGCGGCGGAGCTCTGGGATCGCTCCCCCTCTAGGGCCATCGCCTCCGCGAGTCTAGGCGTACTCCTCGGGGTCCACAACCGCCTTCGCGACCGCCGGCATCTCTGGCCACGGCTGCTACCGATATTGCACGAGCCGGCGTCGCGACTAACCCTGTGGG
>VAYM01000157.1 GCA_005884945.1 Actinomycetota bacterium | reverse complement strand
ACGATCCTCTTCCTCGACGAGATCCACCGGTTCAACAAGGCGCAGCAGGATGCGCTCTTGCCCGCGGTCGAGGAGGGGCTCGTGACGCTGATCGGCGCGACGACGGAGAACCCGTACTTCGAGGTGAATGCCGCGCTCCTCTCGCGAACGCAGGTCTACGAGCTCGAGCCGCTGTCGCTCGACGAGCTCGCGATCGTCGTGCGCCGAGGCGCGGCGGCGCTCGGTGCGGACGTTCCCGACCAGTCGGCCGACCTGATCTCCGCACGCGCCGGCGGCGACGCCCGCAACGCGTTGAACATCCTCGAGCTCGCCTGGCAAACCGCGCAGGGGACCGATGAGGAGCTCGCGGAGCACTATGTCGAAGACGCTGCGAGGAAGCGGCCGCTCGTCTACGACAAGGGCGGCGACGCGCACTACGACTTCATCTCCGCGTTCATCAAGTCGATGCGCGGGTCCGATCCGGACGCGTCGGTGTACTACCTCGCGGCCATGCTCGAGAGCGGAGAGGACGCGCGCTACATCGCGCGGCGCATGATCGTGCTCGCCTCCGAGGACATCGGCAACGCCGACCCGCGCGCGCTGCTCGTCGCCGTTGCAGCGGCGCACGCGGTCGAGCACGTCGGCTTACCGGAGGCGTCGCTGAATCTCGCGCAGGCGGCGATCTACCTCGCGCGTGCGCCCAAGTCGAACGCGAGTTACCTCGCGCTGAAGCGTGCTTCAGCGGACGTACGTGAGCACGGGAACATCCGGCCGCCCGTGTCACTGCGCGACGCGTCGTATTACGGTCGGCGGCTCGGGCACGGGGAGGGCTACGTCTACCCGCACGACGACTCGGCAGGTTTCGACGTGGACCATCTGCCCGACGAGCTGAAGGGGCGCCGGTACTACGAGCCGGGCTCCAGCGGCGAGGAAACGCCGCGCGACGACGGCTGAAGCCGACATGAATCGGCCTAGTCGGAACCTCGTCGGATCCGCTCCGCCGCCATCGCTCCGAAGCTGTCGCCGAGCGCCTCGTAGGCCGACGCGGCGCGTTCCACGTCGTACTCGACACGCCGGAACTCGAACTCGCCGTCGTCTCGTCGCAACGCATACGCGGCGCGCACGTCGCCGTCGAGCGGCATCCCGACGCTGCCCGGGTTCAGGAGCTGCGTCCCGTTCGGCCCCGGCCGGCGGAACTGCAGGTGGCTGTGTCCGAACACGACGGCCTTGCCGCTGACACCCGCCAGCATCCGCTCGTCGTCCTCGCCGGGCTCCGCGGGAAAGCTCTCGACATCCGACAGCGGCGACCCGTGGACGTAGAGGACGCCGTTCAGCTCGACTTGCGTCTGCAGGGAGTAGAGCCAGCCCTCCTCCGTTCCGTAGCCCGACTCCCGCTCGCGTAACGCCTCGAGGACCTCCTGGCGGTCGAGCGGCGGATCCCGCGTCCACCGCTCGCCGTTCCCTCGAATCCATGTCGTGCACGGCAGCGCGCGCAGCCGTTCGAGGCAGCCGAGCGGGCTGGGGCCCCAGGCGCCGTAGTCGCCGCCCAGGAGGTACGCGTCGGCCCCAGCAGCGCCCGCGTCCTCGAGCACCGCGTCGAGTGCGGGGATGCTCCCGTGGATGTCGTACAACAGCGCGAGCACCGCATGCAGTATCCCGCGTGATGGAGCTGCACCTCCACGAGTGGGGCGATCCCGGCGCGCAACCGGTCGTCTGCATCCACGGCGTCAACGCCCACGGGCGCCGCTTCCGGCGTCTCGCGGAGGATCGGCTGGCGAAACGCTTCCGGGTGCTCGCGCCGGACCTCCGCGGCCACGGCTTCTCCGGCTGGGAGCCGCCGTGGACGATCGCGACACATGCCCACGACATCCTCGAGACGCTCGACGCCGCCGGCGTCCGCACTGCGCCGTTCGTCGGGCATTCGTTCGGCGGTCGGCTGATCCTCGAGCTCGCCGTGCTCGATCCGGATCGGCTCGCACGCGTCGCGCTGCTCGACCCGGCGATCCAGATCCTCCCGCACGTCGGCCTCGACTTCGCGGAGCGAGAGCGTGCCGACCATGCGTACTTGTCGCAGGAGGAGTCGATCCAGGCACGCCTGGACACCGGCGTTCCGACGCCCCGCGAGTTCCTCGAGGAGGAAGCCGCCGAGCATCTCGTGCGGCACGCAGACGGCCGCTTCCGGTTTCGCTACTGCCAGAGCGCGGTGGTCTCGATGTACGGCGAGCTCTGCACCCCACCGCCGCCGCCGGAGACGTTGACCGTCCCGACGATGCTCCTGCACGCCAGCGAGTTCGGGCTCGTACGCGAGGAGCAGCTCGACGCGTATCGCGCGGCGCTCGGCGACCGGCTCGAGATCGTCGCGGTGACCGGCGGCCACATCGTCTACTGGGACGCCTACGACGAGACGGCCGACGCGGTCGAACGCTTCCTAGCGGCGTCGCAAGCGACGCCCTAGAGGATGCGCGCGCCTAACGCGCTCGCGGCGAGCTCCACCGCGAGCTTTCCCGTCTCGTTCTCGCGGTCGAGGATCGGATTCACCTCGACGACGTCGAGCGACGAGAGCAGCCCCGACTCCGCGACGAGCTCGAGCGCGAGATGCGCCTCGCGGTAGCTGAGGCCGCCGCGCACCGGCGTGCCGACACCGGGCGCGAAGTCGGGATCGACGGCGTCCATGTCGAGGCTGACGTGGACGAATCCCGGACCCGCAATGTGGGTGAGCGACTCCCGCACCGCACGCTCGACGCCGAAGCGGTCGACATCGCTCATGGTGAACACCCGCGCGTCGAGCCGCTGCAGCAGCGCGCGCTCGCCCGCGTCCAGGGAGCGAACGCCGACGAGCGCCACGCGCGACCGGTCGACGGCCGGGAGCTGCCAGCCGTCCTCGAACTGCGGCCCCGCCAGGCCGAGCGCGGCCGCGAGGATCATCCCGTGCACGTTGCCCGACGGCGACGTCTCGGGACTGTTGAGGTCGCCGTGCGCGTCGATCCAGAGCACGCCGCCCGACCCATAAGCACCCGCCGCGAGACCCTCGAGCGTGCCGAGCGCGACCGAGTGGTCGCCGCCGAGCACGAGCGGCAGCGACCCGTCAGCGGCAGCGCCGGCGACCCGGTCGGCGATCCGCGCGCAGGTCTCCCTGATCTGCGGCAGGAACCGCGCGCGCTCGTCGCCCGGCGCTGTCGCCTCCGCCACGGCGGTCTCGACATTGCCGAGATCGACGCAGGTGTGGCCGAGCTCGGTGAGGCGAGCATCGAGACCGGCGTAGCGGATCGCCGAGGGGCCCATGTCGACGCCGCGGCGGCCCGCGCCGAGGTCGAGTGCGGCACCGATCACGGCAATCGTCTGACGGGGAGGTTGCACGACCTGGCCGGCAAGGCTAGCTTCCCGGCTGATGAGCGAGGAGGACGCCGGTAGCGGAACCATTCGCGTCCTCCTAGCCGACGACGACCGGCCCTTCGTCGAGTCGCTCGTCCCGCTGATCGAACGGCAGCCGGAGCTCGCAGTCGTCGGCAGCGCGAGCAACGGCCTCGCTGCGATCGAGCTCGCCGAGGAGCTGCGACCGGATGCGATCGTGATCGACCTGCACATGCCGCTCGTCGACGGCGTCACGGCTGTCGCGCGGCTGCGTAAGGACCACCCGAGCATGTGCGTGATCGCGCTGACGGGAGACGAGCAGCCGGGGCTCCACCGCGCCGTGACCGAGGCGGGCGCGGACGCCGTGCTCGTCAAGGCCGAGTTCGTCGACGTGCTCGTCGAGCGGCTCGCCGACGCCAAGGCTGCAGCCGGGCGTCGTTAGCGTCGTTCGGAAGTGGCGAGGGCCGGAATCGAACCGGCGACCCCACGGTTTTCAGGCGCATCTTGCGCGGCGTGGTTGCGCGTGATCCGCGCACCGACGGGGAACGGGAACCGCTCCCGACCGCTCCGAACCGCTGCAGGGAGGCGGTCACTGGCCCGCGATTGTCCCGCAGCGGCTCGTCGTCCCGCATCTCTGGGTCGTTCGATTTGCGGCATGACCTTGGCGATCGTTCGCCGTTTGTCGCCACCGCTGCGTTCCACTCTCGTTCCATCGCGTGCTGAGCAGATCGAGCTCGAAGGCGACTTCGTTCGGCGCTGGTAGACACAAGGCGCCGACCGGAAGATGATTCTTGCCGCGATGCGTGATCTGCCCACAGGTGTCGTCACCTTGCTTTTCACGGACGTGGAGGGCTCCACTCGTCTGCTGGAGGGACTCGGCGACGGTTACGGAGATGCCTTGCACGAGCATCGCCGACGCCTCCGTGCCGCCTTCGCCGCGCACGACGGCGTCGAGGTCGACACCCAGGGTGACGCGTTCTTCGTCGCCTTCGGCCGCGCATCCGATGCGATCGCTGCGGCCGAGGACGGCCAGCGCGCCCTCGCAGATGGCCCCATCCGGGTGCGCATGGGACTGCACACCGGTGAGCCGCGGCTGACAGAGGAGGGCTATGTCGGTCTGGATGTGCACAAGGGCGCTCGCATCGCCGCCGTCGGCCACGGGGGGCAGGTGCTGCTCTCGCAGTCCACGCGGGCGCTCGCCGACGCCGAAGTGCGCGACCTGGGGCCCCACCGCCTGAAGGATTTGAGCGTTCCCGAACGCATCTTCCAACTCGAGATCGACGGGCTTCCGCGAGAGTTCGCACCTCTGAAGACGCTCGAGGCGGGGATGCGAAATCTTCCCGCTCCGCGCACCTCGTTCGTGGGCCGGGCCGACGAGCTTGCCTCGATCGACCGCATGCTGGACGAGCCCGACTGCCGGATGCTGACACTGGTCGGGCCGGGCGGGGCCGGCAAGACGAGGTTGGCGCTCGAGGCAGCCGCGCGCAGAATCGACCGCTACCAGCATGGTGTCCACTTCGTTCCGCTCGTCGGTGTTCCCGCACCGGATCTGCTTGCACCAGCCGTCGCCGAGAGCCTGCAGTTCCAGGTCGACAACGCGCACAGCGCGATCCCTGCCCGCGACCAGCTGATCGACTTCCTGCGCGAGCGGGCCACGCTGCTCGTGCTCGACAACTTCGAGCACCTGCTCGACGCGCGGGACCTGCTCACTCAGGTCATCGAGCAGGCTCCGCAGGTTGAGCTCTTGACCACCTCGCGCGAGCGTCTCCAGGTTCAGAGCGAGTGGGTGCTCGATGTGGAGGGGCTCGCAGACGGAAGCGGGAATGGACGGGCGGGCGAAAGCGCAGCGGTGCGCCTCTTCGTCGATCGTGCGCGTCAGGTCGACGGCGGGTACGCACTCACCGATAGCGAGCGCCCGCAGGTGGGACGTCTGTGCCGCCTCGTGAGCGGGATGCCGCTCGGGATCGAGCTCGCCGCCGCCTGGGCTTCGAGCCTTCCCTGCAGCGAGATCGCAGACGAGATCGAGCGGAACCTCGGCTTCCTGGAGACGTCGATGCACGACGTCCCGGAGCGGCACCGCAGCCTTCGCGCCGCGTTTGATCAGTCGTGGAGGTTGCTCTCCGACGACGAACGGCGAGTGTTCTCGCGCCTCGCGGTCTTCCGTGGCACGTTCGCGCGGGACGCCGCGGCCGCGGTGTCCGGAGCGGGTCTGGGTGAGCTGCACTCGCTGGTGAGCAAGTCACTCGTGCGTCGAGCCGGCCTGGGTCGCTTCGAGCTGCACGAGCTTCTCCGCCAATATGCCGCCGAGCAACTGGCGGTTGAGCAACGGGAGCTCGCGGAGGCGCGAGAAGAGCACGCCCGCTTCTACCTCGGGATGATCGCGGACCGGGCAGACGTACTGCTCGGCGAGCGCATGATGGAGGCGCGCGACGAGCTTCGCGTGGAGATCGACAACCTGCGGGCCGCCGCGGAGTGGGCCGTCACGCAGTGGAGCGAGGGGTCGAGCTGCTCGAGCCGTCTGATGACGGTCAAACCGATGCCGCGCAAGCGAGCGACGTCTTGCTCTGCGCTCTTGCGTATGAGGCGTACATGGGCAGCGCGCTCGGTTATGACGAGCGGCTGGACACGATCGCGAGGGCCTCTCTGCCGGTTCTGCGCGAACGTCGTCTCACCAAAGAGCTCGGCCTCTGCCTGCTGGCGCTCGGCACGAACGACTGTTACCGCGACGTCTATTCGGAGTCGGAGGTCAGCTTGGAAGAGGCAGTCGACGTCGCCCGGTCGATCGGCGACCATCTTGGCGTTGCGGGTTCGCTGTCTTGGCTCGGATTCGTCCGTCTTCTCGTCGACGATCTCACAGGCGCTCGAGAGGCGTTCGAGGAGTGCCGCGACGTATCGGAGGCGCTCGGCGGACCTCTGATGCTCGGCTTCGCGATCAGCAAGCTCGGGCTGCTGGCCGATGCGGAAGGTGACTACACGACGGCGATCCGCCTGCACCTCGAGGCCCGCGAGCTTTTCGCGAGAGCCGGTGACGACGCGGGGGCGGGTTACACGCAGAGCCGCGCCAGCATGAGCGCCTACTGTCTCGGCGATTACGAGCAGGCGTCGGAGCACGCGCTCGCGGGCTACGAGGGATTCGAGCGCGCGAATCACCGCTGGGGTATGACCGCGGCCCTCTGCCGGCTGGGCTTCGCCGGTGCGGCGCTCGGACGCCTCGATGAGGCTCGCGAGTACCTGCGCCGTGCGCTGGAGCTCGCGCGAGCGATGGAGGCCACGTCGCTTCTGCTGCACGCGCTCAGCGGCGTCGGCGTCCTCGTCGCCCGGGAAGGGGAAGATCGGGGTGCGGCCGAGGTTCTGCTCTTCTCGCTGGAGCACGAGGCGATGCCGGCGACGTACCGGCAGGTGGCGGAGCCGACCCTCGAGGAGCTCGAGGCGAGGCTCGAACCCGAAGAACTAGCGTCGGCGCGTGAGACTGCGGCCGGTGTGGATTTGGACGAGCTCGTTTCCGAGACGCTGCGGGATCCGGTGCGGTAGCCCGGCTGTTTGTAGGCACTTCGCTGATGCGGGGCTCTCGAAGAGTGGCGAGGGCCGGAATCGAACCGGCGACCCCACGGTTTTCAGCCGTGTGCTCTACCAGCTGAGCTACCTCGCCCGGGCACGGAAGTCTAGCCTCGCCCTTCCGGCCCCACGTAAAAAGGCCGTCCGGGCCGGTGCTACCGCGCCGCGAACGACCTTGTGGTCGAAAGCTTACGAACTCGTCTCCTTGCGAGCAAGCAAAGCGATTCCTGGCGCGGCCGCGAACTCCGCAAAGTCCGTGAATCCACGACGCTGGAGCTCGCGCCGAAGCCGCTCGAACGGAACGTAGATCGGCGTCCCGGGCCCCCCTGAGAACGCGAACAGCACATGGCCGCCGGGCGCAGTCACACGAGCGATCTCGTCGAAGAACGGAATCATGTTCGCGTGGGCGACGAGATCGAACGACGCGGAGTCATACGGAAGCTTCGACGCATCCGCCCGCTCGAATCGAACCTCGACACCCGCCTCACCGTCCATCTTCCGGCGGGCCTCCGCGACCATTCGCTCCGCGAGATCGACGCCGACGACCTCGGCCGTCGGGAACCTGCGCGCGATCGCGAGTGCGCCGTCCCCCGTTCCGGTGCCGATGTCGAGGGCGCGTTTCGGAGGTACCGGCAAAGCATCGAGCGCCTGCTCGTACACCGCGAGGTGGTCCGGACGACGAATCGTGTCCCACTGTGGTGCGAGCGCGTCGAAGAGCCGCTGGATCGGTCGGCGAAAGACGCTCCACGCGCCTGGTCGCGCGACGACCGCATTCGTCGCGACACGGCAGAGCTTTCGACCGAGAGTCGCGCGGTTCACGACGCCTCGAGGTGGATACGAAGGTCTTGTCCCTCGTGGACGCCGAGCATCTCGGCTGCGTTCCCGCCGCTGATCGCGATCGCGACGTTCCGGTACGCGTCCTCGTAGAGGATGATGTCGCCGGGTCGTGCGTCCGCGAACGTTCTCGCCGCGACGACGTAGTAACGCTCCGGCCCGAGCTCGAGCTCGAGCCGCTGTCCCGGCACGATCCCCGTCTGGTCGAGGTGCGACCGGTCGAGGTTGAGCTGCATGTTCCCGAAGCGGTCGATCGAGACCACCTTGCAGCGAACGCGCGAGCCGCCGACCTCCGGTTGGGGAAGATCGAGGCGCGCGAGCGCGTCAGGGTCGATCGGCGGCCCGAGTTCGGCGAGCGACACGCCGAGCGCGAGATGGGCGGCCGCAGGAGCGAAGAGATCGCGACCGTGGAACGTGCGTGAGACGGAATCCAGCGCATACGCCGGATTGGTCAGCTCGTGCGCCTCCTTGATCCCGCCCAGCTTCTCCGCTGCGGGGACGAGCAGCCCGTTGTCGGGACCGACGTGGATGCGTCCCTCGCCGTCGCGAAGCGCGAGCGCGCGGCGCGCGCCGCCGACGCCCGGGTCGACGACGGCGAGGTGGACGCCCGGCGGCATGTACGGCAGCGTGTTCGCGAGCGTCAGCGCACCTGGAAGCACCTGCCGCGGTGGGATGCCGTGCGTGATGTCGATGATCTCGACGTGGGGCGCGATCCGCTTCATCACGCCGTGGCACGTCCCGACGAAGTCGTCCTCGAGCCCGAAGTCCGTGAGAAACGTGATGAACGGCACTGCCAGTAATTATCCCGTCGCGCTGCGAACCGCGGCTACGGCTCCGGCGACGTCTTGCGTCTGCGCCTGCGCGCGAACATCGAGGCCGTGTGCTCGTGCAGCTCTCGTCGTCTGCGGCCCGATCGTGACGACCGCGACGTCGATGCGGAGGGCGGCGAACGCGTCGGCCGCGGACGGCGACGCGAGCACCGCGAGGTCGCCGTCGGGCGGCGGGTCTGGTCGAAGCCGGCGCGTCCGGTAGACGGCGCGAAAGTCGGCGGAGAGCTCCGAGACGATCAGGCCGCGCGCCTCCTCCGCACCAACGAAGAGGACACGTCCGGCAGCTCCCGGGAACTCCGCGACCAAGGCGTCCTGTGACGGCTCGGTGGGAACGAAGTCCGTCTCGATCCCGTACGTTGCGAGCGCGCTCGCGGTCGCAGCCCCGATCGCCGCGACGCGAGGAAGGTATCCGCGGTGTCGCTTCGCGAGCTGCTCCGCGCCGTTCCCGCTCGTGACGACGACCCAGTCGTATCCACCGACGTCGATGGGCCCGTCCTCGATCGGCTCGATCTCGATGAGCGGGCAGAGGACGACGGCGTACCCCTCACCGCGGAGTGCGTCGGCGAGCGGCTGCGCCTGCGCCGCTGCGCGCGTGACGATCACGCGGGTCGGCACGAACTCGTCGCACTCTCGTGACCCGCGCGTACGACTTTCACCGTTACGCTCGCGGTGGGGAGGAGGCCGGGGCACCTCGTGGCAGGGAGCGTCAACTGCGAGACGCGTCCGTTCCGGACCTGGTCGTAGCCGGCACGGCCGCGAGCAGCTCGCGCGCGAGGTCGAGCGGGTCGTCGCCCGTTCGGCGCTCGATCCAACCGCCGTCCTCGTCCGCGATCAATGCGCTCAGCCGACGGCCGTCGTGGTGCGCCGCCACCGGAGCGAGGCAACCACCGCCGATCGCTGCGACGCAGGAGCGCTCGGCCTCGACCCGCCGCCGCGTCTCCGGATCGTCGGCGCGCACGACGAGAGACTCCTCGCCGGCGCGCACCTGCAACGCCAGCGCGCCCTGTCCCGCCTCGGGCAGAAGCTCGTCGGGCGGGAAGCGGTAGGCGATCTCGCCCGTCAGCCCGAGCCGCTCGAGCCCGCAGGCCGCGAGCACGATCGCGTCCAGACCGCGCTCGCCGCGCTTCCGTAAGCGCGTCTCCACGTTCCCGCGCAACGGCTCGATCGAGAGCGACGGCTCCAGCGCGAGCAGCTGTGCACGGCGGCGAATCGACGCGGTGCCGATGCGCATGTCGGGACGAAGCCGTTCCGCGCCACAAAGTGCGTCGCGCGCGTCCTCACGTGCGAGGTACGCGCCGACCGCGAGCCCGTCCGTCTCCGTCGAGGTCATGTCCTTCGCCGAGTGCGCGGCGACGTCGATGCGTCCGTCGAGCAACGCCTCCTCGAGCTCCTTCACGAACACCCCGCGCGCGCCGATCTCGCCGAACGGCTTCGTCCGGTCTCGATCGCCCGCCGTCGTGATCGGGACGAGTGCGATCTCGATCCCGTCCCCGCGCAGATGCGACGCGGCAAGCTCCGCCTGCGTGAGCGCGAGCCTACTGCCGCGGGAACCGACGCGGATCAACACAGCAGGATGCGCGCCACGGTCGCGCCTGTCCGCACGTCCGGCGCCGTCTGATGCGGATGAACGCCGTCGGAGCCTGCACCGGCAGCGGCCTGCCGATCAGATTCGCCGTCTTCAGCGTTCGTCCTCGAGCCCGAAGAGGTGCCGCACGGCGTCAGCATAAATCACCCCATCGGTTGCAGCCGCCGCCTCTTTCATGCGGATCGTCGGGAGATGGAGCAGCTTGTTCAGAACCGCCGTCGTCACCGAGTCCGCCGCCCGCCGCTCGGATGGGTTCAGCTTCGCGCGCTCGAGCTCGGCCGCACGGATCTCCTCGGCCCGGGCACGGAGGGAAGCGATCGCCGGGATGACGTCGAGGGACGCCTGCCACTCGCGGAACCGCTCCGCCTCGGCGGCGACGATCGACTCGGCCCGCTCGGCTTCCCGACGACGGCCGGCAAGCGTCTCGGCCACGACAGCCTGAACGTCGTCGATGTCGTAGAGGTAGCACCCGGCGAGCTCGTGGATGGACGGGTCCAGGTCGCGCGGGACGGCGAGGTCGATCAGGAACAACGGCCGGCCCTTGCGCACCGGGAGGACCCGCTCGACCTGCTCCCGCTCGAGGATCCAGCCCGGCGCGCTCGTGGACGAGATGACGACGTCGGCGGAGGCGAGCTGCTCGCCGATCCGATCGAGGCCGACGGCGTCACCGCCGAAACGCGCTGCGAGCTCGGCGCCGCGGTCGGCGCTGCGGTTCGCGACCCATTCGATCTTCGCGCCGCGCGAAAGCAGGTTCCGAGCTGCGAGATCGCCGATCTTGCCGGCGCCGACGACCAAGACTTTGCGGTCACGGAGGTCGCCGAACACCTGCTCGGCGAGCGCGGCCGCGGCCGACGACACGGACGCGGGGCTTTCGCCGATCGCGGTCTCGACGCGCGCCTTCCGACCTGCGTGGAGCGCCTGGCGAAAGAGTCGGTCGAGGATCGGGCCGGCAGCGCCGGCTTCGTAGGCCGCGCGCACCTGGCCGAGGATCTCGCCTTCCCCCGGCACCATCGAGTCGAGGCCTGCGGCAACGCGGAAGAGGTGAAGGGCGGCGGCCTCGTCCTGCAGCCGATAGAGCGCCGGGCCAAGGTCTGCCTCGAGGGCGAGCAACGCCGCCTCGGCGCGCCGTTCCGCATCCGAGGCGGCCTCGTCGGCGAGATAGAGCTCGGTGCGGTTGCACGTCGACAGGCACACGGCCTCGCCGGCGGCGTCGCTGAGACGCCGTGCAAGCTCGGTCGCCTGATCGCGCGAAAGCGCGGCGCGCTCCCGCAACTCGACGGGCGCGCGATGGTGCGAGACGCCGACGAGGACGATCCTCATGAGAAGTGCGTCACCGGCAACGCGAGTCGAACGACGGCCACGAGCACGAACCCGGCGAGCAGTAGGTACGCCGCGCGCCGTCCGCGGAGACCGGCGCCGACCCGCAGCACTGCGTACATGCCGTAGACGAACCACGTCGCGAGCGTCACGACCATGAGCGCGTCGATGCCGCCGCCGCGTTCGCGAAGGCGTGCGATCCCGACCGCGATTCCGAGCGTCAGCGCCGGCAGCGCGACCGCGATCGTCCGTGCAGCGAGCTCGTCGAGGCGAGCGAGCGCCGGCGCGCGAACGCGCAAGATCGTCCGTTCGTGCCGCTTGAGCCGCCGCTCCTGCCAGAGGTACAACGCGGCGAGTCCGGCCGCGACGGTGAATCCCGCGAACGCGAGGAGCACGAGCCCGACGTGGAGGACGAGGAAGAGGTTCGAGTAGCTGCTGACGCCGTGCGTGGACGTCCCGCCGCCGGCATGCGCGAGCGCAAACAGGACGGCCGCGAGCGGCAGGACTGCAAGACCCAGCAGGCGATATCGAGCCTGGCAACCCCAGATCAGGTACGCCCCGACAACGAGCCACACGAACAGGTTCAGAGAGCCCGCCCACGTCGACCACGGGAAGCCGTCCGAGCGAGCGGCCTGCACGGCGAGGAGCGCCGTCTGCGCGAGCCAGCCGACGCGAACGCCCCAGGTCGCAAGACGGCCGGCGACACCCGGCCGCCGGGCCTCTCCGAAGTACGCCACGGCGGCCTCTCCGTAGGCAAGGAGCGCCGGCCAGAACAGCAGCTCAGCCAACCGCCACCGCCTTGTGCTCGGGCTCGCGTTGCGGGCGTTTCCGCGCGAGCTCGGTCAACTCCGCGACCTCCCGCTCGAGCCGCGCGAGCTTCGTCGCGATGATCAGGACATAGGCGAGGACGACGACGAACACGACGAGGTACGCGGCAGCGACGTATTTCTCGGCGGGGGTCATGATGCGAGCACTTCCCGCAGCTCTTTGAGGCGCTGGTCGAGACGCTTGCCGGCGAGCTCCACGTGGTACAGCGTCCCGGCGAGCGCGAGCATCGCCGCCCACGAGACGCAGAAGGCGAGGAACATCTTTCCGGACATGTCCGGTCCCGACGACTTGAACACGACGGGATGGATGATGTCCTTCGACAGCCGGATCGCGAGGAAGCTCACGGGGATGAGCGCGACGCCGAAGAGCGCGTACACGGCGCTGAGATTTGCGCGCCGCGGCCCGGGCTCCACCGAGAAGCGCAACATGAAGTACGCCGAGTAGAAGAGGAAGAGGACGAGGAAGAGGACGAGCTGGTCGGAGCTCCAGACCCACCAGCGTCCCCACGAGATCTTCGCCCAGATCGACCCGGTCAGCAGCGTCGTCAACCCGAAGATGACGCCGAGGTGGATCGCGACATAACTCTCGAGGTCCGCGCGCTCGTCTCGCTTCCAGAGATGTCGGAGCGCCTTCCAGGCGCCCCAGCCGAAGAGCGCGTACGAGGTCAGCGCGACCGGGACGTGGAAGTAGAAGATCTTCTGCGAGAAGCCCTGGTCGGCGTCGATCGGCGCGACGTACGCGACGACCGCGACCGCGGAGGCCATCAGCGCCAGGGCGGAGGCGGCGAAGACGGGGAGTCGGTCCGGGCGCATCGGTGCGCGGCCAAGTCTCGCAGAACGTCCCTGCTCCGAGCGGCCTTCAGGAGGTGGTGAGCTGCTCCGGCTCCAGCTTCACGCTGTAGATCCGTCCGCGGCGGACGACGAAGCCCTCTCGCTGGAGCTCGTCGAGCGCTCGCGTGACGGTCTCGCGCGCCGACCCGACCATCTCCCCGAGGAGATCGTGCGTGAGCGGAAAGTCGAGCCGGATCCCGTCGCGTCCGACGCGGCCGTGCTCGCGGGCCAGCTCGGTCAGCTTCTCGCGCACCCGGTCGACGTGATGGAGGCGCGACAGGCTCACGATCGTCCCCTGTTTCTGCCGCAGCGTCTCCTCGAGACCGTCGGCGAGCAGGCGTGCGGACTCGCGGGAGGAGAGCATCTCGTCTCGAACGAGGAGTGAGATCGGGACGAGCGCCGCGTCCGTGAGTGCGAAGAGAACCTCGCCGTTCTCGGGCGGCAGCACGAGCGAGCCCGCGCCCGCGTGGCAGGTGATCATGCGCCGCGTCGATCCGGGAAAGGTCGTCCGCACGACGACGAGGCCGTCGCTCACGAGAACGAGCGCCGTTCCCCGGAGCGCGCCGCGGTCGAGCGCGTCGCCCGGCCCGAGGCGCAGCTGGGGGAGACCGTCGGCGAGATCGACGAGCGTCACGTCTCCCAGTACGCGACTGGGCGGTGATCTGGATTCCTACTCCGTCAGGACGTAGTCGAACGACGCCCACGCGAGGAGCGCGAAGATCGCGTCGTAGAGCGCGAGAAACCCGGCGTATGTGGCGGGATGAGAGCCGACGCTCGCCCCCACACCGCCGACGACGATCGGAATGGCGAGCGGGAGGAAGATCAGCGGGAGCAGGAGCTCGCGCGCGCGGCTCGCCGTCGCCATGGCAGCGAGCAGCGTCCCGACCGCGCACAGGCCGACGTCGGCGAGAACGACGCCCGCGATCGTCCCGCCGCCGATGTCCGTGAAGAAGAGCGCGAATGCCGGGAGCGCGACGAGCTCTGCCAGCGCGAGGAAGACGAAGACGGCGAGCGCCTTGCCGAGCCAGATCGCGCTGCGATCACGCGTCGCGAGGATGAGACCGTCGATCGCGTCGTCCTCGCGTTCGGCAGCAAATGCACGGGTGAGTCCGAGGAGCGCGGTGAAGAGGATCCCGACCCAGAGGAGTCCTTTCGCGGCGAGATCCGACGATTCCGGCGGAAGCACGAAGTGGAAGACCACCAGAATCGAGAGCACGAACAACAACATCGCGGGGAGCGTGTCCCGCGCCCGCAGCTCGAGCGTGAGGTCCTTGCGGGCGAGCGCACCGACGTCCGCGAGGTACGTCATCCGAGGGCGAGCTTCGCGGTAGCGAGTGGAAGCACGCGGTCTGGGTCGTGCGTCGCGACGACGAACGCTGCCCGGTCGCGTCGCTCCGCAAGCTCACGGTCGAGCAGTGCGGCGCCCTCGTCGTCCAGTGAGCTGAAGGGCTCGTCGAGGACGAGGAGGTCGGGCTCGTGCAGCAGCGTGCGGCAGAGTGCGAGGCGTTGCAACATCCCGCGCGAGTAGGACGCCGCGCGTGTGTGGCGCTCGTCCCATAGGCCGAAGCGCTCGAGCAGCATGCCGATCCGCTCGCGGCGCTCGGGGATGCGATAGAGCCGGCCGTAGAGGTCGAGGTTCTCGAGCGCCGTGAGTTGGCGGTAGAGGAGCGGTTCGTGCGCGAGAAACCCGACGCGCGTGCGCTCGACTTCGACTGCAAGCTCGCCTGCGGTCGGCGTCGCAAGTCCTACGCAGAGCCGTAGGAGCGTGGTCTTGCCGGAGCCGTTCGGGCCGGTGACCACAAGCAGGCCGCCGCGCGTGAGGTCGAATTCGACGCCGCGCAGGATGCGCCTGTCGCCGTAGCGCTTCTCGAGGCCTCGGGCGCGAATCACGGCGGAACTGTACTCCGCTCGCCGACGCGGATACGTACCCGCAAGCCGCGCCCAATCCGACGGGCACTCAAGCCGGCATCTGGGGCGAGTGGAGGTGTGACGGAAAACACGCCGGGACCGACTGGCCGTGGAGCGCGCTAGAACCCGGTTTCAGCCAGTACGAACGTGAAGAAGACGACACTGATCACGCCGTTCACGGTGAAGAACGCCGCATCGAGACGGCGAAGGTCGCCGGGACGAACGAGCGCGTGCTCGTAGGCCAGGAGCAACGCAACCGCGATCACGCCGAACCAGTACCACCAACCCGCATCGAGACCGATTCCGACCGCCGCGAGCAGCACGACGGCCAATGCGTGGAGAACCCGCGCGCCGACGAACACGCCGCGCACGCCGAACCGCGTCGCAACGGAATGCAGACCTTCCGCACGATCGATGTCGACGTCGAACAGCGAGTAGAACAGGTCGAACCCCGTGACCCAGAATGCGACCGCACCGCCGAGCGCCCACGCCTCCCACGGCAAACGACCCGTGACCGCAACCCAGCCGCCAACGGGAGCGAGCCCGTCGACCGCGCCGAGCCACAGATGGCAGAGCCAGGTCCACCGCTTGAGGTACGGATAGACGACGAAGCCGATCACGGGGACCGGCCAGAGCCAACGCACGATGTGCGCGAGTTGGAAGACGGGTCCGCGGATTGCGCGCGTCGATCTCCGCGTCGATGAGCCGGTTCAATCCCATCGCGAGCGACCGCGCGCCGACCATCGCCAAGGTGACCCAGACGAGCTGGTGCGCGGACGGAACGGCGTCGACGGCGAGGAACGCGCCGATGTAGGCGAACGGCAACGCGAAGACGGTGTGCTCGATCTTGACGAGCCGTGCGAACCGGCCGGGGAGAGCGATCGCGCTCACGTCGCGCGATGCGCCGTCGGCTCACCGGCGAGCAGCTCAAGCGCATGCGCCAGTGCCGGCTGCAGGATGTGGAAGCCGTCGCGACAACCGCCCGGCGACCCCGGCAGGTTCACGATCAACGTTTGGCCGCGCACGCCTGCGACGCCGCGGCCGAGAAGTCCGTGGGGCGTCTGCCTGATCGCGTCGGCGCGCAGCGCCTCGGCGATCCCCGGCGCCGGCCGCTCGATCACCGACTCCGTCGCCTCGGGCGTGAAGTCGCGCGGAGACATGCCGGTGCCGCCGGTCGTGAGAACGAGCCGCGACGCCTGCGCGAGCTCGCGGATCGTGGCGGCGATACGCGGCCGGTCGTCGGGAACCACTCGATGCGCGACGTCGAATCCTTCCGCCTCCAGCAGCGCGACGAGCAGCTTGCCGCTCTCGTCCTCGCGTTCGCCCGCCGCGACACCGTCGGACACGGTCACGACGCCCGCCCTCAAATCGCCTCTTTCGTCTTCTCGAGCAGCGCCACGTCCGTCACGATCATGCCCTTGTCGATCGCCTTCGCCATGTCGTAGACCGTCAGGGCGGCAACGGACACCGCCGTCAGCGCTTCCATCTCGACCCCTGTCGGCGCCACCGCCTCGACCGTCGCGACGATCTCCACCGACGCATCGCCGACCGACAGCGACACGTCGACGTGCGACAACGGCAGGGGATGGCAGAGCGGGATCAACTCGCTCGTCCGCTTGACGGCCATGATCCCGGCGAGCTGAGCGACGACGAGTGCGTCCCCCTTCGGAAGCGAGTGCAGGCGCATGGCCGTCGCGGGCGCCATCTGCACGACGCCGCGGGCCACTGCGCGCCGACGCGACACGGGCTTCCCACCGACGTCGACCATGCGGACGTCACCCGCCTCGCTGACGTGCGACAGCTCGCTCACGTGCGACCGATCCTAGCGACGAGTCGTCGCAGCCAAGCCGTCGAGAGCGGCGAGCTGGCGCTCGATCCACGCGTGCACGTCGTTCGAACGGACGTGCGCGCAAGTCGCCGAGAGCCGCTGCGCTCGCTCGTCCTCGCCCATTTGCAACGCTCGGTGGATCGCCTCCGCCTGACCTTCCACATCGAACGGATTGACGGACACGACCCACTCGCCGAGCTCCGCGTGTGCCCCCGCGTTTTCCGATAGGACAACAACGCCGTTTCTCTCGTTCACCAGCGGGGCTTCCTTGGCGACGAGGTTCATCCCGTCGAAGATCGCGTTCACGAGCAGGACGTCGAACTGCTTGTACGCGGCAACCGACCGCGGGAAGTCGTCCTCGATCTGCAGGTCGATCGGCGTCCAACCGTCTTCCTGGAAACGGTCGTTGACCCGGCGCGCCTCGCGTTGGAGCGCGCCGAGGTATTCCGCATATTCGGGAATGTGCTGTCGCGACGGATCGAGCAGCGCCAGCATCGACACGCGGCGTCGCATCTCCGGATGCGCGGCGAGGTACAGCTCGAACGCGCGGAACCCGCGCACGATGTTCTTGGACGGATCGGTCCGATCGACGCGGACGATGAGCTTCTCCGGGCGTCGCGCCGCGATCTCGCGCTCGGCTGCGAGAACGGCCGGACTGGACGCGAGCTCGTCGAACTCCGTCGGATCGACGGAGATCGCCGCCGTGATCGTGCGCGCGTCGGCTTCCTCGCCGAGCAACTCGCGCGCGGAATGTACGAAGTTCCGCCGCCAGCGGTCGCTGTGAAACCCGATCACGTCGTTCGCGAGCAAGCCGTCGTGGAGCGCGACACGCATCCGTTCCGGGAGTACTTGCCACGCGTCTGGCTGTGGCCACGGGATGTGCACGAAGTGCGCGAGGGTCGCGTCCGGTCGCTGCTCTCGCACGAGCCGCGGCGCGAGATACAGGTGGTAGTCGTGGAAGAACACCGCGGCATCCGGCTCGCGGTCGAGCTCCTCGAGCACCGCTGACGCGAACTCCGCGTTGACAGCCGCGTAGCCGTCGTCCCACGCGGTGTGGAAACTGCGGTCGATGACAGGTGCGTAGGCGAGCTCCCAGAGGTGATGCTGGATGAACCACAGCATCGGATTCGAGACGACGTTGTAGAACCAGTCGTAGGCCTGCTCCTCGTGGGCGACGAACCGAAGACGGAACGGCGGGCCGTCGCGCGTGCTCTCGTCGAGCGTGTCTTCGGCAAGCGCACGATCTTCATCGCTGATCGCGCTCGCGATCCACGTGACGTCGTGGAGCGCAAGCAGCCCGCGCAAGGCCGTCACGAGCCCGCCGCCGCCGCGCTTGGCGACGCGCTCGCCGCCGTCGTTCCGTGAGAACGACACAGGCCCGCGGTTCGAGACGACGATCAGCTTCCGGCGCATCGCGTCGGGACCCTAACCGCTATGAAACCGCCGACACGACTGCCACCTCGGCACCGGAGGTGTCGTTGCCGAGCAGGCGGTTGAACAGCACGAGCCAGTCGCGCAGCAGGCGCGGCGTCAGGAAGTGGCGCCGGACGTATTCCTTCCCGCGAAGCGCGCGCTGCCGCGCCTCCCGCGGATCGCGAAGGATCTCGATGCAGGCTTCCGCGCATTCCTCGGGGGAATCGACGAGCCAGCCCGTCGCGCCGTCCTGGATCTGCGTGACGATCCCGCCGACGCGGCCGGCGACCGTCGGCCTCGTCTTCCAGAGCGGCGCCGTCACCGTGAGCCCGAAGCCCTCGCGGATCGACTTCTGGAGCACTGCCGCGGAGTGCACCTGGAACGCATTCACCTCGACCGACCCGATGTTGTTGAGGTTCGAGAGGATGTAGATATCGGGGTCGCCGTCTGCGTACGCGACCGTCTGGTTGTAGTACTCCCACCCTTCTGGGTCGTCGTGCGCCATCGAGCCGACGAGCGCGAGCTGCACGTCCGGAAACCGTTGCTTGACGAGACGATACGAGTCGATGACGCCGAGCGGGTCCTTCCAGGGATCGAAGCGAGAGACCTGCGTGAGCAGCGGCCGCTCGACGTGGATGCCGAACTGGTCGACGATGTACGCGGCGTCCTCGGCGGACAAAGCCATGTTCTTCGGTGCCAGTGGGTCGATCGCCGGCGGCCAGATGTACGCAGGCGGCAGCCCCTCGGCGCGCGGGACGTACTCGCGCATGTGGAAGATCGCCGCGTCGTACCGGCGAATCGACGGCAGGAGGTAGTCGAGGACGCTCTGATTCGGCGCGGAGAAATCGATGTGACCGCGCCAGACCCACTGCGCCCGCGAATCCGGGAAATGGTCGATCATCCCGAGCGGCTGCGGATCGTGCACGACGACGAAGTCGCAGTCGTCCTCGAGCTCCTGTGCGTTCAGCGCCTGGTAGCGCTTGTAGATCTCACGCTGCTCGTCGTCGAGGCCCTGCGGATTGCCTTGGAGCGCGTTGTGGATCGCCTTCGTGACGTTGTAGAACTCCTCCGCCCCGCGGATGATGCGCCACTCCGTTTCGAGGCCCGCGTCCTGCATCAGCGGGATCAGCGTGTAGTTGATCTCCGCGACCCCGCCGCCGAAGGCGGTGGCGGAAAGGTGGACGACCCGGCGCCCCTCGAGCGGCGCGGCAAGTCGACGGATCTCCTCCATGAGGCCGCGCGTCGCGATCGTCGCGTAATCCGCGAGCGCCTTGTGACCGACGTTGACGAGCTGAAGCAACGCCGCGCAGGTTACGTCAGCGTCTTGATGAAGCGAAGCCTCGACCCTGTCCCGTCGGGACGCGGCCCGATCTGCAGGTCGTCCGCGATCGCCCGGATGATCGCGATCCCGAGCCCGCCCTCGGACAGCGACTCGGCAGGCGACTCGTTGTCGAACTGGAAACCGCTGCCCTCGTCGGCGACCTCGATCTCGAGCCGGTCGGGGTGCAGCTCGTAGACGATCTCGACGAGCCCTCCCTCGTCGCGGTAGGCGTGGCGAACGGAGTTCGAGGCGGCCTCGGTAAGCGCGAGCTTCAGGTCGGCGAGCACCTCTTCGGACAGCGGTCGCAGACGCGAGATGCCCGTGAGTGCGAGCCGGCAGAGCGTGATGTACTCCGGACGTGCGGGAATCGTGAGTCGGACCGTGCGCGCGCCGCCGCCGCCGTTCGTTGCCGCTTCCCCCGACCGTTCGGCTCTAATCGCGTCGCTCGCCACTTGCACCAGCTTTCCCGAGGTCCTGGGGTTGTTACCTGGCTGAAGCTATCGAAACCTCCCACGCGGCCTGGGAGATGAAGGGCTTATGCCCCGCAGGGCCCCGACCTAACCGCCGCGGGAGCCTTGTCCCGGTCGCCCAGGGTCACCGCCACCGTCCTCCGATGGCCGTCGCGGACGATCGTGAAGACGGAGACCGCTCCAGGCTGGAGGTCGAAAGAGACAATTCGCACAAGATCGTCGGCATTCCGCACGGGCTGCCCGTCGATCGAGACGACAACGTCGCCGCCGGTGCAGAGATCGCGGTACCCGAGCGCGTTGACGGGGCGCCTGCTGGGCCGGAGTCCGGCGCGGCCGCCGGGACCGTTCGGGCGAACGTCCTCGACGAGCGCCCCCTGGTTCACGGAGTAGCCGAGCACCTGCGCGAGCGCCGGCGTCAGGTCCTGGGTGGTGATCCCGACGTAGGCATACCGGACGTGGCCGTTCTTGACGAGCGCGCGCACCGAGCGCTTGGCTGCGTCGATCGGGACCGCGAAGCCCACGCCGCTGTCGTTTCCGGTCCCCGACTGGCTGCGGATCTGGGCGTTGATCCCGATCACCCGGCCACGCGCGTCGAACAGCGGCCCGCCCGAGTTGCCGTGCGTGATCGGCGCGTCCGTCTGGATCGCGTCGACGATGTTGTACCGGGCGACGGTCAGCGCCTTGATCGCGCGGTGAATCGCGGAGACAACGCCGACCGCAAGGGAATCCTCGTTTCCTAGCGGGCTGCCGATCGCGGCGACCGGCTCGCCGACGACCACCGAGCGGGAGTCGCCGAGCGGCACGGGCCGCAGGACGTGCTCCCGGGGATCGACGCGTAGCAGCCCGATGTCGTCGTAGACATCCCAGCCGACGACGGTCGCCGCCACACGGTCGCGGTCGTCGAACTCGACGAACAGGTGGGACGCGGCCTTGACGCGACCGGTCCCCTCGCCCGCGTTCGTGATCACGTGCGAGTTCGTCAGGATGTAGCCCTTCGGCGAGATGACGAAGCCCGATCCCTGGGCCGCCTCGGTCGACGCGTCCGCGGGGTCGCCGAAGAAGGCGTAGATCGTGACGACGCCACTTGAACGCTCCGCGTAGACCCGCGCCGGATCGAAGCCGTTGCCGGGCAACGCTCGCGCGCTGCTCCGGAGCGACGCCGGGAGCGCGGTGTTGCCGACGGAGAGCGACCGCGCGTTGACGACGACCGTCTTCGTGCTCTTCCCGATCCAGCCCGCCCCGGCCCCGATCGCGAGTGCGACGGCGCCGCCGACGACGGCGATCAGCACCGCGGCGATAACGACCACTGGGACGGATGGGCCGCGCCGCATCGGCGCACTGTAGCCCGGCCGTTCGCCGGTCACGTCTGGACCGATTCCACGTGAAATCGCTCGGCCGCCGCGTCTGGCTCGGGCTCGCGGCGCGCCACCGGCAGGACGAGCCCGAAGATTGTTCGGCCGGGCCCGACGTGGAGCTCGACAGAGCCGCCCATCACCGTCGCGAGCTCGCGCGCGATCGCGAGACCAAGCCCGCTCCCTGATGCCGCCGAGCCCTCGACGCGGTAGAACCGGTCGAAAACGTGGGGGACGTCCTTCGCCGGGATCCCCGGCCCGTCGTCCTCGATCGTCAGCAGCGCGGTGCCGTTCCGGCGCGCCGTCGAGAGGCGCACGGTCGTGCCCGCAGGCGTGTGGACAAGCGCGTTCTCGACGAGGATGCGGCCGATCTGCAGCGCACGCTCCTCGTCGCCGACGACCGACGGCGAGGCACGGTCGACCACTTCGAGCTCGTGGTTGCTGCTCAGCGCCACGGCACGGAACTCGTCGGCGAGCGTCCGGGCGAGCGCGCCCAGGTCCAGCACGTCGGCCTCGACGTGGATCCGGCCGGCGTCGACGCGGGACAGGTCGAGGAGGTCGGTCGCGAGCTTCGTCAACCGGTCGATCTGCTCACGCATCGTCGCGAGGAACTCGCGCTGGGTCTCCGGGTCGAGATCCTCGTTCTCGAGCAGCTCGAGGAAGCCGCCGAGAGAGAAGAGCGGGGTGCGAAGCTCGTGCGAAGCGTTCGCGATGAACTCGCGTCGCGCACGCTCCAGGCCTGCGAGCTGTTGCCGCATGCGTTCGAACGCGCGCGCGAGCTGGCCGACCTCGTCCTGGCCCGTGTCGGACACGGGCTCGCCGAAGTCACCCGCCGTGATCCGCTCCGCCGCTCGTTCGAGCCGGCGGAGGCGCCGCGCGAACATGCTCGCAGCCCCGTACCCGACGAAGAGGGAGGCGACGAGCGCGATGAGGCCGGCGATGAGCAGCCGGTGCCGGACCAGGTGGATGTTCGCGAGCGAGTCGTGGAGGGAGGCGCTCAGCAGCACAACAGAATCGCCCCCCACCGGCAATGCGGCCTCGGCGTAGCGGTTCTCGCCGCGCTCGACCGTTCCTGACGCCGCGGATCCGGTCTTCGCAGCCTTGAGAACAATCGGATCCTGGGCGAGCCCGGTAGAGCGCGACGACGAATCAGCGAACGGCAGGAGCGTCGTCGGGTCGAGCTCGTTGAAGACGCTCACGCGTGCGTTGGCACTTTCGGCCGCTGTCGCAACAACGGGATCGAGGTTGAAAGTCGGCGTGGCCTCGATCTGATCCCGGATGCCCGGCGCCGCAGCCCTGAGCTGCGTGAGCTTGGCGTGGATCAGGTTCCGCTCGAGCGACGGCACGACGATCAGGTCGACGAGCGCGAGCGCGGCCGCGACGACGAGGACGAGCGCGATGCTCAGCCGCCCGCCGACGCTCCGGAACGGGTTCATCGGTCGCGGAATCGGTAGCCCACGCCACGCACCGTGAAGATGTATTCGGGCTCACGCGGGTCGCGCTCGAGCTTCTCGCGCAGGTGCCGGACGTGGACGTCGATCGTCCGCGGCTCGCGGTAGTCGGCGCCGCCCCAAAGGGCCTCGAGCAACATCCGGCGACTGTAGACGCGGCCCGGATGCGCGGCGAGCGTCCGGAGCAGCTCGAACTCGACATAGGTCAGCTGGACGGCCTGCTCGCGCACCTCCACGGTTCTCCGGCCGAGGTCGATGCGCAGCCCGTCGACGGCGATCACTTCCTCCTGCTCCGGGCCGACGCCGTGCCGCGGAGCGGCCGCGCGGCGGAGCAGCGCACGCACGCGGCTCCGGAACTCGCGGATCGAGAACGGCTTCGTGATGTAGTCGTCCGCGCCGAGCTCGAGGCCGAGCACCTTGTCGAGCTCGTCGTCGCGAGCCGTGAGCATGATGATCGGCACCGTGCTCTCGGCCCGGAGGCGCTTGCAGACCTCCAGGCCGTCGAGCTTCGGGATCATCACGTCGAGCACGACGAGGTCGACATCCTCGGCGCGAAAGCGCGCCAGCGCCTCCTCGCCGTCGCGCGCCTGCAGCACCCGGAAGCCTTCGCGCTCGAGCGGGTACGCAAGGAGCTTCTGGACGGCGTCCTCGTCGTCGACGAGGAGAATGGTGGAGGAGTCGGGCATGTCGGCGTGCCTGCCGAAGCCTGCACGAGTGCAGCGGCCTAACCGCCGCCTACTATAGCCCGGCATGGCGGCTGTTCCGCCTCCCCCCGCGCGGCGACCGCGGCCCGGGTCCCTCGAGCGTCCCGTCAACGCGAAGCTCTATCGCGGGACATGGCTGCTCGTCGGACTGCCGCTCCTCGTCGCCGCGTTCAGCGTTGCGCGCCCGACGCCGCTGCCACCGCCTGAGCAGCTCTCCGCGCTGGATGGCGCGTCCCTGGTGTCGCTCGCATCCGAGTTCGTCCAGAACTCGAACCGCTACCCCGGCTCGCTCGGCGCGAACAATGCCGCAGACTGGTTCCGCGACCAGCTGCGGCCGTACGGCTTGCAGCTCCGCACCGAGCGGTTCTCTGCCGTCGTCCCGCGGATCGGGACGCTGCACATGCAGAACCTGCTCGCCGTCTCGCCCGGACGGTCGTCTCAGACGATCGTCGTCATGGCGCACCGCGACAACGACGGCGCCGGTCCCGGCGCGAACGACAACGGATCGGGGACGGCGGCGCTCGTCGAGCTCGCTCGTGCCTATTCCGTCCTGACGCCGGCGCACACGCTCGTCTTCCTCTCGACGGACGGCGGTGCGTTCGGCGGGCTCGGCGCAGCCGAGTTCCTCGGCCACGCTCCGGAACGCCACAACGTCGTCGCCGTCATCAACCTCGACTCGATCGGCGGGCCAGGCCGTCCGCGCCTTCAGGTTGGCGGCGATACGCCACGCACGACCTCGGGCACCCTCCTCGAGACGACGGCCGCGCGAATCGCGAAGGAGGCAGGGCGTGGTCCGGCGCGCCCGAGCGTTCTCCGTCAGTTGGTCGACCTCGGCTTCCCGTTCAACCCATGGGAGCAGGCGCCGTTCATTTCACGTGGAATCCCCGCGGTCACGATCACGACGACCGGGGACCGCCCTCCGTCACAGGCCGCCGACACGGCCCAACGGCTCGACGCGACGCGCCTGGGCGAGGTTGCGCGGGCGGCCCAGGATCTTCTCGGCACGCTCGACCAGGGCGCCGAGTTCGTGCAGGGCACCTCGTCGTACGTCTACGTCGGGTCGCGGGTCATTCGCGGGTGGGCGATCGAGCTCGTGCTGATGTCGATGCTGCTCCCCTTCTTCGCAGCGGCGATCGACCTCTTCGCCCGGTGCCGGAGGCGGCGGATCCCGCTCGGCGCGGCGCTGAGGAGTTACCGAAGCCGCTTCGCGTTCTGGGCCTGGACAGCGGTCCTCTTCGAGTTCTTCACAATCGTCGGACTCTGGCCGGCTGGGGCCGCACGTCCTCCCGAGCTCACCGGCTCGGCCGCCCGGCATTGGCCCGCGTTTGGCCTCCTCATGCTCGGGGTCCTGATGCTCGCGGGTTGGCTCGTCGCCCGTGACCGGCTCCTGCCGACGCGGCACATCAGCGCGGAGGAGGAGCTCGCCGGCTACACCGTCGCCCTTCTCTGCCTGTGTGCGCTCGCGTTGCTCGTCGTCGCGACGAACCCGTTCGCGCTCCTCTTCGTCCTGCCGTCGTTACACCTCTGGCTGTGGCTCCCGAACCTTCGAAGCCGCACCGGGTGGCTCCGCGCGGCGGTCGTCCTCGGGGGATTCGTGGGCCCGGCGCTCGTGCTCGGCTCCTTCGCGTTCCGCTTCGGTCTCGGCTGGGATGCGCCCTGGTACATCCTCGAGCTCCGGGCTCTCGGCTACGTTCCGTTCGTGGTGACCGTGCTTCTCGTACCCTGGTTTGCCGCGGCGGGTCAGCTCGCCGCGCTGACCGCAGGACGGTACGCCCCTTACCCCGACGTCACAGAGCGACCCAGGCTCGGCCCCTTCCGACGCGTTGTCCGGCACATCGTCCTGGGCCGTCGCGCACGTCGCCGGGCATCCGAGTCGGCTCGTCGCGCGTTAGGAGGCTGAGATGAGGCGTTACGTCCGCATCTTCGGAACCGTCCTGACCGCTGCGGGCCTGCTCACGCTCGTCTGGGCGCTGCTCGTCTGGCAGTGGCAGGACCCGTTCACCGCGCTCTACACGACGTGGAAGCAGCACGAGCTGAAGTCGCAGTACGAGAAGCGTGCCGCGGCGTTTCAGGCCGACGGGCTCGCCGGCGCGACGCTCGCAGCCGAGCGGCGCACGATCGCCGCCGAGGCAAAGCGATACCGCGCGGAGACGCATGAGGGTGAGGCAATCGGGCGGATCAAGATCCCGCGGATGCACCTGAACATGATCGTCGTCGACGGCACCGGTCACGAGACGCTGAAGCAAGGGCCGGGACGCGACCTGCGCACGTTCATGCCCGGCGAGAACCGCCTTGTGTACATCGCGGGTCATCGCACGACGTATCTCGCGCCGTTCTCGCACATCGACTCGTTGCGAAAGGGCGACAAGGTCACGCTCGAGGTGCCGTACGCGACATTCGTCTACACCGTCACAGGCCATCGGATCGTCCCCGCCGACGACCTGTCCGTCCTTCGGTCGCCCCGACATGAGCTGCTCGAGCTGCAGGCGTGCCACCCCCGGTTCTTCGCCACGCATCGCTACATCGCATATGCGCAACTCGCGCGCGTCGAGCCGCGCGGCGGAACCCCGTTCGATCTCGCTGCCGCCGCTCAGGCCAGCGGTAGGTAGCGCACCGCCGCTCCGGCGGGAAGCTCGCCCGTTCCGCTGGGCGCGAGCACGAGCGCATCCGTGCCGGCCGTCCGCGCGATCATGTGCGACTCCTGTCCGGTGATCGGCTCCAGGAAGACGCCGCTATCTCGGATCGTCCGTCGAGCGCGGAGCAGCTCGTCACGCCGCGGATTACGCCGGACGGCGACCGCGAGACGGCCGGGCTCGTAAACCGGACCAGGCTCCGCCGCGCCCTGAAGGGCGAGCAGCGCAGGACGCACGAACAGCTCGCAACCGACGAGCGACGAGACCGGGTTGCCGGGGAGCCCGAAGACGAGCGTGCGTCCCCGCACGCCGAACGACACGGGCTTTCCCGGCTTGACCGAAACGCCCCAGAAGACCTCCTCGACGCCGAGCTCTCCTGCGACACGGCGGACGAGATCGTGCGGACCGACGGACACACCTCCCGATGTGACGACGACGTCGGCGGAGAGCGCGCGCTCGAGTGCGGCGCGATGCGCGTTCTCGTTGTCGGCGACCGCCGGAAGCTGCTCGACCACCGCGTTCGCAGCCGCCACCGCAGCGGCGAGCATGACGGCGTTTGCCTCGTAGACCTGACCGGGCCCAAGGGTCTCGCCGGGCCGCCGCAGCTCTGTTCCGGTGCTGAGCACGGCGACGCGTGGCCGCCGCGTGCACGCGACGCCTGCGATCCCCGCAGCCGCGAGCGCACCGACCTGCGCGGCCGCGATGCGAGTCCCGCGAGGAACGACGGCGACGCCTGCGCGAACGTCGCCGCCGCGTGGACGAACGTTTGCACCACGGACAACGGGTTCGGACGTCTCCACCTTGTTGTCATGTTCGACAACGTACTCGATAGGGACGACGGCATCCGCTCCCTCGGGGACGACGCCGCCGGTCGCGATCCCCATCGCCTCGCCGCGCGACAAACCGCGAGAGGACGGCAGACCGGCGGCAATGCGCTCGACGATCACCAGTGTCCCCGGCGTGTCCTCTGCGCGAACGGCGAACCCGTCCATCGCCGAGCTCACAAAGGGCGGCAGGTCGACGGCGGCGAGTGCGTCCGCGGCGAGCACGCGACCTACGGCCGACCCTGTCGGCACGTCCTCCGCACCGAGCACCGCGACATGCGACAGCACTCGCGCGAGTGCCTCTTCACGTCTGAGCAGGTCGGCCGTCACGGAAATACCGTATCCCTGTGGACCGCGGCGTCTTCGCCGGCCGTTACCGGCTCGAGTCTCGGCTCGGTCGAAGCGCCATGGCCGAGGCGTGGCTCGCCCACGACCTCGAGCTGGACAGGCCAGTCGCCCTCAAGTTCCTCACGCCGACCGCCGACCGCGCCCGGTTCGAACGCGAGGCGCGCGCCGCTGCGGCCCTCGCGCACCCGAATGTCACGCGGCTCTACGACTACGGCGAGCACGACGGGCGTGTCTTCATGGCGCTCGAGTACCTTCCCGGCGGCACGCTCGAGGACCGCCTCGCGGACGGACAACGCCTGCGCGACGAGGAGACTGCGGCGATCGCGAAACAGCTTGCGACTGGGCTCGCACACGCTCACGAACGCGGCCTGGTCCATCGCGACGTCAAGCCGGCAAACGTGCTCTTCGACGAAGAGGATCGGTTGAAGCTCGCGGACTTCGGGATCGCGTGGATCGCGGGCGGAGACACGATCACCGAGACCGGAACGGTGATGGGCACGCCCGCGTACATCTCGCCCGAGCAAGCGGCGGGCGAGAGCGTTGGACCGGCGAGCGACGTCTACTCGTTCGGCGTCCTGCTGTACCGGATGCTCACCGGGCGGCTGCCGTTCGAGAGCGACGCGCCCGTCGAGCTCGCATACATGCACCTGCACGTCGACCCACCGCCGGTCGACGTCGTGCGGCCGGACGTCCCTCGGGATCTTGCTGCGCTCACGACGGCGGCCCTGGCCAAGGATCCCACCGCGCGGCCGGCCGACGGTGCGGCACTCGCCGCGCGGCTGGACGCTCCATCGAGCGCGAGCCCTGCGGCTGCGGCGGAGACCGTCGTCCTCCCGCGGCGACGCCGGCGGCGGCCGGCGTGGATCCTCCCCGTCGCCGCGCTCGTCGTGCTCGCCGCAGCAGGAGCGGCCGTCGCAGTCCTCCTCACCCATGACACGTCGAGCTCGCCGCCCGCGACGACGTCCGCCTCGACGACTCGGGCGCACCAGACAACCGCCGCGTCCACGCCGCCGCCGACCACGCAACCCACGTCCACGAGGACGAGAGCGCCGCGCCCGGCGACCACCGCGACGACGCCGAGCGTGCCCGCGGTCGTTCCGTCGACCGCGATCACGGAGACCGTCATCCCCACGACTGCGGGCACGACGACGACGGCGACCACCACTGGGTAACCTCGCACCGGTGGTCTCCGTCGTCATTCCGGTTCACGACGAGGAGCGGAGCGTCGCACTCCTCTACGACGAGCTCCGGTCCGCTCTCGAGTCGCTCGGCTTGGACTGGGAGGCGATCTTCGTCGACGACGGGTCGACGGACGGAACGTTCGCGGCGCTCACGCGTCTGCACAGCGGCAACGACAACATCCGAGTCGTCCGGCTCCGCCGGCACTTCGGCAAGGCTGCCGCGCTCGGCGCGGGGTTCGACCAGGCGCGCGGCGACACCGTCGTCACGATGGACGGCGACCTGCAGGACGACCCCGCCGAGATCCCGCGCCTCCTGGCGAAGCTCGACGAGGGCTTCGACCTCGTCTCCGGCTGGAAGACACGGCGCCGCGATCCGCTCACACGGCGTCTCCTGTCGCGGGTGTTCAACACGGTTACGAGCCGCTTCTCGGGCGTGCGGCTGCACGACATGAACTGCGGCCTGAAGGCGTACCGCGCTGAGGTCGTGCACGGTCTACGTCTCTACGGCGAGTTGCACCGCTTCATCCCGGTGCTCGCGCATCGACCTGCTGACGGTCTCGTTCATCGGCCGGTATCGGCATCGGCCACTGCACCTCTTCGGCGGGCTCGGGCTCACGCTGATGACGATCGGCATCGGCATCCTCGTCTACCTCACGGTCGAGAAGGCGCTCGGACACGCGATCGGCGGCCGGCCGCTCTTGACGCTCGGCGTCCTGCTCGTCGTCGTCGGCCTCCAGTTCTTCTCGCTCGGCCTGATCAGCGAGATGATCACGAGTCACCACGAGGAGCGCGCGGAAGAACGCGAGCGCGCCGAGCTCCTCGTCGACGAGATTCTCTCCTGAAAGTCGCGTACTTCGGGACCTACGAGCGGGGCTATCCGCGCAACGCGCAGGTGATCTCGTGCCTGCGCAGAGCCGGTGTCGACGTCGAGGAGATCCACGCCTCGGTCTGGGAGGGGACGAAGGCGGGCTGGAGCGCAGGCATCGGCGCCTCG
>VAYM01000156.1 GCA_005884945.1 Actinomycetota bacterium | reverse complement strand
CCGACGTCGTGGTCGCAGACACGGATGCTCACGCCGAGTACTTCGCCCAGCTCACGAACAGGCGCGTCGAGACGTGTTTCGTGGGCGCGGAGGACCGCCTCTTCACTCCGGGCTGGACGCAACCGGATCGGTTCAGCGTGCTCTTCGTCGGGAAGCTCATCCCGCTGCAAGGAGTCGACGTCGTGCTCGAGGCAGCGCGACTCGCACCGGAGATCAGCTTCCGCGTCGTCGGGAGCGGGCAGCTCGACGAGCTGCTGCGGCGCCGGCCGCCGAACGTCGAGCACGTCGCGTGGGTGGAGTACGAGGACCTTCCGGCGGAGCTGCGCCGTGCCGGCTGCGCGCTCGGGATCTTCGGCGCGTCGCCGAAGGCGGCACGCGT
>VAYM01000004.1 GCA_005884945.1 Actinomycetota bacterium | reverse complement strand
CCGCATTCGTCACGCTGAGGCCGTCCTTGCCGTCCGTCCCATTGGTGCCGTTCGTGCCGTTCGTTCCGTCCCTGCCGTCTGTCCCATTGAGCCCGTCCTTGCCGGGCTGCCCCTGCGGCCCAGCCGGGCCGGTCGGCCCAGGCTGACCCTGCTGACTCCAGCTCACCTGTGTCTCCAGCGAGGTGCAATGCGCCATCGGGTTCGCTGCTGGCAGTGACGGGTCGATCAGCCTGACCGTCCCGACGTTCTTGAGCATGCAAGCCGTGAACACCTTGTTGCCGTCGGGAATCGTCGCGTACGCCACTCCCGCGCTGACTAGACCCGCCACGGCAACCAGAATCACGACGCGCTTCCGCGTCAACCGCACCCTAACGCTCATGAGCCTGCCTCCCCTATCGGTTACACGGGGGAGTTAAGTCTCTTGTGCCGAATGTGTCTATGGGCGGTTCTGCCCACTGGACAGGGCGCGGACGTACGTGAACACCGCCGCCCCAGGTGTCGGGGAAGCGAGCTACTTGCGCGGATCGTGTTCGACGGCGATCTCGCCGGCTTCTTCAAGCTTCTCGACGACCAGGAAGGCGGCGTGGGTGTCCACGATCCGTACCGCTTCGGTGTTCTCGTGCCCGCGCAAGACCGCGAATCGCGTCGGGTCGCTTCGAACTTGCTCGTATTGGATCAGCGTCATCTCGATCTTGTCCGTGCAGTCGGACCTGCCGCACTTGCAGACAAACTCGGCCAGTAGGGTCCCGTCCTCCCCGTAGACAAGCGCGTCCGTGACCTCTCCGATGCTCTCGTTCACCTCTCGAAAGACAACTTCGTTCCTGGCCAACTGCTCCTGCTTTGCATCCATCGCCTCGACATTCTCTCCGCTCCTCGACCGGAAGGCGAGCGGTTTCGTGCGCTCCGTGAGCGGAGACGAAGTGACCGTGTCGCGGAGTGCCGAGCGGTCCGCCGAAAACGAATCCACGTTTCGGGCGGCAAACGAGGGAATCGAAGGCAAGACCAGCGAGCTCGTGCTCAGCGAGCAGCAGCCGACGCCGTACCTCTGCGAGTGCGAGGAAGAGCGCTGCACCACGATCATCCGGCTCACGCTCGGCGAGTACGAGTCAGTGCGTGCCCACCCGCGCAGATTCATCCTCGCGCCCGGACACGAGTCGCCGCAGGACCGCGTCGTCTCGGAGGGGGAAAGATTCACAGTCGTCGAGAAGACGGGCGAGGAAGGTCGCCTCGTCGAAGCACACGATCCACGCTCATCCGAATTCCGCTGAGCAGCTGGTCACCCGCGATGCAGCCCTGCTAGCCGCTCACGGCGATGTTGTGCGCTGGCTGGCCCGGTGCGCGCGGAGCGCGTCGAGCTCGTCGACAGCAGTGGTCGAGGCGTCCCGAGCGGGTCGAGTGCACCCTCAAACCGCTGCCACGCCCGCCGGCGGTGCTTGCGAGCGGTAGCCGAAGCCGCCGCAGTTCCCGGCGCAAGGCACCAAATGGCGCGGCGTGGTCTGGGCCGCGACTGACGCTTGACCGCGGGTGAATGGTGCTGAGTGCCGTACCGTGGCCAAGATGTCGAGGCCAGCTCCAGGTCTCCGATCCGAAGCCAACGGAACGGGCCGCCGCGGCCGTCTCGCGATCGAGCGCCGCAGGGATACCCTCCCCCGCGAGCCCCCGTAGCTCAGTGGATAGAGCAGCGGTTTCCTAAACCGCGTGCGCTGGTTCGATTCCGGCCGGGGGCACTATGGACGTACCAGAAGCACGTGTCGTTCAGACCGAACATGGGCTCGTCCGCACGAGCGAAGGGTGGTTCGTCGTCAACGCGCGCGAGCTGCGCTGGTACGAGTCCGAAGGATGGGGCACGTTCTCGAACTTCGGCGGCGACATCCTCTTCGATCAACTCGGAATCGGGCTGACCGTTCTCGGACGAGGCCGGCCGATGTCGATGTACCACTGGGAGAGTGACCAGGAGGACTTCCTCATCCTTGCCGGCGCCGCGACTTTGATCGTCGAGGGTCAAGAGCGACCGCTGCGCCAGTGGGATTTCGTGCATTGCCCGCCCTACACGGAGCACACGATCGTCGGCGGACCGTGCGTCATCTTCAGCGTCGGCTCGCGGGAGCGGCACACGGAGATCGGTCCCGACGGCCGACGTCGTGGACGCGAAGGGGAAAGCGAGTACACCGTGAACGAAACGGCGATCCGATACGGCGCCGGAATCGAGCCCGGAACGCCGCAGGACGAGGCGTATGCGCGCTTCCCGCCGCGCACGCCCGTTCGTTACGGCGACTGGCTGGACGAGAACTAAACGATGTAGGCGCAGCCCTCCCAGTACGCATGAACGTGCTTTCTACTTCGGCCGCCGACGTCGAGCTCGAGCTCGTCCGGCTCACGCAGGCGCTCGTCCAGATAGAGCTCGATCCCATCCGCCGAGACTCGCCGGAAGCGTCGCTCGCCCGGCTCGGTTGACGTCTCGAGATAGATCAGCGCGGCGCCGCAGCATCGCGTCGACTTGGCCCAGACGTAGAGCTTTCCGCCTTGGTCCTGCACAAGCTTCACAGCCTCAGGCGAAGCTCTCACGCGCACGTCGCAACCGTACCAACGCCGACCTCGGCGGCTATTTCTTAGCTTCCGACGGCATCGAGCGTGCCCGCCGCTAGGTCGTGGCTCCCGTTCCCGTCTTCGGCGTGGTCTGATTCTGGATCAGGCTGATGAAGTCATGGAGCGGCTTCGTGCCCGCAGCGATCGTGATGCCGGTAAGGAACGAGTCGACCGTATGGGAGACGTGCATCCCGATCGCCGTCAGGAAGAACAGTCCGAAGCCGTTGCTGGCAGCAACGCCGAATAGAGCGGCGACCCCGAGCACAACGGGCCCGCGGTCCGCCTTGACATGCGCCGCCTTGACTGCGGGGTCGGTCGCGCCGGGTGCTGGGTTCCAGAACGGGACCAGCGGTGAGATCAGCTGCATCAGGCGCTCGATCACCTGCGCCGCGGCATAGAAGCCCGCGAACAGCGCGAAGTTCGCAGTCGATGTCGCCGCCGGCGAAAACGCCTTCCCCGTCCACCCGGCTGCGTTCATCACCACCGCGAGCACGAATGCGATCACGGTCAACAACAGCAGCGCGAAACGTGCCTTTCCCGTTGGGTCGGGGAGCGACGTGTCGCTATTCGCACCCTCGGCCGGCAGAGCAGTGATCGTGGCCATCGGTCTTCGCCTCCGTTTCGCCGCAGAGGGGGTTAACAGAAGGAACCAGATTAGTGCCTAATGGCGCTCACTTCGAGACTGTCGATGCGCGCGAGCACGGATCGGAGCCGCGGTGGAGCGCACCAACTGCCACGTCCACACGTTCACGCAGGCCCACACGCCCGATCGATTGCTACCGTGGCCCGTGCCGCATCACCCGCATCGACGATAGACGGTTGGCCGGGGATGACCCGAGGCTTTCTTGCGCCTACCCCGGGGACCGCGCGCTGTGAAGGATCAGGCGGTCCCCACCCGACGCCGGAGCCACGCGAGTCTCGTCTCGACCACGGATCTGAGCTCCGGGCGGCGAGGAAGAGCCACCAGCATCGACGCCGTAACCCACGACGCGTACACGGGAACGAGCTTGTCGAGCAGCGCAGCATCGTGCTCTCCGTACGCACGCAGCGCGACTTGCGAGCGCGGATTGTCGCCGTGAATCCGGTCGCGCATCACCAGCGCCGCGAGGTCGTACTCGCGCGGACCGCGGCACGCCGTCTCGAAGTCATGCCACAGCGGGCCTGACGGCGACCCCAGGCAATTCCCGAGATGCGCGTCGCCGTGCAGCGGTTGTCCGTCGAAGCCGCGCGCCGGTGACGCCGCCTTGCGGAGCGCGTCCGTGTCTGCCCTGTCCGGAAGCAGCGACAACATCGCCTCCATGTCGCGCGGCCTCGTCATCTCCGGCAGATCGACGTCGCAATCGACCAGCGCTTCGTGGATCAAGCGCAACGCGCGCCCGGCCTCGGCCGCGTCGGCAGGCTCGTGCGGCTCGACGTAGCGCCAGAAGGTGACGATGTGGCCGTCGCGCTCGTGCGGGCCTGGATCCAAGTCGTCCGCCGGCGGAACCACAGCCGCGCCGGCTCGAGCCGCGTGCGAGGCGACGGCGAGCTCGCGAACAAGGTCCTGCGGGTCGGGCCCTTCCGGATACGGCAGGCCGGTCGAGACACGCGCGACGACCGGCGCAGGACGTAGGTGGAGCAGGATGTGCCACGCGTCGCGCAGCACGACGGGATCGTCGGAGCGGAGACCGTGTTCCTGCGCGACGGCGAGGGCGGCCGACGCTTCGACGGTTCGCTCCGAGATGAAGTTGTAGTCGTTCGTGCGCACGTGCGTGACGTCGAAGCCGGCGACGGCCAGCGCGTCGAGATAACTCCGGCGCGGGATCGCACCGGCGACACACGCGGCCCACAGCTCGACGTTGCGGCGCGTGCGCTCTTTGATCGCACGGCCGCTGACGATGTCGGCGATCGCGAGCGTCCCGTTCGGCTTGAGCAGGCGCGCTGCCTCCGCGAACACCCGATGCTTCACCGGTGAGAGATTGATCACGCCGTTCGAGATGACGGCGTCGAACGTCCCGTCCTCGAACGGCAGATCATCGATCGTCGCCTCGACGAACTCGACCTGTTCGAAGCCGTCACGGATGCGAAGGCGCTGCGCCTTCGCGAGCTGGTCGTCGGTGATGTCCACGCCGACAACCCGGCCGCCGGGCCCGACCTGACAGGCGGCTGCGAAGACGTCCATTCCCGAGCCCGAGCCGAGGTCGAGCACGTGATCGCCCGGAGAGAGCGCGGCCAGGTCGAGGTGGTAGCCGACGCCGGCGAACGACGCGACCGCGTCCGAGGGGACGGCGTTGATCAATTCGCGCGGATAGCCCAGGCGGAGCGCGAGCTCTCGCCCGATCGCGAAGTGAAGCTCCACATTGCGTTCGCGCGCGACGTCGCGGTACATCGAACGCACGCGCGCCTCGATCAACGCCCGGTCGACGAGCGAGGTCGCGTCGGCTTGCGGCAGCTCCGCCGCCAGGGCCATCTCGTCCATGCGTCAAAGGCTGACGGACGAGACGACCCTGCAACAGGCGGATTGCTCGCCTAAGACGGTACGGTTAACCGCACCACTACCGCCGCTTCTTGACGACGAGCGCGGTGCTGCGCGCGATCGAGAGACGGCCGCGATCGTTCGTCATCGTCACCGTGACGCGGTAGCGGCCGCGACTCGCATACCGCTTTGTACTCCGCACGTCGTAGACGCCGTTGCCGCGCGAGACGAGGGCTCCGTTCCAACTCGTTCCGTCGCCCCAGTCGATCTGCGCGCGGAGCCCGCTCCGACCCGCCGGCCCGGCCGCGTCGACGAACCGCGCCACGATCACGCGCGCACGCTTGCGGGCGGTCAGCTTGACCGTGCGAGCCTGCGACACGATCGGCAGACCGACGCGCGTCGCGACGGCGACGTTCATCCCGGCGCCCCACCAGTCGTACGCGCCGAACGAGCGAACCTCGTCGAGGTTCCCGTCGAACGTGCGGACGCGGCTGTCGCCGCCGAAGCCGGGCGCGACGACGATCTCGTCTCGGCCGTTGTTGTCGAGATCCCCCGCCGCGATGCGGATCCCATTCGGAAGGGCGTCGTCGAGCTGAACGGAGCGGATGACACTGCCGGTCTGCGAATCCACGAGTGCGAGGTGTTGCTTCGCGCCTGTCGAATCGCCGGCAACGATCAGCCCGCGACCCGTTCCGGCCACGTCTGCGACCGCGACCTCGACGCCCGAATCGCCGGGCGCGAACGGTGAGATGACCGGGCCGTACGGATCGTTCCCGACGAACGCGCGAATTCGCGCGGGGGCAGCGAGCGTCCCGACGACGATCTCGGCCCTGCCGTCGGCATTGAGATCTCCCGCCGCGACGCTGAGCCCACCGGTGTAGTCGGAGCCGAACGGCAGGAACGAGAGGAGCTGCCGGCCGCTCGAGTCGAAGATCCGCACTTCGCCTGGCCGGCCGGGACCGGACGCCGCGACCACGTCCGGCGTGCCGTCGCCGTTGACGTCGCCGGTCGCCACCGCCGCACCGCCGGAGAACGACGGCTCGAACGCGTCGAAGTGCGCGAGGCGCGTCCCGCGATCCTGTCCGTTCACCCAGTGCTGCGAGAAGACGCCGATCTCGGAT
>VAYM01000155.1 GCA_005884945.1 Actinomycetota bacterium | reverse complement strand
GCGACTTCCAGGGAGCCGTCGAGGTCGCGCTCGAGCAGGTGCGCGGCGGCGCGAACGTCCTCGACGTCAACATGGACGCGGACCTGCTCGATTCCGAGCAGGCGATGACGACCTTCCTGAACCTGGTCGCGACCGAGCCGGAAATTGCCCGCGTCCCGATCATGGTCGACAGCTCGAAGTGGTCCGTGCTCGAGGCCGGGCTCAAATGCATCCAGGGCAAGGGGATCGTCAACTCGATCTCGCTGAAGGAAGGCGAGGAAGCGTTTCTCGCGCAGGCGCGGAGGATCAAGCGCTACGGCGCCGGCGTGATCGTGATGGCGTTCGACGAGCAGGGCCAGGCCGACACGGTCGAGCGGAAGGTCGCGATCTGCGAGCACGCGTACCGGCTGCTGACGGACGACGGCTGGGCGCCGGAGGATCTGATCTTCGACTCCAACGTCCTCGCGGTCGCCACGGGCATCGAGGAGCATTCGGAATACGCGAATGCGTTCATCGAGGCGGCCGGGGAGATCAAGCGGCGTTGCCCGGGCGCGAAGTTGAGCGGCGGCATCTCGAATCTCTCGTTCTCGTTCCGCGGCAACGAGCGCGTGCGCGAGGCGATGCACGCCGCGTTCCTGTACCACGCGATCAACGCCGGGCTCGACATGGGCATCGTCAACGCGGGGCAGCTCGCGTCGTACGAGGACATCGAGCCCGAGCTCCGCGAGCGCGTCGAGGACGTCATCTTCAACCGCCGCTCCGACGCGACCGAGCGGCTCGTCGAGTACGCGTCGACGGTGGAAGGGGAGGGGACCAAGCGCGAGCTCGATCTGGCCTGGCGCGAAGCTCCTGTCGAGGAGCGCCTGTCGCACGCGCTCGTGCACGGGATCGTCGAGCACATCGAGGCCGACGCGGAGGAGGCGCGCAAGCAGTACGCGCGTCCGCTCGACGTGATCGAGGGGCCGCTGATGCACGGCATGCAGATCGTCGGCGACCTGTTCGGAGCGGGGAAGATGTTTCTCCCGCAGGTCGTGAAGAGCGCGCGGGCGATGAAGCGCGCCGTCGCCTACCTCGAGCCGTACATGGAGGAGGAGAAGCTCAAGACCGGAGTCGCGTCGCGCACCCAGGGAAAGGTCGTCCTCGCCACCGTCAAGGGCGACGTGCACGACATCGGCAAGAACATCGTCGGCGTCGTCCTCGGCTGCAACAACTACGAGGTGATCGACCTCGGCGTCATGGTTCCGGCCGACACGATCCTGGACACCGCCCTCGAGGAGGGCTGCAACGTCGTCGGGCTGTCGGGTCTGATCACGCCCTCGCTGGACGAGATGGTGAACGTCGCGAAGGAGATGGAGCGCCGCGGGCTCGACCTGCCGCTCTTGATCGGGGGCGCGACGACGTCGAAGCAGCATACGGCGGTTCGCATCGCGCCGCAGTACTCCCAGCCGACGGTGCACGTCCTCGATGCTTCGCGTGTGGTCGGCGTCGTCTCCGACCTCCTCGACCCCGAGCGCCGCCGCCGGCTCGAGCAGACGAACGACGAGCTCCAGGAGCGGCTCCGCGCTCAATACGAGGAGAAGGAGCGCCGGCCGCTGCTGCCGATCGAGGGCGCGCGCGCGAACAGGGAGCGCGTGCCGTTCGACGACCTCGCGACGCCTGCGTTCCTCGGCGTTCGCGACGTGGAGGTCGACGTCGACACGCTGCGGCCGTTCATCGACTGGCAGTTCTTCTTCCACGCGTGGGAGCTGAAGGGGAAGTTTCCGGCGCTTCTCGAGCAGCCGGCGGCGCGCGAGCTGTACGACGACGCGCTCGCGCTGCTGGACGGCATCGAGCTGAGGCCGCGAGGCATCTACGGCTTCTGGGAGGCGCGCCGGGACGGCGACGACATCGCCGTTCTCTCTTTGCAACAGACTGTTGCAAAGTTCTGCTTCCTCCGGCAGCAATCCGCGTACGGCGATTCGCGGCCGAACCGCTGCCTCGCCGACTACGTGTCGCCGGACGGCGATCACATCGGCGCGTTCGCGGTCACCGTCCACGGCGCCGACGAGCTCGCGGCGCGCTACCAGGCGGAGCACGACGACTACCAGGCGATCATGGTCAAGGCGCTCGCCGACCGTCTGGCCGAGGCCTTCGCGGAATACCTGCACGAGCGCGCGCGGCGCGAGTGGTACGAGCCCGGCGAGCAGCTGGCGACCGAGGAGCTGATCGCGGAGCGGTTCCGCGGCATCCGTCCTGCGTTCGGCTACCCCGCGTGCCCGGACCACTCCGAGAAGCGGAAGCTGTTCGACCTGCTCGGCGCCGAGGCGATCGGCCTCGAGCTGACGGAGTCCTTCGCGATGATCCCCGCGGCGGCGGTGAGCGGGATCTACCTCGCGCACCCGCAGGCCCGGTACTTCTCCGTGGGACGTCTCGGCCGCGACCAGGTCGAGGACTACGCGGTGCGCAAGGGCATGAGTCTCGAGGAGGCCGAGCGGTGGCTCCGCCCGAACCTGGGCTACGAGGCGCGTGAGCTCTCGCCCGCCGAGCTTTAGTCTCGCGGGAGCCTTGCCGATGCCCATCCAGCCGATGCTCGCCCGCTTCGCCACCGTCGTTGTCCTCACCGCTGTCGTCGCGGGCGCGGCCCTGGCGGCGAACCCGCACGACCCGCAGAAGCGGTTCACGTCGGCAGACCAGGCGCGGGCGCGAACCCTGCTCGTCAGGCGTTCGGACCTGTCCGGCGCCGGCTGGAAGGCTCAGAAGTCGACGGGCGACAACTCGACGTGCAAGTCGTTCAACCCGGACGAGTCGAAGCTCACAGAGACCGGGGAGCAGGACTCGCCGGAGTTCACGCGCGTCGGTGGGTTCGTGACGTCGACGGCGGCGATGTTCAAGACGTCGAAGGATGCGCAGACCGGCTGGAGCCTCGAGGTCAAGCCGCAGCTCCTCGACTGCCTGGCGGAGGGACTCGACCAGACGTCCACGAGCGGCGCGACGATCCGGATCGTGTCGAAGGGCAAGCTCGCGTACCCGCACCTCGCGCCGCGGACGGCGGCGTTCTACGTGCGGCTCGCGTTCAACGTGCAGGGGATCAAGTTCAACGCCGACCTGCGCGTCGTCTGTCTCGGCAAGGGCCGCGCCAACCTCGCGCTCATGACGCTGTCGCCGGGCCAACCGCTGATGCCGCTTCCCGCGGGTCTCGACCGCAGGCTCGCCACGAAGCTCGCGCAGCGGCTCGATCGCTAGTCAGTCTCGGAACAACACGCTGATGCTCTCCCGCTCGTGGATCCGGCGGATCGCCTCGGCGAACAGCGGCGCGACGGACACGACGGTGACCTTCTCCGACAGCTCAACCGGCTGCGTCTCGATCGAGTCCGTCATGATCAGGCGTCCGATGGAGCTCGCGTCGAGCCGCTCCATCGACCGCTCGGCGAACACGCCGTGCGTCACGACGGCCGTGACGGAGCGCGCACCGCGTGCGACGAGCTCCTGAGCCGCTTCGACGAGCGTTCCGGCACTGATCGTGAAGTCGTCGACCACGACGGCGTCGCGGCCCGAGACCTCGCCGATGATCTCGACGAGCTCGGCCGTCTCGTCGTGCCCCTTTCGCACCTTGTCGGCGATCGCGAGCGGCGCATCGAGCCGGTGCGCGAAGCGTCGTGCGCGCTTCGCGAAGCCGGCATCGGGAGCGACGACGACGGGATCGGTCAGGTTCAGGCGCCCGATCGCCGCACAGAGGTGCGGTAGCGCGTAGAGATCGTCGACGGGGATCCTGAAGAACCCCTGGATCTGCGGGGCGTGCAGGTCGAGCGTCACCACGCGGTCGGCGCCCGCCGCCTCGATCGCGTCCGCGCAGACCCGGGCGCGAATCGAAACGCGCGGCTCGTCCTTCTTGTCGCCCTTCGCGTAGCTGAAGTAGGGCATCACGACCGTCACGGAGTCGGCGCTCGCTCGGCGGAACGCGTCGGTCCAGAAGAGCAGCTCCATGAAGTTCGCGTTCGTCGGGAAGACCGTGGACTGAACGACGTAGACGCTCCGACCGCGCACGTTCTCGAGCACTCGGACGAACAGCGTCCCCTCGGAGAACCGCAGCACCTCGCCGCGGCCACGGTCGACGCCGAGCTCACGGCAGATCGCATCCGTCAGCTTTGGGCTCGCGCTCCCCGCGAAGACGAGCGGATCCTCGTCGCCGGTCCGAGAACGTCGGCGAACGTGCGCTCGAGGACGGCGGAAGACGCTCATCCGGGCGTGCGGTGTCTACCACATGTCAGCCGCCGTGCGCGCCAAGCTGCACGGCGTGGAGCACGCCTTCGGGCGCAGCGCGCCCTTCACCGTCGGCATCGAAGAGGAGTTCCAGCTCCTCTCCGCCGAGAGCTACGAGCTCGTGCCGCGATTCGACGAGGTCGCCGAGGCCGCCGGCGACGAGCGGATCCGTCCCGAGCTGATGACCTCCGTCCTCGAGACGGCCACCGGCGTGCACGAGACCGTGGCCGCTGCCATCGACGAGGTGCGCGAGATCCGTGCGCTCCTACGCGACGCGGCCGCGGCCCGCGGTGCGCTGATCGCCTCCGCGGGCACGCATCCGTTCTCCCACTGGGAGCACCAGCAGATCACCGACAAGCCGCGCTACCAGGGCGTCGTCGACGAGCTGCGTTGGGTCGCCGAGCAGGTTGCGATCTTCGGCCTCCACGTCCACGTTGCCGTCCCGACGGCCGACGTCGCGATGCAGGTCGTGACGTCGCTGCGGACGAACGTACCGGAGCTGCTGGCCGTCGGTGCGAACTCGCCGTTCTGGCAGGCGCGCGAGACCGGTCTCGCTTCGACGCGGAGCAAGGTGTTCGACACGATGCCGCGCAGCGGCCTGCCGCCCGCGCTCGGTTCGTTCGAGGAGTTCGCCGAGCTCGTCGGGCGTGGGATGTCCGCCGGCTTCTTCGACGACTACACGTACCTGTGGTGGGACGTCCGCCCGCACCCGAAGCTCGGCACCGTCGAGCTGCGCGCGTTCGACGCCCAGACGCGGGTCGAGAGCGTCGCGGCGCTCGCCGCGCTGGCACAGAGCCTCGCCGCGACGTACGCGGAGAGCCCGCTCGATCCGCAGCCGCGCGCGCTGATCGCCGAGAACAGGTGGCGCGCCGTCCGGTACGGGCTGGAGTCAGAGCTCGTCGACCTCCGGACCCGGCGCCGCCGCCCCGCCCGCGACGCCGTCCGCGAGCTCGCAGAGACGGCTGCTCCGGCGGCCGAGCGCCTCGGCTGCGCGGACGAGCTCGCCGGGGTCGCAGAGCTGTTGCAGCGAGGCAACGGGGCGGACGAGCAGCGGAGCGTGCACGAGGAGGACGGAAGCCTGCTCGCGGTCGCCCAGTGGCTCGCCGCGACGACGGTCGAGGATCTGTAGGCCGACCCGTCGGGTATCCTCGTGCCGGCTGGCGCCTCCCGACGAGGCGCCGCGCTGTTTCCGGCCTGCATGAAGACGACGCTCAAGAGAGGCATGGGCCGCGGGGCGGCGATGAACGGCGACGGGCGCGCGGTCTTCCCCCCCGGCGTCCGGACGCCGATGACGCGCTACCGCCAGCCGGAGCCACGGCGGCGCGCCCCGTGGGCGATCGTCCGGCTCGTCGCGCTGTGGACGCTCCTCGCGGCGCTCATCGTCGCGGGCGGAGCCGCCGGCGCCGCCTACCTGAAGCAGCACGAGTTCTTCACGGCGGTTGCGCCCAAGACGCCGCAGGACAAGGCCGCGCAGAAGGACCTCGACGTCCCGATTCCGGGCCAGCCGACGAACGCGCTCGTGATCGGAACGGACAAGCGGCGCGGGCCCGAGGCCGACGTCACGGGCCGATCCGACACGCTCATGCTCGTCCGCGCCGACCCGCAGACGGACTCGATCTCGATGCTCTCGTTCCCGCGCGACCTGATCGTCACGGTCAAGTGCCCCGGCCATCCCGAGTACCGCGATCGCATCAACGCCGCCTTCGCCGAGTGCGGCTCGCAGGGAAGCGTGGATACGGTGCGCGCGCTCACCGGGCTGCCGATCAACTACTTCGTCACCGTCAACTTCCACGGCTTCCTCCAGCTCGTGGATCATCTCGGCGGTGTCTGGGTCGACGTCGACCACCGCTACTTCAACAACGACACGGGTCCCGGCGGCTACTCCGCGATCAACCTCTGGCCCGGATACCAGCGCCTGAAGGGATACGACGCGCTCGCGTACGTCCGCTACCGCCACTTCGACTCCGACCTCTTCCGCGTCGCGCGCCAGCAGCTCTTCCTGAAGGCGCTCAAGGCGCAGATCACGAGCTCGCTGTCATTCGGCACGCTGCTCGACATCGTCGACACGGTCGAGAAGAGCGTCGTCATCGGGCGCGGCGGGAGTCACCCGCTCGACTTCAACACGCTGCGCGGCTACCTCAAGTTCGCGCAGGACCTGCCGTCCGGGCACATCTTCCAGTCACGCATCGAAGGGCTGACCGGTTACGCGGAGCTGACGACGGATCCGTCGAACATCACCACGGCCGTACAGGACTTCGTCCGCCCGGACGTCCAGTCGCCGGAGAAGGCGCGCGACGTCACGCTCGGGATCAAGCGCCGCGCGACGAACCTGCGGCCGGCCGGCATCACCGTCAGCGTGCTGAACGGCAACGGCGTCCAGGGATCCGCGGCAAACGCCGCCTACGTGCTCGGGCAGCGCGGCTACAAGATCGTGCTGCCGCCGCAGGGACGTCCCGTCAATGCGCCGACGCAGAGCTACTTCAACACGACGATCTTCTACGACGCGTCGCAGAAGCACGCCGCCGCGGCCGGGCAGCAGCTCGCGAACCTGTTCGGCGATGCGCAGACGAAGGCGCTCTCGACCGCGTCCCCCGCGCTCGTGCAGCTCGCGAACGGCGCCATGACCACCGTCGTCGTCGGCCAGAACTTCCACGGCACGCTTGCGCCGGCGCCCGTCGACCACACGCCGAAGCCCGAACCGGCGGAGATCGTCCCGAACGCGGCGGCGACGGTCGGCTACCTGCGGTCGGTGCGCCGTCGCGTGCCGTTCACGCTCGAGGTTCCACGGCTGATCGAGAGCCACTCGGAGCCGGAGCCGCTCGCGCCGATCCGCGTCTACCGCCTGAGCAAGGGCCACCTCGGCGTGCGGCTGACGTTCCAGACCGGCGAGAACGAGTATTGGGGCATCGAGGAGACGGACTGGAACGACGCGCCGATCCTCACGAGCCCGAGCTTCGAGCACCGCGTCCACGGCCGGACGTACGACTTCTACTACTCCGGCGTGCACCTCCACATGATCGTGCTGAAAGCGAACGGCGCGACGTACTGGGTCACGAACACGATCCTCGACTCGCTCTCGAACGAGACGATGCTCGCGATCGCCAAGGGTCTCGCTCCACTGCGCCGGTAGTCTGCGCGGCGGCATGGCGGACACACGCAGGATCGGCATCTTCGGTGCGGGCTGGGTGGGGCTCGTCACGGGCGGCTGCTTCGCCGAGCTCGGCCACGACGTCGTCGTTCGCGACATCGTGCCGGAGCGCATCGAGGCGCTCCGCGGCGGAACGCTCCCGTTCCACGAGCCGGACCTGCCCGACGTGCTCGCGCGGAACGCCGGGAGGATCCACTACACGCTCGACGCGGAGGATCTCGGCGCGACCGACGTTCTCTTCGTCTGCGTCCAGACGCCCCCGACGTACTCGGGCGACGCCGATCTCTCGTACGTGTGGAACGCGCTCGACCAGCTGCCGCGCGTCGACCGGCGCCAGATCCTCGCGATGAAGTCGACGGTGCCGGTCGGGACGGGTGAGTCGGTGCGCGCGGCGCTCGAGGCGCGTGGGCTCGTGAACGTGGGCTACGTGTCGAACCCGGAGTTCCTCGCGGAAGGAACCGCGGTGCGCGACTTCACGAATCCCGACCGTCTCGTCCTCGGTGCGTTCGCCGACGACGACGCAACGGTCGTGGAGGCGCTGTACTCGGGGATCGAGGCGCCTGTCGTCCGCACGGACGTCGCGTCGGCAGAGATGATCAAGCTCGCCGCGAACGCGTTCCTCTCCACGAGGATCAGCTTCATCAACGAGATCGCGAACGTCTGCGAGCTCGTCGGCGCCGACGTCGAGGATGTCGCCAAGGGCGTCGGACTCGACCATCGGCTCGGCCCGCACTTCTTCCGTGCGGGCGTCGGCTGGGGCGGTTCCTGCTTCGGAAAGGACGTGTCCGCTCTGAAGCAGCTCGCCGGCAACTCCGGCTACCACTTCCAGCTGCTCGCGGCCGTGATCGAGGTGAACGAGCTGCAGAAGCGGCGCGTGATCTCGAAGCTCGAGAAGCACCTCGGCAAGCTGCGGGGCAAGACGATCGCGGTGCTCGGTCTCGCGTTCAAGCCGAACACCGACGATCTCCGCGACGCACCGAGCCTCGTGATCGCGTCTCGCCTGCTCGCTGAAGGCGCGATCGTCCGTACGTGGGACCCGGTCGCAGATGCGCGCGGTCGCCTTCGCGGTGCGCAGCAGTGCGATTCGATCCTCGATGCGGTGACGGGCGCCGACGCGGCCGTGATCGTGACGGAGTGGCCCGAGCTGCGCGACCTCGCGTCCGCCGAGGTGCGAGAAGCGATGGCCCGGCCGCTGATCGTCGACGGACGGAACGTGCTCGATCCGGCGAAGACGCGCGCGGCAGGCTTTGCGTACGAAGGCATTGGCCGCGGCAGCTCCCCGTTCGCGGCGCTGCCCGAGACTGCCGAACCGGCGGCGGAGCCGCCCGTCCGCGACAGCGGACCAGTGGAGGGGGGCTGGGAGAACCGGGAGGTTCCCCCAGCGGAGACCGCCTCCGCTCGAACGACCAGAAAGCCGCGGTAGTGGAGGCGATCATCCTCGCGGGCGGGCAGGCGACCCGCCTCGGCGACGCAGCGCGTGGACAGCCGAAGGCGCTCGTCCCCATCGCCGGTCATCCGCTCGCGGAGTACCAGGTGTCGCAGCTCGTTCGCGCCGGCGTCGACCGCGTGATCGTGAGCTGCTCACGTGGCCAGGACAGGCTGTTCCGCGCGAAGCTCTCCGGCCTCGGCGCCGAGATCGCCGCGGTCGCGGAGCCGGAGCCGCTCGGTCGCGGCGGCGGCCTTCGCTATGCGGCGGCGCACCGTGAGGAGACGGGCCCGCTGTACGCGTTCAACGGCGACGAGCTGCACGACGTCGATCTCGACGCGCTGCTCGACGCGCACCGCGAACGCGGAGCCGCGGCGACGATCGTCGTCGCGCCGCTCGTCTCCCAGTTCGGCGTGGTCGAGCTGGCGGAGAACGACCGCGTCGCCGGTTTCCGCGAGGCGCCGCGCCTCCCGCACTGGGTCAACGCCGGCATCTACGTCCTCGACGACGCGGCGCTCGACCGGCTCCCCGAGCGCGGCGACCACGAGCAGTCGACGTTTCCCGAGCTCGCCCAGGAGGGGAAGCTCTACGGCTTCCGGCACGTCGGGCTGTGGATCACGGTGAACACGCCGAAGGACCTCCAGCGCGCCGAGGAGTACTACTCGAGCCACCCCGAGCTTCGGCCGACGCTGGCCCGGAACCGCTCCTGAGCCTCGCGTAGAGTCGCCCGATGTCCGTGGACTCGCCGAATCTCGAGGGGCTCGACGCCTGGGCGTTCCAGCCACGCCGGGTGAACAAGCCCTGGGGCTACGAGCTGATCTTCGCCGAGACGGACGCCTACGTCGGCAAGGTGCTCTTCGTCCGGGCCGGCGAGTCGTTGTCGCTCCAGTTTCACCGGCAGAAGGACGAGTCGTGGCTCCTGCAGTCCGGCCGCGCGAAGGTCGAGCTCGGGACGGCGGGCGACGCCGTCCTGCACGAGGAAGTCGTGGCCGCCGGCGCCTGCTTCCGCTTCCGTCCCGGCACCGTGCACCGCGTCACGGCGGTCGAGGACACGACGATCATCGAGGTGTCGACGACCGAGCTGGACGACATCGTCCGGCTCGAAGACCGGTACGGGCGAGAGGGCACGACGGCTCCTTGACACAGATGTGTTAAGGTCTGCCGCGTGGACGAGCTGAACGTCGGAGAAGCGGCCGCTCGCACGGGGTGGTCGCCACGGATGCTCCGCTACCTCGAGCGCGCCGGACTGGTGGTGCCCCGCCGCAGCGCGGCCGGCTACCGCCTCTACGGCCTGCTCGAGCTGAACCAGCTCCGTTCCCTGCAAGAGCTTCGGCGCCGCTTCGGCGTCGAGTTGACGGACGTCACCTTCGCCGCCCGGCTCCGCCGGGACCCGGCGCTTCGCGGCGCCGTCGACACGTGGCTCGCCGGGACGGAGCTCGCCGCCCTCGACTGGGAGCAGCGAAAGCACGAGCGGCTCCTCGTCGCCTGACTACGAGAGAGGACTGAATGGCCACGACGAAACGACACGACGTCAAGGATCTCGCGCTGGCGCCCGAGGGTGTCCGCCGAATCGCATGGGCCGACCGGCAGATGCCGGTCCTCGCTGCGATCCGGGAGCGCTTCGAGCGCGAGCAGCCGCTTGCCGGCTACCGCGTCTCTGCATGCCTGCACGTGACGACCGAGACGGCGAACCTCGCGCGCACGCTGCAGGCCGGTGGCGCGGACGTCGTCCTCTGCGCGTCCAACCCGCTGTCGACGCAGGACGACGTCGCGGCTGCGCTCGTCGAGGAGTACGACATCGCGGTCTTCGCGATCAAGGGCGAGGACAACGACACGTACTACTCGCACATCGAGGCCGCGGTCGACCACAAGCCGCAGCTGACGATGGACGACGGCGCAGACGTGATCGGCGTCCTGCACTCCGCTCGCCGGGAGCAGCTCGGCGACATCATCGCCGGGACGGAGGAGACGACCACCGGCGTCATCCGCCTCAAGGCCCTCGAGCGGGACGGCGCGCTCGGCTTCCCGGTGATCGCCGTCAACGACGCGAATACGAAGCATCTCTTCGACAACCGCTACGGCACGGGGCAGTCGACGATCGACGGCATCGTCCGCGCGACGAACGTCCTCCTCGCCGGGAAGCGCTTCGTCGTCTCCGGGTACGGCTGGGTCGGACGCGGCGTCGGGTCGCGGGCGCGCGGGATGGGCGCGCACGTGATCGTGACCGAGGTCGATCCGCTCCGCGCGATCGAGGCCGTCATGGACGGCTACGAGGTGATGCCGATGCAGGAAGCCGCGCGCGTCGGCGACATCTTCTGCACGGCGACCGGCGACAAGTCGGTGATCCGGCGCGAGCACATGGAGGCGATGAAGGACGGCGCAATCCTCGCGAACACCGGGCACTTCAACGTCGAGATCGACATCCCCGCGCTGAAGCAGCTCGCCTCGGAGACGCGGGAGGCGCGCGCGTTGGTCGACGAGTTCACGCTCGCAGACGGGCGCCGCCTGTACCTCATCGCCGACGGCCGGCTCGTGAACCTGTCCGCCGCGGAGGGACATCCTGCGCTGGTGATGGACATGTCGTTCGCGAACCAGGCGTTGTCGGCCGAGTACGCGATCCAGCACGCGGCCGAGCTCGAGCGGAAGGTCTATCCGGTGCCGCCGGAGATCGACGCGGAGATCGCGCGCCTGAAGCTCGAGACGATGGGTGTCGCGATCGACCGGCTGACGGAGGAGCAGGCGAAGTACCTAGCCTCGTGGGACGAAGGCACCTAACTGCCTTTGCAACAGTCTGTTGCCAGCGCATGAAGGCGCTCATTCTGGCGGCCGGATACGCGACGCGTCTCCGGCCGCTCACCGAATCGATCCCGAAGCAGCTGCTGCCTGTCGGCGGAAGGCCGATGGTCGACTGGATCGTCGACAAGATCCGCGAGACCGACGCGGACGAGATCCACCTCGTCACGAACCATCGCTTCGCAGACGACTTCCGGCGGTGGGCACCGGACGACGTCGTCGTGCACGACGACGGGACGACGTCGAACGACGACCGGCTCGGCGCGATCGGCGATATCCAGTTCGTCGGGCTCGACGACGATCTGCTCGCGATCGCCGGCGACAACCTCTTCGATTACTCGCTGCGCGACTATCTCGGGTTCTGGCGGACAAAGGGAAACGCGAGCAGCGTCGCCGTCCACGACGTCCGCGACCGCGAGCTCGCGAAGCAGTACGGCGTCGTCGACGTCGACCGGGAAGGCCGGATCATCTCCTTCGTGGAAAAGCCGGCGGATCCGCCGACGACGCTCTGCGCGACGGCGACGTACGTCTTCGCGCGCGACCACGCGCGGCGCGTCGCGACCTATCTCGCCGAGGGCAATCCGCCCGATCAGCCCGGCAACTTCGTCGCGTGGCTGCAGGCGCGCGCGCCCGTGTACGCGTACAGCTTCCCCGGCAACTGGTGGGACATCGGCGATCACGCCCAGCTCCTCGAGGCGGACAACCTCATGCGCCGCCGCGCCGGCCTCCCGGAACGCGCCGAATACTCGCCACAGAGCTGACACATCTCCGGGCGCCGCCGGCGCCTACGGTCGCAGCATGCTCGACCTGCTCCTCCCGCAGCGCTGCCTCGGGTGCTCGCGGAACGGCCCGCAGGTCTGCGCCGCCTGCGCGGTGGGACTGCGGCGGCTCCGCGCGCCGATGTGCGCACGCTGTGGCCGGCCCACGGCGTGGCCCGTCGCGCGCTGCAGCGAGTGCGGTGGCCGTCGGCTCGCGTTTGCCGTGGCGCGCGCAGCGGTCGCGTACGACGACCCGGTGCGGCGGATCGTCGCGGCGTGGAAGGAGCGTGGGCTCCGTCGGCTCGCGCCGTGGGCGGCCGGAATCGTCGTCGACGTCGTGGCGAGGCCCGAGGCCGGCGTGCTCACGTTCGTGCCGCCGGATCGCGATCGCCGGCTCAAGCGCGGACATCATGCGGCCGAGGGACTCGCGAGGGAGTTGGCACGGGAGTGGGGCCTGCCGGCCGAGCCGCTGCTCGCTCGTACGCGCCCGTCCCGAAGGCAGCGCGGGCTGGATCAGGGCGCGCGGCGGCGAAACGTCCGCGGCGCGTTCGCAGCGTCGGGCCGTGTCCCGCCGTCGGTCGTCCTCGTCGACGACGTCTACACGACGGGCGCCACCGCGAACGCCGCGGCCTCGGCCCTCCGGCGAGCCGGCGCCCGGAGGGTCGAGGTCGTCACCTTCGCGCGTGCGATCCGGTTTCGGTGATGCGTCGGGCCGATTGAGCGGATCTGGGCCCGGCGACAGATGTCGCATCGACCGTGACGCGTCGGGCGACAGGTGTCTCATCCCTGCAAAGTGCGTGTTTTTCGTCGTGGCCTGACGATAGTTCTCACTTGAAAAACGGGAAGAAGAAGGCCGATGACGACTCGCGTGCCACGGTGGCTCTTCCGGATCGCACTCCTTGCGGGAGCGATCTCCTGGGCGGGGTGTTTCGCCGGGGTCGCGCGCGCGGGGCTCCCGTCGGCGACGACGGTGAGCGCGCCGGCGACGGCATCGGCAAGCCAGCTCGCGCCTGCGACCTCGAGCGTCGCGCCGGCCGTCCCGCAGACGCCGTCGGCTGCGCCTCCGGCGGTCGAGACGGTGTCCACCCAGGCCCCGACGGTGACCGCGCCCAACCCGGCCGTCGAGACGGTCGCGTCGGACGCGACCGCGACGGTGGAGCACGTCGTCTCCGCAACGGCGTCCACCGTAACCGCGGTTGCGTCGAACGCGGCCGCGACGACGACGTCGACGGTCGGCGCGACCGTCGAGCGCGCAGCCCCGGCGCTCCCGCGTGCAGCGACGACGGTTCGCGAAGCGCGCCGTCGCCGCGAACGGCGACGAGCACGGCGCCGACCGCTCGGCAGCTGCCGAAGTCCGGCCCGGCGGGAACGATCGCCTCCCCGGCCACCCGGCAGCGGGCGGCCGCACCCGCGAGCACCCGAGTGACGGGCAGGATGCCGGCGATGCGCTCCACGCTGCCGTGGACCAGCCCGACGCCCCGAGCAATCGTGCGTGCCGCGGACCGAAACGGTGCTGACTCGAACCAGCGCGGGCCGCTGCCTCGACGGGCGCCCGGAGTCGGCCTCGTTTCCGGAGCGTCGGGCGAAGGCGGCGCGGCTCCGCTCCTCTTCGGCCTTTTGAGCTTCCTTCTTCTCCTGGCGATCCCGACCGCGGTCCGATGGCTCCGGCCCGCGGCGGCTCTCGGGCTCTCGCCGGCGTACGTCGCCCTGCGCGACCGTCCCGGTTAGTTCCGGCCAACGCGCCTGCACCCATGGGTCGGTGCGGGCTGTTGTTGTTGGCAACCGGAACGTAAAGGAGACGTACACAGATGAGACGTTTGCTCGTCATGCTGGTCGCGAGCCTCGTGCTCGGGCTGGTGGGAGGAGTCGGCCCCGCGTGGGCGGGTGACTTGCTCTCCCCATCGTCTCAGCCCGGCACGTCGCAGACGGCCACACAATCGAACGACGGCTCGAACAGCGCGAGCCAGTCCGCGACGTCGGAACCAGTCGTCGTCAGCGGCCCGAACGTCGCGCTCGCCAATGGGAGCTCGTGTTCTCCCTGCGGCGGCAGCGGCACCACCACGCAGAACAGCGGCAACACCGTGGATGCGTCGGCCACGAACACGGCGACGCAGTCGAACAACCAGTCCAACGCAGCCGGTCAGACCCAGACCGTGAGCGGTGGAAACTCCGGAAGCACCGATCAGTCCGCGGACCAGTCGAACAGCGGCAGCAACTCCGCTGATCAGTCGGCGTCGTCCAAACCCGTCGTCGTAAGCGGCCCGAACGTCGCGGCGCTCAACAGCGGCGACGTGAACCAAAACAGCGGGAACAACGTGGACGCTTCGACGTCCAACAACGCAAACCAGTCGAACACTCAGTCGAACCGCGCCGGTCAGAGCCAGACCGTCGCCGGCGGCGGTTGCTGCTCCTCACACAAGGGGACGTCGCAATCCGCCTCGCAGTCCAACGAAGGATCGAACAGCGCCGATCAGACGGCGACATCGCGCCCGGTCGTGATCAGCGGCGGCAACTACGCCGTCCTGAACAAGGGCGATGTCAACCAGAACAGCGGCAACACCGTCGACGCTTCGTCCTCGAACACTGCGAACCAGCAGAACAACCAGTCGAACAGCGCCGGTCAGAGCCAGACCGTCGCGGGTAGCGGTCGTTGCTGCCACAAGCACGGTGGTGACGTCTCGCAGTCGGCCGACCAGTCCAACTCGGGTAGCAACTCCGCCGACCAGAGCGCGTACTCGGCTCCGGTCGTCGTCAGCGGCCCGAACGTGGCGGTCGCGAACGGCTGGGGACACAGCGCCTGCAGCCCGTGCGGCGGCGGCGGTGGCGTCTCCCAGAACAGCGGCAACGCGGTGTACGCGCCGGCGTCGAACTCCGCGACGCAGTCGAACACCCAGTCGAACGCCCTCGGCCAGACGCAGACGGTCGACAGAGGGTCCAGCTGCTGTCGGAAGGCCGGTGACGTAAGTCAGTCCGCCGAGCAGTCTTCAACAAGGGCGGTACCACCCAGAACAGCGGCAACGCCGTCTACGCGCCGGCCTCGAACTCGGCGACACAGTCGAACAACCAGTCGAACTCGCTCGGCCAGACGCAGTCTGTCCAGGGTGGCGGTTGCTGCCCGTCGTCGGACTGCTCGTCGTGCGACCACGGCTGTGAGTCCGACTGCGGCTCGAAGTGCGACCGCGGATGCGAGCATCCGTGCCGTTCGCACTGCTCGAAGTGCGAGCCGAAGTGCGACCGGTGCGAGCAGCCCTCGGGATGCGGACGGGGGTGAGCTAGCGACGAGACGGAACGGGTGCAGCCGGCCGGCCACGGACAGTGGCCGGCCGGCTCCGGCCCCCTCGGATCCGGTAGGCTGGCCGTCCCGGCCCCGAGCTCCAGGAGACGCATATGCGCCTTTCCGTGAAGGGCAAGAATCTCGAGGTCAGCGACTCGATCCGCCGGTACGCCGAGGAGAAGCTCGGAAAGCTCAACCCTCAGCTGCACGAGCTGACGCAGGTCGAGCTGGAGCTGTGCGTCGAGAAGAACCCGTCGATCGCGCTGAACCAGGTCGCCGAGGCGACCGTCTGGACGAAGGGCCCGACGCTCCGCGCCCGCGAGGCGTCCACGGACATGAAGGTCTCGATCGACCAGCTGACCGACAAGCTGACGCGGCAGGTGGAGCACTACCGTGCGAAACGCAGGCGTCGCCACGTGCGCAACGACGGCATCTCTCCCGGAGGTCCGATGAGCATCGAGGAAGAGGCTGGCCCTCAGATCGTGAAGAGCAAGCAGTTCACCGTGAAGCCGATGAGCCCGGAGGAAGCTGCGCTGCAGCTCGAGCTCGTCGGCCACGACTTCTTCGTCTTCCGCAGTGACGAGTCAGGCGAGATCAACGTCATCTACCGGCGGCGGGACGGCGGCTACGGGCTGATCGAGCCGCAGAGCTAGCCCATGGGATTGTTCCGGCGGCGAAAGCCGCTGCACGAGCGCCTGTTGGAGGACGCGGGCCTCGAGGCGCCTCGGTACGACGCGCGACCCGTCGTCTGCGGAGCCCGCGAGCCCGGCGTGCACGGGATCGCGCGGCAGCGCGAATGGGATGCAGTGGCCACCGTTCGGGCGCCGGAGATCACCGGCAGCGAGCTCGCCTTCGACGTGCTGCCCGACCGCACCGTGCTCGTCGACGAAGAAGAGGGAGACGCACCGCTCGCGCCGCTGGCCGACGCCGTCGAGCGCGAGCTGCAACCGCCGTACCGTGCGAAGGCCGTGCGCCAGTCGGAGGAGCTGTGGGCGGTGGCCGCGCGCGCGATCGAGGTGGTCCGGCTGTCGGGGCAAGTTGGAGACACGATCGAGCTGAGCGTCCGCGACGGCGAGCGAACGCTCGCGATCGACGGAGCGCGCGAGTTCGGCACCGTCGCAGAGCTCGAGGCGCTGTCGGCCGGCCGCAACGACTACGTCGTCCGCGCGGAGCGCCTCGACGGCGACTGGTGGGAAGTGAAGGTCGACCCGCTCTAAGGCAGGTCCGCGGCCGGCAGCCTGATCGGCCGAAACCACGCCCGTATCGTTACGAAAGCATCGAGGTTGCACCCGCTACCCTAGGTCTGACGATGGCTCAGCAGCTCGGCTCCCTCGAGAAAGTCCTCCGCGCCGGCGAGGGACGCCGCCTCAAGCGGCTCCAGCAGCAGGCCGCGTACATCACGAGCCTCGAGCCCGAGTTCCAAAGCCTTTCGGACGAGGATCTGCGTGCGAAGACGACCGAGTTCCGCGAGCGGCTCGAGAACGGCGAGACCCTCGAGGAGCTCCTCTTCGAGGCCTTCGCCGCCGTGCGCGAAGCGCGGGTGCGCGAGTCCGGCCAGCGCATGTTCGACGTGCAGCTGATGGGCGGCATCGTCCTCCACGAAGGCGACGTCGCCGAGATGAAGACCGGCGAGGGTAAGACGTTCGTCGCGAGCCTCGCGCTCTACCTGAACGCGCTCGCCGAGACCGGCGTCCACCTCGTGACCGTCAACGACTACCTCGCCCGGCGGGACGCGGAATGGAACCGCGGCGTGTACGAGCGGCTCGGGATGACGGTCGGCTCGATCGAGAACATGATGCCGTGGGCGGACCGCAAGGCCGCATATGACGCCGACATCACGTACGGCACGAACTCCGAGTTCGGATTCGACTACCTACGCGACAACATGGCCGTGTCACTCGACGGCCTCGTCCAGCGCAGTCACGCCTACGCGATCGTCGACGAGGTCGACTCGATCCTCATCGACGAGGCGCGCACTCCGCTCATCATCTCCGGCGAGCCCGAGACGGCTGCGCAGATCTACTACGACTTCGCGCGCGTCGCCCGCCAGCTGAACGGCGTCCCGCACGACCCGCTGCTCAAGGGCGGCAATCCGGACGCGGACTACGAGTACGACGAGAAGCACAAGACGGTCTCGCCGGGGCAGCGCGCGATCGAGGCGGTCGAGCGCTCGCTCCGCCTCGAGAACCTGTACGACCCACGCAACTCGCAGCTCGTGAACCACCTGATCCAGGGGCTGAAGGCGGAGTCTCTCTACAAGCGGGACGTCGACTACGTCATCCAGGACGGCGAGGTGAAGATCGTCGACGAGTTCACCGGGCGGATCATGGAAGGACGGCGCTGGTCGGAGGGCCTCCACCAGGCGATCGAGGCGAAGGAGGGCGTGAAGATCCAGGAGGAGAACGTCACGCTCGCGACGATCACGCTGCAGAACTACTTCCGCCTTTACGAGAAGCTCGCGGGGATGACCGGGACGGCGAAGACGGAGGAGAAGGAGTTCGTCGAGATCTACAACCTCCACGTCGTCGAGATCCCGACGAACGTGGCGGTCGCGCGTGACGACAAGAACGACCTGATCTTCAAGTCGGTCGAAGGGAAGTTCGAGGCCGTGATCCGGGACATCAAGGAGCGCCACGAAAAGGGACAACCGGTGCTCGTCGGCACGATTGCGGTCGAGACGTCCGAGTACCTCGCGGAGCTGCTCAAGCGGCAGGGCATCCCGCACAACGTCCTCAACGCGAAGGAGCACGCGCGCGAGGCGGAGATCATCAAGGACGCGGGGCAGAAGCACGCCGTGACGATCGCGACGAACATGGCGGGGCGCGGCGTCGACATCAAGCTCGGCGAGGGCGTCGTCGATCTCGGCGGGCTCTACGTGCTCGGCACCGAGCGCCACGAGGCACGGCGCATCGACAACCAGCTGCGCGGCCGCTCCGGCCGCCAGGGCGATCCCGGTGAATCGCGCTTCTACCTGTCGGGCGAGGACGACCTCGTGCGCCTGTTCGCGGGCGAGCGGATCAAGCGGATCATGGAGCGCTTCAAGATCCCGGAGGATCAGCCGATGGAGGCGAAGATCCTCTCGAACCAGATCGAGAACGCGCAGAAGAAGGTCGAGGAGCAGAACTTCGTCGCGCGCAAGAACGTCCTCAAGTACGACGACGTCATGAACACGCAGCGCAAGGTGATCTACGAGCAGCGCCGGGAGGTGCTCGAAGGCACCGACATGTCCGACCAGGTGCGCGAGTGGATCAACGAGATCACCGAGGCGACGGTCGACCAGTTCACGCAGGAGGA
>VAYM01000154.1 GCA_005884945.1 Actinomycetota bacterium | reverse complement strand
GTCGCCGGCGAATCGCTCGAGCCGGTACGGCGACAGGTCCAGCTCGGATCCACCGTGGAGCAGCTCTTCCGCGACTGCGCGTCCGACGGCGGGCGACTGCATGAAGCCGTGGCCGGAAAAGCCGCAGGCGGCATACACACCGTCGCCCACGTAGCCGACGATCGGATGCGCGTCGGGCGTCATGTCGTAGAGACCCGCCCATGCGCGGACGATCGGCGCGCCCGCCGCGTGCGGATACCGGTGTGCGAGCCGCGCGCGCTTGTCCTCGACGATCGCGTCGTCGACGAACGCGTCGGCGGTCCAGCGCGGTGTCGGCTCGGGCAGCGCGAGGCGGAGCGCGTCGCCGCGCCGCCGGAAGTGGAAGCCGTTCTCCTCCTCGATCGTCATCGGCAGGTCCGCCGGCAACCCGGCGACCGGACCGACGTCGACGAGCTGACGGCAGAGCGGACGTACCGGCAACTCCGGCCAAAGCTCTGGTGAAATCGCGCCGCAGGCGATCACGAGCACGTCGCGCTCGACGTCGCGCGCCTCCGTGTGCTCGCGCACGTCCACTCCGCGCTCCGCCGCGCGACGAACGAGCTCACGCGTGATCTCCGCGGGCTCGGCGACGCCGTCCTCCCAGCAGGCGTACGCACCGAGGACGTCGTCGACCCGCAGCCCGCGCACGCGCGCCGCATCCACTTCTTCGACCGGAACGCCGAGGCTCTGCTGCAGCGCCGCGCGCTCCGCAAGCTGCGTCATGCCGTCGGGCGTCGTCGCGACGAACAGGTAGCCGACCTGCTCGAAGAGCGGTGGCCCGAGCTGCGCGAACAGCTCGTGCGAAGCCCGCGCGAGCCGCACCTCCGCTTCCGTCGAGAACTGCTGGCGAAAGCCTCCCATCGCCTTTCCCGTCGCGCCGCTCGCAATCTCCGCGCGGTCGCAGAGAACGACCTCGCGCGCACCCAGCAGCGCGAGGTGGTACGCGATCGAGGCGCCTACCGCGCCGGCGCCGGCAACGACGATTCGAGCCACGTCTCGAGCTCCGCTCGTTCTGCCTCGCTCAGCGTGCGCAACGGCCGACGCACATCGGGATTGATCGGCACGCCCCGCCGTGCCAGCACGGTCTTCAACGCCGACTGGAACGGGAAGCGCTCCAGAACAGAACGCACGCCACCCAAATCTCTTGCAACAGTCTGTTGCAAAGTCTCGGAGGCGTGGACCTCTGCGGCGATGAGCTCCGGGAACGCCGACGCGAGGGCGGACACCGCTCCGACCGCGCCCGCCGACCGGCCCTGCGCGATCAGCGACTCCGGCCCGACGAAGACGTCCATGCCTTCGATCAGGTACTGCGCGAAACGGTCCCAGGGCGTGTCCGACACCTTCATCCCACGGAAGTTCGGCGCCGTGTCTCGCAGCCGCTCGAGCACCTCGACGGGCACGGAGTAGCCGCTCCGTGCGGCGAACTCGTAGACGTAGAACGGCGTCGGCGCACACGCCCGCGCCGCAGCGGCGAAGTGCGCGAGCAGCTCCGCCTCGTCGAGCCGGAAGTACGGCGGGCCCATGACGGCCACGCCTGCGGCGCCGATGTCCGCAGCGTGGGCCGCGAGCTCGACCGTGTCCCACGTCGACTGCGCACCCACGTGCACGGCGACGGGCAGCCGCTCGGCAGCGGCCTCGAGGAACAGCTCCGCAGCGCGCATCCGCTGCTCGACCGGCAGCAGAAATCCCTCGCCTGTCGTCCCGAGCGCGAGCACGCCGTCGAGGCCGCCGCTGGCGAGGAAGTCGACGTACGGCCCGAAGCCGCCCTCGTCGAGCGCCTCCCCCGCGTCCCGGAGCGGCGTCACCGCCGCGGCGATTGCACCTCTCAGCACACGACGAACTCTAAGCTCACCGGATGCCCGGCCTCCGGATCGAGCGCGACGGCCACGTGCTTCGGATCACGCTCGCGAAGCCGGAGCGGCGGAACGCGTTCGACGCCGAGCTGATCCGCGAGCTCACGGATGCCTTTGCGGATGTCGGCGACGCCCGCGCGGTCGTCCTCGCGGGCGCGGGCGCGGCCTTCTGCGCCGGCGCGGACATCGAGTGGCAGCGCAGCTCGATCGACCTCACGTACGAGGAGAACGTCGACGACGCGATGCGGCTGTACCGGATGTGCGAGACGATCTGGACCTGCCGCGCCCCGGTCGTCGCGCGTGTCCACGGTTACGCGCTCGGCGGCGGTTCGGGCCTCGTCTCGTGCGCCGACATCGCGGTCGCCGCGCCCGACGCGGTGTTCGGCTTCTCGGAGGTGAAGCTCGGGATCATCCCCGCCGTCATCTCGCCTTTCGTCCTGCCGCGGATCGGGGAGCACGCACGCCGGTACTTCCTCACCGGCGAGCGGTTCGACGCGGAGACGGCGCTGAGGATCGGGCTGGTCTCGGAGGTCGACGCCGACCTCGACTCGGCGGTGGAACGAGTGGTCGTAGAGCTCCTCACGTCTGCACCGCAAGCCGCACGCGCGGCAAAAGAGCTGATTCGCGAACGGCCGACAGGCGAACGGACAGCAGAGACCGCCGCGCGCCTCCGCACGAGCGACGAAGGCCAGGCAGGCCTCCGGGCGTTCCTGGAGCGCCGCCGCAAGTAGAGCGCGGGGAGCGGCGCTTCCACCGCTCCCCGGTTCTTTGTTCAGCGAACGCTGAGGTTGACGAGCCGACGTGTCGATACGCCCGCCAGCAGAGGGTCGCCCGGCCGCCGTGCGCGGACGAACATCACGATGCTCCCGCGATGGCCGAACCTGACCAGCCGGGTCGGTCGCATCCTGAACGTGACCCAACCGTCGCTGCCGGTCGCCGTCTCTGCGGGCGTCGACGTCGAGCCGAACGGAATCGCGACGACGAAGACGAGCGCACCCATCACCGAGTGATTGCGACTGTCGGAGACGTGGAAGCGCGCGGTGAACGTATGACGCGATCGCAGCGGTTGCTGCGAGAACGACAGCTTGTCGACGATCTTTCGTCACGACGCCCGTGGGCGCCGACGTCACCGCTGACGAGCCGCGGGCGTTCTGAGCCCGCACGCGAACACGCACCGTCGTTCCTTCGTCGGCGGAGGTGAGGACGTAGGTCTTCGCGGTCGCGCCGCTGATGTCGGAGCAGTTCGCGCCCGTTCGGTCACAGCGTCGCCACCGATAGGTGAACGTGATCGGCTGCTGCCCGACCCAGGTCCCGTTGCCGGCAGTGAGCGTCTGACCGACCTGCGGCGTGCCGCTGACCGACGGCGCGGTCGTGTTCCGAGGCGGTCCCGCGGCCGCCGCGGACTGGACGACTGCCGTCGCGTTCGAGGTCTCCGACGCGGAGCCCTCGGAGTTCGCGGCGGTCACTCGCACTCGCAACCGGTGACCGACGTCGGCGGCTCTGGCGCGGTAGCGCTTGAACGTCGCGCCGGAGATCGCGGTGCAGCCCTCGCCGTTGCCGCCGCTGCCGCTCGCCGGACAGCGAAGCCAGTGGTAGGTGAAGTTGAACGGTCCTGTGCCGTTCCACGATCCGTTCGACGCGGTCAGAAGGACGCCCTCGACCGCTCGGCCGGAGATCGTCGGCTGCCCCGTCGGGGTCGGCGCCGTCTGGGCCTGTGCAGACCCGGCTGATGGGATCAGCGCGGCGACGGCCATGACTCCGGGGAGCAGCAGCGCCAAAACTCGTGGCACGGGCGTGCCGCGCCTGCCTGTGCTCTCCATCGTTTCCCCTCCTCGTCGCAGATACTTCGTACTACGAAGCTGCTTCTACAACGCACGCGGCGGCACAGCGGTTACGCCCGTGTCAGGCCGATCTCTAGGCTGGCGTGATGCGCAGACTGCCCGTCCTCGTCGGCGCGATCGTCTTCGTCGACACGATGTTCTTCGCGGCGCTGACGCCGCTGCTGCCGCACTACGTGCACACGCTCGGCCTCTCGAAGGCGGGCGCCGGCGTGCTGCAGGCGATGTACCCGGCCGGCGCGCTCGTCGCAGGGATCCCGAGCGGGATCGTCGCGGCGCGGCTCGGCGTCAAGCGGACGGTCCTCATCGGCCTGACGCTGCTGGCCGCCACGACGGTCGCGTTCGGCCTCGCCCAGTCCGAGTGGGCACTCGATCTTGCGCGCTTCGTCCAGGGAGCGTCGTCCGCGTTCTCGTGGACGGGCGGGCTCGCCTGGCTCGTCGTCGCCTCGCCCCCCGGGCGCCGCGGGAAGCTGATCGGCGGCGCGTTCGGGGTCGCGATCGCGGGCGCGATGTTCGGGCCCGTGCTCGGCGCGGTCGCCGCGTACACCGGCACCGCTCCTGCGTTCGCCGCCGTCGGAGCGCTTGCGCTCGCGCTCGCCGTCGCCGCGTGGCAGATGCCGGCTGCGACGCCGAAGGCGCCGCAGCCCCTTGCGATGCTCGTCCGCGCGCTGTCCGTGCGGAGGATCCAGCTCGGGGTCTGGTTCACGTTGCTGCCCGCGCTGCTGTTCGGGAACCTGTCGGTCCTCGGCCCGCTCCGGTTGTCCGCGCTCGGCTGGGGTGCCGCCGCGGTCGGCGCGACGTACCTGGTCAGCGCGGCGATCGAAGCGGCCTGGGCGCCGCTGGTCGGACATGCGTCGGACCGGTACGGCCGCCTGCCGCCGCTCCGTCTCGCCGTCCTCGGCTCCGCGGTCGTCTGCGCCGTGCTGCCGTGGCCCGGCGCCGTCTGGGTGCTCGCGTTCCTGATCGTCTGCGGCGGCTTCGCGTTCGGGAGCTTCTGGACGCCGGCGCTGTCCATGGTCACGGACGAGGCGGAGCGGTTCGGCCTCGACTACGGCTACGCGTTCGCGCTCGTGAACATGGCGTGGGCGCCCGGGCAAGCGGGCGGCGCGGCGATCGGCGGCGTGCTCGCGGCGGCGACGAGCGACGCCGTCCCGTACATCGGGCTGGCGGCAATCTGCCTCGCGACGTTCGTGTCGCTGAGCCGCTACAGGGAGACGGCGGCGCCGCTCGCGGCAGAACGGTAGAGCGCGTCGATCGCGCGCGCCTGCCCGACCGCGTCGTCGCGGCCGAGCAGCGGCTCCGTGTCACCGTGTGCGGCGGCGGCGAAGTTCTCGAGCTGGAGCTGATAGCGGTCGGCGTCGGCGACGTCGATCCGCTCGCCGTTCAGCCGGAGATGGGGATCGCGGCACGTCCACGGCTCCGGCACGAGGACGGCCGCCTTCGAGCCGATCGCCTCCAGCCCTCTCTCGTACGGGAGGTCGAAGGCGCAGTGGAACTCCGCCAAGACGTCGCCGGGGAACTCCATCACCGCGGCGAACCGCATGTCGACGCCGGTCTGCCCGACGACTTGCCGGCCGAACACGAGCGTCGGCTCACCGGCGACGAGGCGGCTGCCGCTGATGCAGTAGCAGCCGAGATCCATCAAGGCGCCGCCGTCGAGCTCCGGACGCAGCCGCACGTCCTCGGGGTTCTCGAGCGTGAAGCTGAAGCGCGCGCGGAGCTGACGAAGCTGTCCGATTCCGCCGGACAGAACGAGCTCGTGCAGCGCGTGCGACTGCAGATGGTGGCGGTACATGAACGCCTCCATGAGCACGCGTTCGTGTTGGTCGGCGACGTCGAAGGCCCGCTCCACTTCCTCCGGGTGACGCGACATCGGCTTCTCGCACAGCACGTGCTTGCCCGCCTCGAGCGCGCGAATCGACCACTCCACGTGCATCGAGTTCGGAAGCGAGATGTAGATCGCGTCGACGTCGCTGTCCTCGAGCAGCTCCTCGTAGCTCGCGTGCGCGCGGTCGATGTCGTGCTCCTGCGCGTAGGCGAGCGCACGCACGACATCGCGGCTCGCGACCGCCGTCACCTCGACGGCGCCGGACTGACGCGCGCCGGTGAGGATCGCCTCGTTGATCCGGGCGGTCGAGAGGAGCCCGAGCCGAAGCAGCGGCGCTACCGCCCCGCGGCCGCCTGCCGTCGCCGGAGGACGGTGTCGAGCGTGACGGCGGAGAGAAGGATGACCGCGGTGGTGATGTACTTCGTCGAGTCGCTGTAGCCGACGAGGTCGACGCCGTTCGAGATCATCCCGATGATCAGCCCACCGAACAGCGCCGCCTTCACGAAGCCGCGGCCGCCGAAGAGGCTCGTCCCGCCGATCACGGCGGCGGAGATCGCATCGAGCAGGATCGTTCCGCCGCCCGCGGTGAGGTCGACCGAGTTCAACCGGGACGCGAAGATGATTCCGCCGAGCGCGGCCATGGCGCCGGAGATCATGAAGACGAGGATCCGGATCAGCTTGACGTTGATCCCGGCGCGGCGGGCAGCCTCGGCGTTGCCGCCGACGGCGTAGACGTGGCGGCCGAACGTCGTGCGCGTGGCGACGTACGTTCCGAGCACGGTGAGGAACACGATCAAGAGCCCGGCGAACGGCACACCGCGGGAGTGGTTGCAGACCGCGACGACCGCGAACGCGAGCCCGCACCAGAACACGACCCGGATCAGCATCAGGATCGGATTGCCGGCGCGCAGCCCCGCACGGCGGCGCTTGATCTGCCCTCCGACCGCGGCGCCGGCGAATCCGACGACGAATACGATTGCCAGGATCCAGCCGACGTTCTTCGCCAACACGTAGTTCGCGACGTCGTTGATCTGCTTGTCCTGGATCCCGATCACGCCCTGCGTGCCGAGCGCCTTGATGATCACCCCTTGCCACGCGAGCAGCCCCGCGAGCGTGACCACGAACGACGGCACGCCAAGGAAAGCGACGAACGATCCCTGGATTCCTCCGATGACCATGCCCGCGAGGATCGCGAGCGCGATCGCGATCAGCCCGGGGAGGTCGTGGCCCGAGCCCGGCATCTGGAGCTCGGCGACGACGACGCCGGCGACGCCGCTCAGGAATCCGATGGACAGGTCGATCTCGCCGATCAGGAGCACGAAGACGACGCCGATCGCGATCGTCGTCACGCCGGCCATCTGCGGAATCAGGTTGTCGAAGTTGACGGCGGTGAAGAAGATGTTCGCCTTCACCGTGAAGAAGACCGTGATCGCGACGATGCCGATGATCACGGGGAGGCTGCCGACGTCGCCCGAGCGAAGCGCTTCGAAGCGCGCTCGCAGGAAACCGCCGAGCCCGCCCTGCTCCTCTGCGGCGACCTGCTGGACCTCCGGCGGGGCGGCGGTGCTCACGCCTCGACCTCCTCGGCCACCCCGGCGACCTTCGTCGGAACGCCGGCGGTGATCGCCGAGACGATCTCCTGCTGCGTCGTCTTTGCGCGGTCGTAGACGCCGACGTCGCGTCCCAGCCGCAGCACCGTGATCCGGTTCGCGACCTCGAAGATGTCGTGCAGGTTGTGCGAGACGATCACGACTGCAAGCCCTTGCTCGGCGAGCCGCTTCACGAGATCGAGCACCTGCCGCGTCTGCGCGACGCCGAGCGCTGCCGTCGGCTCGTCGAGGATGACGACGCGCGAGTTCCACATCACCGCGCGCGCGACGGCGACCGACTGGCGCTGCCCGCCCGACAGCGTCGCGACCGGCTGCCTGATCGACCGGACCGTGGTGACGGAGAGCGAGGCGAGCGTCTCCTGGGTTTTCAGCTCCATCTCCGGCTCGCGCAGGCGGTAGACGACGTCGTGCGCCTCGCGCCCGAGATACATGTTCTGCACCACGTCGAGGTTGTCGCAGAGCGCGAGATCCTGGTAGACGACCTCGATCCCGAGCCGCCCCGCGTCCTTCGGCCCGTGGATCGTCACGGGCTTCCCCTCGAAGAAGACCTCGCCGCCGTCGATCGTGTAGATCCCCGCGACGCACTTGATCACCGTCGACTTCCCAGCCCCGTTGTCGCCGACGAGGGCCATCACCTCGCCGTCGTGCACGAAGAAGTCCACCTCCGAGAGCGCCTGGACCGACCCGAAGTGCTTGGAGATGCCGCGAAGCTCGAGAGTGGGCGTGTCGCTCACGGGCGCGGGTGTTCTATCACGGTGAGGGCGCCTGTGACGGCGCCCTCACCGAGTCCGGGAGCAACTACTTGCAGTACTGCTTGTAGGTGCCGATGCACACCTGGCTCCTCTTCACGAAGCCGTCCTTGAAGAGGAGCTTGTAGTTCGCCTTCGTCACCCACACCGGCGTCAGCAGGATCGACGGCGTTCCGCTGACCTTCGCATTCGTCTTGACCTTCTTGTGCTTGATGATCGCGATCGCCGCCTTTGCGGCAGTCGCGGCCTCGAGCTTCACGGACTTGTAGACCGTGCCCGTCTGCCAGCCGGCGAGGATGTACTGCACGCCCGTCGGCGTCGCATCCTGTCCGGTCAGCGGAACCGGCTTCAGCCCGTGGTTCTTGAGCGTCGCGACGACGGCGCCGGCGAGCCCGTCATTCGCCGCGAGGACGCCGTCGATCTTGTTGCTGTTCCGGGCGAGCATCTGCTCGAAGATCGTCTGGCCCTTGACCGGATCCCAGTCCGTCCACTGATCGCCGGCGGTTGCCTTCTTCAGCGTGCCGGCCTTGTAGAGCGGATCGAGCACCGAGTCGTAGCCCTGCTTGAAGAGATGCGCGTTGTTGTCGGTGATGCCGCCGTTGAGCTCGGCGATCACCGGGTGGTTCGAGTACGTCCCCTTCGCCTTCAGGCCCTTGATGAGTCCCTGGCCCTGCAGCTTGCCGACGCGGACGTTGTCGAAGGACACGTAGATCGAAGCCTTGCTGCCGACGACGAGGCGGTCGTAGTCGATCACTTTCGCCCCGCGGCTCACGGCCTCGTTCGTGATCGCGGCACCGGAGCCCGCATTCAGCTGGTCGAGCAGGATCACCTTCGCACCTTGTGCCAGGCACTGCTCGGCCTGCGACTTCTGCTTCTGCGGGTCGTTGTGCGCGTTCACGACCTGTGCGGCGATATTGGCTGCCTTGAACGCCTTCGTCAGGTACGGCGCGTCGAACAGCGTGTAGCGCGTGGACGACTTCGTGTCAGGGAGAAGCGCACACGCTTGCAGCTTGGCGGTCGCGCTGGTCGTGCGTGCGGATGCGGCTGCGGTAAGCAGCGCACCGAGCACGACGACGGCCAGAAGCGGGAGCGACCGTCGCATGACGTCTTTCAAAACTCCTCCTTCGTGGGGGGACGGCGGCTTTGCGACCATCAACAGTAGGCACGGGCCGATCTGCTTTGCAAGGAAGGTCGGGCTGTGGGCGGCGGCCTGATTTACCCTGCTCGGCGTGAGCGCGGTCACGTCGATCGAGCGCGAGCTTCGCGCGGCAGTTGCCGCAGAGGTCGTCGCGCCCTCGGCGCAGTACATGGTGGACGAGACGGAGGCTCGAGGCGTGCGGGGGCGCGCCGACGCGGTCGCGCTGCCCCGGAGTGCAACCGAAGCCGCGGAGATCGTCTCGTGGTGCTATGCGCACGACGTGCCCGTCGTGCCGAGGGGCGGCGGAACCGGGTATGCGGCAGGTGCGGTGCCCCTCGACGGCGGTGTCGTCGTCGCGCTCGAGCGCCTCGCGCGGGTGCGGTCGTTCGATCCGCTCGTGTGGCGGATGGAGGTCGAGGCCGGGATGACGACCGCGGACGTCCGCCGCATCGCGCGCGAGGGCGGTCTGTTGTTTCCGCCGGATCCCGGCGCAGCCGAGCAGTCGCAGATCGGCGGCAACGTCGCGACGAACGCGGGTGGGCCGCACGCCTTCAAGTACGGCGTCACCGGCGCGTGGGTGACGGGCGTCGAGGCAGTCGTCGCTCCCGGCGAGGTGGTTCGTTTCGGCGGCTCGCTGCGGAAGGACGTCGCGGGGTACGACCTGACGTCCCTGCTCGTCGGGTCGGAGGGGACGCTCGGTGTCGTCACGTCGGTGTGGCTGCGACTGACGCCGGCGCCGGAGGCGACGTGGCCGGTCGTGGGATGCTACGACGGCGTTCGCGCCGGCTCCGCGGCGATCGAGCGCGTCGTCGGCAACGGACTGACCGTCGCCGCGCTCGAGTATCTCGACGGCGAGACGATGCGCTACGCGGGTGCTGGGTTTCCGGTCGCCGTTCCGCCGGGTTCGTTCTGCGTCGTCGCAGAGGCGGACGGCTCGCACGACGAAGCGGCACGGCTGCGCGCGGACGTGGTCGACGTGTTGCGCGAGGAAGCGATCGCCGTGCATGCACCCGAGCGCGCGGAGGACGTCGCGGCGCTGTGGAACTGGCGTCACGGCGTCGCGTTGCGCGTCGTTGCGCAGCGCGGCGGCAAGGCGAGCGAGGACATCGCCGTTCCGCTCGACCGGCTCGCGGAAGCAATCGAGGAGTCGCTCGCGATCGGCTCGCGTCTCGGCCTGCCTGCGGCGTCGTGGGGACACGCGGGCGACGGAAACTTGCACACGACGTTCCTGCTCGCCCGCGACAGCGAGGACGACGCGGAGCTCGCGGCGCGCGCATCCGAAGAGCTGTTCGCGCTCGCGTTGCGCCTCGGAGGCACGATCTCCGGCGAGCACGGCGTCGGCGCGGTGAAGACGCAGTGGCTGGGCGAACAGCTCGGCGCGAAGGGCTCGGAGCTGCACGCCGCCGTCAAGCGTTCGCTCGACCCGAAGAATCTCCTGAATCCGGGGAAGAAGGTGGCGTGACCTGGACGACGCTCGATCCATACGTTGCCGAAGCCCTTCCGCAGCCAGACGGCAGGCAGCGCTACGAGTTTGAGTCGTGACCATTCGCAAGCTGCTCGTGGCGAATCGCGGCGAGATCGCGCTACGCGTCTTTCGTGCGTGCCGCGAGCTCGGGATCGCAACGGTTGCCGTCGTCGCTCCGGACGACAAGGGCTCGTTGCACGCCCGCTCGGCCGACGAGACCGTCGAGATCGCGAGCTACCTCTTCTCCGAGGAGCACATCCGCGCAGCCAGGCGGACCGGCGCCGACGCGATTCACCCGGGATACGGGTTCCTCGCGGAGAACCCGGACTTTGCAGAGGCGGTCGGCGCAGCGGAGCTCGCGTGGGTCGGACCGCCGCCGGACGCGTTGCGCGCCGGCGGGGACAAGCTCGAGGCGAAGCGGATCGCGCGGGAGGCGGGTGTGCCGGTGGTGCCGGGCGGCGAGCCGGACGAGATCGGCTTCCCGCTCGTCGTTAAGGCCGCCGCGGGCGGCGGCGGGCGCGGCATGCGGGTCGTCCGCGCGCGTGAGGAGCTCGGCGATGCACTCGAGGCGGCGCGCCGCGAGGCGAAGGCGGCGTTCGGCGACGACCGCGTGTTCTGCGAGCACTACGTCGAGCGTCCGCGCCACGTCGAGATCCAGCTGCTCGGCGCGGGCGGCGACGTCGTCGCGCTCGGCGAGCGCGACTGTTCGGTGCAGCGCCGACACCAGAAGGTGCTCGAGGAGTCGCCGTCGCCGGCGGTCGACGCGAACCTGCGCGAAGCGATGAGCGGCGCGGCAGTCCGGTTCGCGCGCGCGATCGGCTACGAGAACGCGGGCACGGCGGAGTTCATGCTCGACGGACACGACTTCTACTTCCTGGAGCTGAACGGGCGCATCCAGGTCGAGCATCCCGTGACGGAGCTCGTGACCCGCGTCGACCTCGTGCAGGCGCAGCTGCAGATCGCGGGCGGCCGTCCCTTCGATCCTTTGCAACAGACTGTTGCAAAGTCAGTTGGGCACGCGGTCGAGGTTCGTCTTTACGCTGAGGATCCGCGCACGTTCTTCCCTCAGACCGGACGCATCTCGCGCTTGCGACTGCCGCGCGACATTCGCGTCGATGCCGGTGTCGATGAAGGCGACGAGATCGGGATCGCCTACGACCCGATGATCGCGAAGTTGATCGCGCATGACTCTTCGCGCGAGGCTGCGTTCGGACGGTTGCGCGCCGCGCTCGACGAGACGGAGGTCGAGGGCGTGACGACCAACTTGCCGTTCTTGCGCTGGCTCGTGGCGCATCCCGTGGTGCGTGCCGGCGAGGCGACGACGGCATTCCTGACCGAGTACCCACCCCTGTCGCCTCCGCCGCTCCGCGCGCCGGACCGGCCGTGGCGCGGCGCGTTCCGGCTGAACCTCGCGGTACCGCCGCCCGCGCCGGCGCCCGACGTCGCGGCGGCCACGACAACGCACGACGGTGGCGGCGGCGAGCAGAGCGCGGTCACGGCGCCGATGCCGGGGACCGTGATCAGGGTGCTCGTCTCGGCCGGCGAGAAAGTGCAGCCGCGCCAGCCGCTCGTCGTGCTCGAGGCGATGAAGATGGAGACGGCGCTCTCGTCGCCGTACGAGGCGGTCGTGCGCGCGGTCCACGTTGCGGAAGGCGACCAGGTCGCGGGCGGCGAGGTCGTCGTCGAGCTCGAAGAGTGACGAGCTTGCGCCTGGGTCGCGCCGAGTCTCTAGAAGAGCTTCTGCAGCTTCATGGCGGCGCCCATGTCCCCTTTGACCTTGAGCTTGCCGGTCATGTAGGCGCTCGTCGGGTTCTGCTCGCCGTCGACCATCTTCGTGAAGGTCTCCTCGGACGTCGTGATGATCGCGTCCGCGTCCTCCCCGCCCTCGGCCACGGTGACCTTGCCGTCTTGGACGTCGACCTTCCACTTGCCCGCGCCCTCGATGTCGAAGAGGTACGAGTTGCTCATCCCGGCGGTCTTCGACTCGTCGACGCGGCTCTCCAGCGACTCGAAGAACTCCCGTGCGCTCGTCATGCGAGTGAGCCTATCTAGGGGACGACGACGCCGGGCTCGAGAGCCCGCGCTCGGCGTGACGACGGGAGCATCGCGGCGAGCACGACTGCGAGGAGCGGTGCAGCGGCGGCGGCGTACATCGCTGTGCCGAGCGTGGACGAGTCCGCGACCCGCCCGAGCACGACCGCACCGATCCCGCCGAGGCCGACGGACATTCCGATCGAGAGGCCGGACGCCATCCCGATGTGCCGCGGCAGGTACTCCTGGCTCATGACCATCGTCACCCCGAAGGTGCCGACGACGCACGCGCCGACCAACGCGAGCGCGACGACGCCGACCACCCCGCCGACGACGAGGAAGACGTAGATCAGCGGGCTCGTCAGCACGACGCTCGTCAGCAGGACCGGACGACGACCGAACCGGTCCGCCAGCGGCCCCATCACGAGCGTTCCGACGCCGCCGGCAAACAGCATCAACGCGAGCAGATGGTTCCCGTGCGCCTTCGAGTGGCCGAGGTGGATCTCCCACAGCGGCACGAACGTGATCAACCCGAACCAGGCGACGCTCCGCAGCGCGATCACGCCGAGCAGCAGTCCCAGCGCGCGCGGCTGGTCGACCCCGCCACGCGCGAGGGCGGCGTGCCCTTCCGACGCGAAGCTCCGCAGAAACGGGGTCATCGCCAGCGCCGCGGCGCCGATCGCGAGACACGGAGCGGCGAGAAGCAGGCCGCCGCGGAGCCCGTACTGGTGGACGAGGAACGTCGCCACGACGGGCCCGAGTGCGTAGCCCAGGTTCCCGCCGATCGAGAACCACGCCATGCCGCTCGCACGCTTGCGACCGCTGACGTAGCCGGCGAACTTCGAGCCTTCGGGATGGAACGCGGCGACCCCGACACCCGACACGAGCACGAGGACGAGGACGAGCCAGTACCGCGGTGCGTCGGCCGCGAGCGCGATGCCGACTCCCGCAAGCGCCACTCCGCCCGGGAGCAGCCACAGCGCGCCGCGCCGGTCCGACCAAAGACCGAAGAGCGGCTGGATCAACGACGACGATGCCTGCGACGAGAGCACGAGCACGCCGACGAGCGTGTAGGACAGCGAGAACCGGTCCTTCAGGAACGGGATCAGCGCCGGCAGCGCACCGTTCGCGAAATCCGTCGCGAGATGGCTCGTCGACAGCAGCGCCATCGCCCGGCGATCGATCTCGGCCCGCACGGGGTCAGACTAGTTACGCAGAGGTGGTGAGCTAGGCCGCGCGCGAGTCGTCAGCGGGGAGGTAGCGCTGGATCAGCGCGTGCGAGAGCTCCCACTGCTTACGGGCGAGCCTGATCCGGTTCCGTTCGAGCTTCGACGGAGGCGCGCTCAGGTCGCGCAGGCGCTGGCGCTCGCTGGTGAGCTCGCCGATCTCCTGCATGAGGGCCTCCACGCTGGCGCGCTTCGACGCGCGCTTGAAGCGAGACGGAACGGGCCGCAGAGCCGTTTCGGTCATCTCGGTGATCATCATCGGCATTAGACCGGAAGAGTTGAGCCGGGTTAGGTGGAATTCGTAAAAACACCGTAAAACCCTGCTCGGATAGCATCGCGGCCCGATGGGGGAGGTCGCAGTCGAGGTCAAGCCGCCCGACGACGTCGAGGCCGACGTGCTCGCACTGCCGGCCCGCGAGGACGGCGGAGGCGCATTCGCACACCGAACGCCGCTGCTCGACGAACGGCTGACCCGCCTCCTGCAGCGCCTCGCCGAGGACGGAGAGCTCCGCGGCGAGCTCGGCAAGACTCTCGTCCTCCACGCGGACGGCGACGGAAAGGCGCGCCGCGTCGCCGCCGCAGGGATCGGCAGGATCGGCGAGCTCGACTCGGACGCTCTCCGGACAGCGGCCGCTTCTGTTGCGCGTGCCACCGAGGAAGTCGGCGGAACGCTGGCGTGGATGCTCGACGACACGCTGCCGCTGCCGCTGGACGAGCAGGCGCGCGCGGTCGTCGAGGGCGTCCTTCTCGGGTCGTACCGGCCCGGTCGCTGGAAGACCGGCGCTGAGGAGCCGCGTCCGCTCGAGCGGATCGTCCTCTGCGCCGCCGACGACGGACCGCTCGCGGAGGTTGCCGCGCAGGCCGCTCGCGTCTCGCGCTGGGTGAGCTGGGCCCGCGACCTCGCCAACTCGCCGCCGAACGAGCTGACGCCGGCAGGTCTTGCCACTCAGGCCGCGGCGCTCGAGCTTGCGAATCTCCGCACCGAGGCGCTCGACCCGAAGCGGATCGACGAGCTCGGCATGGGCGCCCTCTCAGCGGTCGGGCGCGCAAGCGCGAACGGACCTCGTCTCGTCGTCCTCTACTACGAGCCGTCGCAACCGGCGCGCACGGATCTCACGCTCGGGCTCGTCGGCAAGGCGATCACGTTCGACGCCGGCGGGATCTCGCTCAAGCCGGCACTGAAGATGGAGGACATGAAGGGCGACATGGCCGGCGGCGCCGCCGTGCTCGCCGGCACCGCGGCGATCGCCGACCTCGGCCTGCCGATCCGCGTAGTCACGGTCCTCGCCGCGGCCGAAAACCTCGTCAGCGGCGAGTCGTTTCGGCCGGGCGACATCCTGCGCGCCGCGAACGGCAAGACGATCGAGATCACGAACACCGACGCGGAGGGACGGCTCGTGCTCGCGGACGCGCTCTGGTACTCCCGCGGCGAGGGCGCGACGCACATCCTCGACATCGCGACCCTCACGGGTGCGATGGAGTTCGCGCTCGGCGACCTCTACGGCGGGCTCTTCGCGAACGACGACGCGTGGCGCGACGAGCTCCTCGCCGCCGGGAAGCGAAGCGGCGACCACGTGTGGCCGTTCCCGCTGCACCGCCGCTACCGGCGGTACGTCGACTCGGACTATGCGGACATGAAGAACTCCTCCGACCTGCAGCAGGCCTCCCCTGCGCTCGCGGCGGAGTTCCTCCGTGAGTTCTCCGGCGAAGGGCCGTGGGCGCATCTGGACATGTCTGGCCCCGGCTTCCTCGAACGTTCCCGCGGCGACTACCTGACGCAGCGCGGCGGCACCGGCTACGGCGTGCGGCTCATCGTCGAGCTCGCGCGCGCGCTGACACGTTGAACTTCGACCTCGCGAAAGAACACGAGCTCGTTCGCGACACGGTGCGCTCGTTCGCCACGGACAAGGTCGCGCCCGTCGCCGACGAGCTCGACCGCGAGGAGCGCTTCCCGTACGAGATCGTCGCGGAGCTCGCGGAGCTGGGGCTGATGGGAATGACGATCCCCGAGAAGTACGGCGGCGCCGGCACGGACACGCTCTCGTACGCGATCGCGATCGAGGAGCTCACGCGCATCGACTCGTCCGTCGCGATCACGGTCGCGGCGCACCACTCGCTCGGCGCGCTCCCGATCTTCTACTTCGGGAACGAGCAGCAGAAACGCGAGTGGCTTCCTGACCTCGCGAGCGGGAAGAAGCTCGCCGCCTTCGGCCTGACCGAGCCGGGCGCGGGCTCGGACGCCGGCGCGACGCGCACGCGTGCCGAGTCGCACGACGGCGAGTGGGTCGTCAACGGCTCGAAGATCTTCATCACGAACGCGGGAACGGACATCACAGCGTGCGTGACGATCACCGCACTCACGGGCGACGGCGAGATCTCGAACATCATCGTCCCGAACGGCACGCCGGGCTATGAGATCTCCAAGCCGATGCACAAGCTCGGGTGGAAGGCGTCCGACACGCGCGAGCTTTCGTTCAAGGACTGCGCCGTCCCGCGGGAGAACCTGCTCGGCCCGCGCGGGAACGGCTACCGGCAGTTCCTCGAGATCCTCGACGGCGGCCGGATCTCCGTCGCCGCCATGGGCGTCGGGCTCGCGCAGGGCGCGTACGACCTCGCGTACCGGTACGCGCAGGAACGGCAGCAGTTCGGGAAGCCGATCGCGAAGTTCCAGGGAATCCAGTTCCGCCTAGCGGACATGGCAACGGAGATCGAGGCCGGCCGCGGGCTCCTCTACAAGGCCGCCTGGCTGAAGGATCAAGGCCGCGACTTCGCGCTCGCGGCTGCGCAGGCGAAGCTCTACACGGGCGAGCTGTCGAATCGCGTCGTGAACTGGGCGCAGATCGGGGAGGGCACGAACGAAGTCCAGCGCATGGTCATCGCACGTCATCTCGGTCTTTGATCGCGCAGGACTTCGTTCGAAACGCAATCCCGTGCCAGACAGCGCCGGGGGATCCACGTCGAGATGGAAAGCCCCGGGGTGTTGGATCTATCTCGGCGCGCCGCCCGGGGGTTTCGCGGGCCCGATGCGGTCGGGCGAACCTCGCTCACGTGCCGCGACCCGCAGGGGCACGAGTGGGCGTTCGCCACGCCCTAAGGAGGAAAGATCCGGCGCGGCGCGTCGAAGCCGCTGTAGACGTGGTGCATGAAGTGCGCCGTCGCCGTCATCTCCAGCGACTGCGGATGAAGCGTGCGCGGATCGAAATGCACGACGAACCAAGCGGGAATCTTCGGATTGAGGAATGAGACGGTGACGTCGTTCCGTGTGCGCGCGAGGACGTGCGCGTTCGTGATCGGCGTACCCCAGATCGGCAACGGTTGCGGGGTGAAGACGCTCGACGACTTCACCCAGTGACCGTCCGAGCTGTCCCACCGGCGCGTCCCGATCACGATCGCCGACGAGCCTCCGTGGATGCGGTACTCGACTCGGTCCGGCGCCTCGAGCGTGAACGTCGTGACGATGCGGTTGCGAGGGCTCGACGCGAGCCGTTCGACGTACGTCACGCTGCGGAGACTCCGGAACGCGTTCGACGCGCGAGCCGCGAGCCCTGATGCATCCGGCGCGATGCGCGGCACGAAGAACGCGTGCAGGCGGCCGTCGACGACGATCGGGACGCGTCCGCGGACGCCGGTTTGCGCGGCGTAGCAGCCGGCGCCGCACGCTTTGGTCTTCGTGCCGCCGACCGTGACGTCGGCGCCCTCGACGCCGTGCCCTTCCCCGTTGAACAGCGTGATGCGAATCCGTCCCGGCACGGCCGCGAGCGTGAGCGCATTGTCGCCGTCCTCTTGCGCCAGGACGACGGCGTCGGGCGGCGGGAGCGGCGGGGGCCGCACGGCGGCCGGGATCGTGATGCTGCGTGACGTGCCCGATCCCCCCTCGGCGAGGAGCACGACCGCGACGACGAGCCCCGCGACGACGAGCGCCCCGCCTGCCGCGGCTGCCACGACGAGCTTGTTCACGCCTAGAGAACGCTAGCGAGAGGCAGGGCGGCTCCACGTGCCGCAGTGCGACCTGGGCCGAAGGCCAGCAGGACCTAGACACCTCGGCGTCGCGCTCTGAAAGCTCCCGCGCGACGCTTCCTGCATGGAAACGATTGGGCTGCGGTGAGCGGTTTCCTCTGGCTCGCGTTCGCCGCCCTCGTCGTCTTGGCGGCGGTGCAGCTCGTGATGTGGATGCTCGAGTGGGTGCTCGAGGACCGCGGCCGCAGACGACCGTCGGCGGACCACGTCCCGCGTCGGCTCCGCGGCTAGACGGCCACGCTTCAAGAAAACTAGCGGGAGCCGGTGGTAGCTTCCGCCGCGTGGTGTTCCGCCAGTTCGTCGACGACGATCTCGGCTGCGCCTCCTATCTGATCGGCGACTCCGGGGCAGGAGAGGCGTTCGTCGTCGACCCCGCGTACGCGATCGAGCCGTACCTCGAGGCGGCGGCGGAGGAAGGCTTCCGGATCACGCGCGTGCTGGAAACGCACACGCACGCCGACCACGTCTCCGGCCATGGCCGCCTCGCGCTCGAGCACGGCGTCACCGTCTCGATCCATCCGCTGGCCGCGCCCGAGTATCCATTCGCGCCGCTCGAGGACGGGCAGGTGCTGCACGTCGGCACGGTTTCGATCCGCATCGTTCACACGCCCGGCCACCGTCCCGAGCACTGCGCGTTTGTCGTCGACGAGCGGCTCGTGCTCACCGGCGACTCGCTCTTCGTCGGCGACGCGGCGCGTCCCGATCTCGCCGTCGACGCGCGCGAGGGCGCCCAAGAGCTCTTCCATTCGCTGCAGCGGCTGACGGCGCTGCACGACGGCGTCGAGATGTTTCCGGGACACGTCGCCGGCTCGCTGTGCGGCGCGGCCATGAGCCCGCAGCGCTCGTCGACGATCGGCGACGAGAAGCGGACGAACGTCGCACTTGCGTTCGCTGACATGGACGAGTTCGTCGGCACGTCCGCAGCCGTGTCGACGCCACGCCCGCCGACGACCGCACGCGTGGTGCAGCTGAACCGCGGCCCGTTCGTCGGCGCACCGGCTCCACTCCGAACCTCGCCTGCAACAGACTGTTGCAAGGAGGGAGTGACGGTGCTGGACGTGCGTTCGGCCGACGCGCACGCTGCCGGACATGTGCACGGCGCGATCAATGTTCCGGTCTGTGGCAACTCGTTCGCAACGCGTGCCGGGTTTGTGCTCGATCCCGACGAGCGGATCGTCCTGCACGCGTCGTCGCGCGAGGAGGCGGAGCGCGCCGCCCGCGGACTTCGTTCGACCGGATTCCTCGAGCTCGACGGCTACGTCGTCGACGTCGACGCGACCGAGGCGGCGAACCCGATCACGATCGATGAGCTCGCCCGCCTGCTCGACAACGACGCCGTCACCGTCGTCGACGTCCGCGAGAAGGACGAGCGCGACGCCGGCTTCATCCCCGGCAGCGTGCACATGCCGTACCGGTTGCTGCGCGCGTGCGGCGTCGACGGGATTGCAAACGGCAAGCCGATCGTGACGATCTGCGAGTCCGGTGCGCGGGCGGGAATCGCGGCGAGTGTGCTCGTCGCTGCGGGAATCGACGCGCGCCCCGTTCTGAACGGCGGCATCGACGACTGGCGAGGCGAGACCGTCGAGTTCCGTCGCTGCGGCTCGTCAGGCTGACGCCGCGAGCAGCTCCTCGCCCTCGCGCACATACCGGGTCGCGCCGACCGAGCGCCAGAACGCGAGCGCGCGCGTCAACTGGTCGTTCGCCTCCGCCCGTCTCCTTTCGGCGACGAGCGCCTCGGCGGCGCGCAAGCCGGCAAGGGCCGCGAATGGATGCGCGCCCATCTCGCTGTAGATTGCGGCCGCTTCCCCAAGGCGGCCGTCGAGCACCGCAGCCGCCGCACTATCCCACGGCGTCTTGCGCCAGAACTCGCCGACTCGCCGGCGCCACGGCTCCGTGTGGCCGGTCCGTGCTGCGGCGAAGAAGGCCATCGGCACCGCAGCGATGTACGGGCCGGCGTCGATCTCGTCGAGAAGAGCCCGAGCGAGGTCGAGTTCGCCGAGCTCCGCGTGGATCAGCGCGTCGGCCGCGAGCGCAGGTATCACCGCCTGTGGATCCTTGACCCTGCGGGACAGCGTCACCGCGAGCCCGGTGTCGACGAGCGCCGCGTCCACTTCGGCTCGTGCAAACCGGATCACGGCGCGCGTTGTGAGCGCCAGGGAGTCCGCGTAGTGCGCGCCTTGCTCAGACTCCTCGAGGAAGTTTGCGGCGAGTCGCTCGGCCTCCTCCCACCGTCCGGCGGCGAAGGCGCTATCGATCAAATTGCCCTCGCTGAAGCGCCTCGACCCGACGTGCCCGCGAAGCTCCGCGAGGCGGAGGACCTCACGCGTGGCAACCTCCGCGTCGGCGAGCCTACCCGAGAACTGATATGCAACGGACAGGTTGACGTACGCGCGCGAAAGCTCACCGGCAGCGCCGCAGGTACGTGCGATCGCGGTCGCGCGCTCCAGATCCGCGACCTCGCGCGTCAAGTCCGGATCGGAGAGAAAGAACCGGGCCGTCGCGAGCGTGACCAGGTTCTTGGCTCGCAGATCGTCGCGCCCGAGCGACTCGGCGAGTCGCAGGCTCTCCTCTGCGGACTCGATCGCGGCGGCATCGCCGAAGAGCTGGTGAAAGCGAGCGATCTGGGAAAGGACGATCGCGCGAGTCATAGGGCTGATCTCTTCGCGGACGAAACCCGCGGCACGCTCCAGGCACTCGCTGCTCGACTCGCGCTCTCCCGCCCACCACCATGCTTCGGCCAGAGCCACGGTCGCTTCGGCGACCCCGTCGATGTCGCCGGACGCGAGCAGGGCGTCGATCGCGTCTGCGAACAGATCGAAACGTTTCGGATCCAAAAGAGCGTGGAGCGCGAGGCTGTGTTGCAGCAGCGCGCGTGGACGGTCGGGGTCTGGTTCAGCGGCGATCGCGTCAGCCGCTTCGAAGGAGCTCGCGGCGGCGGCATAGGCGTTGAGCGACAGCGCACGCGCCCCGGCGGCTCGCAGCGTCGCCCGTGCGCGCAGCGGAAGGTCGCCCGTCTCCAGCCCCGACGCCTGAAGCAGCTCGAGCGCGTTCGTGTAGTGGTGCGCGAGCGGCTCGGCCAGGTCCTCGGAACGTCCGAGCGTCTCCAGCCACTCCGCTGCGCTGCGGTGCTTGCCTGCACGCTCGGACCGCGGAATCTGTCCGTAGGCGACGTCGCGAACGAGGATGTGGTTGAACACGTACTCGCTCTCGCCCTCGATCGACACGCGCCGCTCGCGATGGACGAATTCCTTGCGCGCGAGTGAGCGCAGCCCGCGCTCGACCGACTCCCGCTCGGACTCGCCGATCGCAATGAGCGTGCCGGCCCAGAAGACCTTGCCGACTACCGCAGCGTCCTGCAGCAGCTGCTTCTCCTCCGTTGGGAGCGAATCGAGCCTCGCCGCGATGATGCCCTGGACGTTCTCGGGAACATCTCCGCCGACTTCACCGCGCTCGGCGAGCATGCGAACGAACTGCTCGGCGTACAGTGGGTTGCCGCCGGCACGCATGAGCAGCTCGGCCTGCGTTTCGGCCGGCAGAACGCTGCGTTCGAGCAGAGCTGCGACGAGCCTTGCAGTGTCGTCGGCGTCGAGCGCGGACAGAGAGATCGTCACCGCGTTCCGCTTGCCGCCGCCCCAGCCGGAACGCCGGTCGAGCAGCTCGGGTCGCGCGGTGCACAGCACGAACAGCGGGACGTCGTCGGTCCAGTCCGGGAGCTCGTCGACGAAGTCGAGGAGCTCGTCGCCTGCCCAGTGCAGGTCCTCGAACACGAGGACCAGCGGATGACGGTCCGCGAGCGATTCGAAGAATCGGCGCCACGCCGCGAACGAGTCCGCCCGCTCGCCGCCCGCCTCGTCACCGCCCAGGCCGAGAAGCGGACGGAGCTTGCTCTCGACCCAACGCCGATCGGGCTCGCCCACGACCTCGCCGATCGCTTCCGAAAGCTTGCGCTCGACCGTCGCGGGCGGATCGTTCTCGACGATCCCCGCGTGCGCCTTGACCATCTCGCCGAGCGCCCAGAACGTGACGCCTTCGCCGTAGGGAAGCGAGCGGCCGTGTCGCCAGTAGACGAGATCGGGGAGCGACTCGACGTGCGCGAGCAGCTCGGCGACGAGGCGGCTCTTGCCGATCCCGGGCACGCCGACGATCGTCACGAGCTGGCTCGACCGGTCCTGACGCGCGCGCTCGAACGCATCGACGAGCTGGTCGAGCTCGCGTTGCCGGCCGATGAGCGGAGCGCGCACCGAGACGGCCTCGCTTCCGACCCTCGCGCGCGGCTCGAGCGCCTCCCACGCGTGCACGGGCTCGCTCTTTCCCTTGGCTTCGACCGGCGACAGCTCGCGGAACTCGATCGCCTCGCGCGTCGCGCGATACGTGACCTCGCCGACGAGCACGCCGTTGACCGGCGCCGCCGCCTGCAACCGCGCAGTCGTGTTCACGACATCGCCCGCGGCCATGCCCTCCCCCGACTGGGGACGCGCAGCGAGGTTGATCAACGCCTCCCCCGTGTTGACGGCGATCCGCACCTCCACCCCCCCGTCCTCGCGCGCCCAGTCGCGAATCGCGAACGCAGCCCGCACCGCGCGCTCCGGATCGTCCTCGTGCGCAATCGGCGCGCCGAACAACGCCATCACCGCATCGCCGATGAACTTCTCCACCGTGCCGCCGAAGCGCTCCAGCTCCGAGCGCAGCCGCTCGTGATACGGACGCAAGACCGCGGCGACGTCCTCCGGATCGAGCTGCTCCGAACGCGCCGTGAACCCGACGAGGTCGGCGAAGAGCACCGTCACGACCTTTCGCTCTGTGCGCGCGGTCATGCCGTCGCCGCGAGGAGCGCCTCGCCCGCGCGGACGTAACGCTTCGCGCCGACGGAGCGCCAGAATGCCAGCGCCTGGGCCAGGTGCTCGTCGGCCTCCGCGCGACGGTTCTCCGCGACCGATGCCTGCGCCGCACGCAAGCGGGCCCACGCCGTGTCCGGAGCCGAGAGTCGCGACAGGAGGTCGATCGCGTGCTCGAGCTCATCGCGAGCATACGCGCGTCCCGCTTCGAGCCACGGCGAGCCTCTGTCGATGTTCGCGGTCGTGTCGAGGAACTCGACTGCGCGGTCAACCTCGACCGCGGCGAACGCAAACGCCACGAAGAAGGCTTCGGCGTTGGAAGGTGACCGCTGCGGTCGAACGATCTCGATCATTTCGCCGACGAGGTTGGACGCCTCGGCGCGCCGGCCGAGCGTAGAGAGAACGAGCGCCGCTTCGCAGAAGTTCTCCCCCACCACTTGGAACTCACCGATACGCCGCGCGAGGTCGTTCCCTTGCTCGACGTCGGCGACGGCTCCGGCCGTGTCGTCTCGCGCGAGTCGAATTCTCGCCCGCAGCGTGTGTGCGTTCGCCGCCTGGTAGTGCGGCTTGTCGGCGTCGACGATGAGACCTATGAAGCGAAGTGCCTCGTCGAAGTCGCCGAGCCAGAAGTAGGTGTGGGCGAGGATCGCACGGAACCACGTCATCTGCTGCTCGTCACCCAGACGCGCGGCTCGGCGCAACCCGTCCTCGATGAGCGCCGCCCCCCGCTCGACCTGTCCCTCGTGGTTGATGAGCGTAAGACCGAGATTGTTGATCGCCCGCCATGACACTTGGGGCAGGTTCAGTCGGTCCGCGATCTCGAGCGCCTCCTCGATCTGTCTCACACCTTTCAGATCGCCCGAGTTCCTCCGCGCCGTGCCGATGGTCACCAACGCGCTTGCGCGGATGTCGTCGAGTTCGAGCTGTTCGGCGATCGCGAGCGCCGTCTGCCCGACGGCGATCGCCTCGGAGCTCCGGCTTCCGACCATGTGGAAGCGCGCCACCTCGCCGAGGATGCGCGCCTTCGACGCCGACGGCGGCCGGTCCCGGACGAGGTCTTCCGCGCGCTGCACGTGGTCTCGCGCACGGGCAAGGTCGGCGAGCATCCACCACGCTTGGGCTTGGAGAGCATCCGTCTCCGCGGCGCGATCCGCATCTCCGAGGTCGAGGAGCGCAGCCCGCGCGGCATCCAGGATCTCGTGCTGGCGATCGTCGCTTGCGCCGTTCAGCGCACGCCCGAGCCTGAACAGCAGCTCCGCGCGCTCGCCGGGCCGATCTCCGGGAAGAAGCTCGAGCGTCTGCTCGTAGAAGCGCGCAGCGGTGCCGTA
>VAYM01000197.1 GCA_005884945.1 Actinomycetota bacterium | reverse complement strand
AAGGGCTTCTTGCAGTGCGGACAGACGACCTCGCGGGCGTCCTGGGCGGCTTCCCCCATGAGGGCCAGCGTACCTGCGTCGACGGCGTGCGCGGCGGAGGTCCAGCGGCCGCGGACCGGTGTCCGAGGCCGACTGACACAATCCGGCGATGCTGACTCGTGCGGATGTTCTGGCCGCCGGCGGGCACGTCGAGTCCGTTCCGTCCCGACGCATCCTGCGACGGGTCGCTTCGCTCTTCAGGCCGTACCGTTCGCAGGTCGCGGTCGTGGCCGTGCTGGCGGTTGTGTACTCGATCCTCGGGATCGCCAACCCGATCCTGACGAAGACGCTCTTCGATCGAGGCCTCTTCCGGCCGGGAGGACATCACAACCTCCACCTCGTCTACGTGCTCGGCGCCGTGATGATCGTGATCGCGCTCCTGCTCGGTGCGATCAGCATCTGGGAGACCTACCTGACGAGCGTGATCGGGCAGCGGGTGATGCAGGACCTCCGCAACGGGCTGTTCGGGCACCTCCAGCGAATGTCGTTGCGCTTCTTCACCTCGACGCGAACCGGGGAGATCCAGTCCCGGATCGCGAACGACGTCGGCGGCGTCCAGCTCGTCGTCACCGGGACGTTCGCGTCGGTGCTTTCGAACGTGGTGATCCTGGCCGCGTCGCTCGGCGCGATGCTGTTTCTCTCGTGGCAGCTGACGCTCCTGTCGGCCGTCGTCCTGCCGGCCTTCGTCCTGATGACCCGCCGTGTCGGACGCACGCAGCGGCGACTCGCTCGTGAGACGCAACGCTCGCTCGCCGACCTCTCGGTGATCACAGAGGAGACGCTGTCGGTCTCGGGTGTCCTGCTCGGCAAGGTCTTCGACCGGCAGCGCTCGGCGATTGAACGGTTCGAGGAGGAGAGCGAGCGTCTCGCAGGACTGCGCGTGCGTCAGCAGATGGCCGGCCGCATCCTCGTCGGCTCGATGCAGGCGTTTCTCTCGATCTCGCCGGTGCTGATCTATCTCGTCGCCGCGCTCACGCTGAGCGGAGGCACCGGCTTGACCGCCGGGACGATCGTCGCGTTCATGGTCCTCCAGACCCGCGTCGTCCAGCCGATGAACTCGCTCGTCCAGTCCTCCATCGACATGACGGCCTCACTGGCGCTCTTCGAGCGGATCTTCCAGTACCTCGATCTCTCGCACGACATCGTCGACGACGACGAGGCGGTCGACGTCGACTCGGAGCGGATAGTCGGTGCGATCACGTTCCGCGGTGTTCACTTCACGTACGGTGATCCCGCGGCGCCGACGACGAACGGAGCCGCCGCAAGGGACACCGGCTGGACGCTGCGCGACGTGAACCTGGAGATCGCCCCGGGCCAGCTCGCCGCGATCGTCGGGCCGACAGGTGCGGGCAAGACGACGATCTCGTACCTCGTGCCGCGCCTGTACGAGGCCACTACCGGTTCCATCGCGATCGACGGCATGGACGTTCGCCGCATCAAGCTCAGCTCGCTCGCGCGTCTGGTCGGCATGGTGACGCAAGAGACGTGAGGCCGCAGCGCGCGCGGCCCTCATCCACGAGCGGATCCTCGAGCTGCCGGACGGCTACGACACGCCGGTCGGCGAGCGCGGCTATCGGCTCTCGGGCGGTGAGAAGCAGCGGCTCGCGATCGCGCGAGTCGTCCTCAAGGATCCCCGGATCCTCATCCTCGACGAGGCCACCTCCGCTCTCGACACGGTGAGCGAGCGCCTCGTCCAGCAGGCGCTCGAGCCGCTGATGTCAGGGCGCACGACGATCGCGATTGCGCACCGGCTCTCGACGATCCTCGCCGCGGACGTCATCTTCTTCCTCGACCGCGGCCGCGTCATCGAGCAGGGCACTCATTCGGAGCTCGTCGCGCAGGGCGGACGGTATGCCGAGCTCTACGACGAGCAGTTCCAGCACGGCCTCGTCGAGGCGCGCTGCGCCGACGGATTCGTGCTCGCGAGCGGCGAGATCCTTTCGACCGCCGACGAGCCGGCGCCGGTCGGTTAGTTCCCGGAGTCTTCGCTCAGCCGCCGGGCGAGCAGCTTCTTGCACTCCTCGGCGCCCTTGCGGCTGTGTTCCTGCATCTTGCGGAAGAGCGTGACGAGCTCCTGGTCTCCGTCCCCCTCGGCGTCCCGGGCGTACTGATCGAGCCGCCAGACGTGCTCGAGGCAGAGGTGGGTCACAGTGATCAGGTCGTAGTTCTTGTCCTTCGTCCCGCTCTCGGGCGTGGACGTGGCGGTGGCGGCCATCGACTACCTCCTCGGTCGGTTACGTCGTCGCGGTTCCCGGTCCGGCCGGGGTTGACACCTCGGCCGCTGCAGAGCTGGGCAAAGCATTCACTCCTTCGGGTGACTGTCGCGGCGTGCTCGGGGCCGATTTTCCCAGTGTCCATCCAGGAACCTCCGATGCTGGCCGCAGATCACATCTACAACCGCGCGCGACTGAGAGGCCTCCGGCTTCTGTCCTTTCGTGGGCAGCGGCCCGTGGAGACGGAGCACTCTCGGT
>VAYM01000153.1 GCA_005884945.1 Actinomycetota bacterium | reverse complement strand
GGAGGTCAACATCGAGTTCCAGCCCGTCTTCGACCTCGCCGACAACCGCGTCGTCTCGCTCGAGGCGCTCGCGCGCTTCTGGCGCGAGCCGATGCGGTCGCCCGCCGACTGGTTCGCGGAAGCGAACAGCGTCGGTCTCGGTGCCGAGCTCGAGCTGGCCGCGATCGAGGCGGCCGTCGGGCGCCTCTCGGAGTTTCCGTCCGACGTCGCACTCGCGATCAACGCGTCGCCGGCGACTGTGCTGCATCCGCGCTTCTTCGAGCTCGTGCTCGGCATTGCCGACCGGCTGATCATCGAGATCACCGAGCACGCGCAGGTGGAGGACTACGACGAGCTCGCAGAGGCACTTGCGCCGCTCCGCGCCTGCGGCGCGCGGCTCGCGATCGACGACGTCGGCGCGGGCTTCGCAAGCCTGCGGCACATCCTTCGGCTCGAGCCCGACATCGTGAAGCTCGACCTCACACTCACGCACGACATCTCGTGCGATCCCGCGCGGGAAGCGCTCGCATCCTCGCTCGTCCGGTTCGCCGAAGGAATCGACGCGACGATCACGGCCGAAGGGATCGAGTCGCCGGAGGATCTCGCCGTCCTCCGCTCGCTCGGGGTCGCCTACGGCCAGGGCTTCTACCTCGCGCGACCGTCAAGCCTTCTCCACTGATCCCCCGACAGCGGGCGCTCTTACCGCAGGGGCGCCCGCACCCCCTTGTCAAAAGTCGAAAAGCGACTAAATGTGAGAAGGAAGCCGTGAGCGCCCTCCCCTCGATCGCTCCTTCTGCCGGCCGGCCGAACGAAGCGGACGCTGCCGCCGATCTCTACGCGCGGCACGCGGACCGGATCTTCGGCTATTGCCTCGGACTGCTGCGGAACCGCGAGGAGGCGGAGGACGCGGTGCAGACGACGTTTCTCAACGCGTACCGCGGGCTGCGGCGGGGCATCCGCCCGGAGTTCGAGGCTGCCTGGCTCTTCAAGATCGCGCAGAACGTCTGCCGCACGCGCCAGTCGAACGCGTGGCGCCGGGGCCGCCTCGAGACCGTTCGCGACCTCGATTCGCTCCAGGATGCGGTTGCCGCCCCGGAGCACGATGCGGGCCAGGCGGCTGCCCTGGCCGAGGCGTTGGAGCAGCTGCCCGAGCGTTACCGCACCGTGATCCTGCTGCGCGAGTGGCAGGGCCTCTCGTATCGCGAGATCGCCGCCGCGACCGGAGACTCGGAGGCGGCGGTCGAGATGCTCGTCTTCCGCGCGCGGCGCGCGCTCGCGGAACGGCTTGAGCGCTCGGAAGTGCGCAGCGGCGCACTGAGCCGCGGTCGCGACGGTGTCGGGCGATCAGGACGTCTCCATGCGGCAGCGGGCGCCGGCGGCCCCGGCAGGTCGGCTGCCGAGCGCGCCCTCGAGGGGAGCGGTTTCCGCGACGCACAGCGGCGTACGGCGCGGCGGCTCGCCGGCGGCTGCCGCTGTTCCCCCTGGCGGCGGCGCCGGTTCCTCCGGAGCTCCGTCGAGCTCCGCCGAGCCGAGCACGCCTCCAGCCCGCAGTGCGCCTCAGGACACGCCGGCCGTCGCGCCGAGAGATGCCGCACCTCCGGCCTCCGGCTCCCCCGGAACGAACGTCACGGCTCCGGGCGCCAGCGTCCCGTCCGTGACCGTTCCGTCCGTCACCGTTCCGGATACGGCCATCTCGACGCCGTCGGTGACGACGCCGTCCGTCGACGTCCCTGCTCCGCTGCCCCTGCCTGTGAATACGCCGGATCGGCCGGTCAGTCCGCCGGACGTCCACCTTCCCTAAATCCGTTTCCGCCCCGCCGCAGAAGTACCTGCGGGGAGCAAACAAGGGAGGGACTCATGCATCCGAGCTCGTCCAGGCTCGTCGCCTGGCTGACAGCGATCGTCGCCGCGCTCGCCGTTGCAGCCGTTCCGGCCTCCGCGGCGCCGGACAACAGCTACTCGGTTCATCTGCTGACGTCGGACTTCGGCGTCGCCGCGAATGCGGACCCGAACCTCATGAACGGCTGGGGCCTCGCGGCCGGACCGACGACGCCGTGGTGGGTGTCGGACAACGGCACCGACAAGGCGACGCTCTACACGGCAGACGGCACGCCGCAGTCGCGCGTCGTCAACGTGCCCGGCGGACCGACCGGCACCGTGTTCTGGTCGCTCACGGCGCCCGCGATCTTCGTGTTCGCGACGGAAGACGGGCAGATCCTGGGCTGGCACCCGCCGTCGAACGACGCCTTTGTCCTCGCGGACGGCACGGGCCGCGCCGCGAGCTACAAGGGCCTGGCGATCTCGCCGACGGGCGACCGCTTCTATGCAACCGACTTCCACAACCAGCACGTCGACGTGTTCGACAGCAGCACGTTCTCGCTCGTGCAGAACTCCGGGTTCGTCGATCCGTCGATTCCGTCCGACTACGCGCCGTTCGGAATCCAGACGATCGGCTCACGCGTCTTCGTCACGTACGCGAAGAAGGAAAGCCCGGACTCAGGAGACGAGCTGCACGGCCAGGGTCTCGGGTTCGTCGACGCGTACGACCTTTCGGGGAATTTGCTCGCGCGCGTGGCGCAGCACGGTCAGCTGAACGCGCCGTGGGGGCTCGCGTGGGCGCCGTCGAACTTCGGCCGCTTCAGCGGGGATCTGCTCGTCGGCAACTTCGGCGACGGACAGATCAACGCGTACCACGAGTTGTCGAGCGGCCAGTTCGTCCACCGCGGCGAGCTGCGGACGTCTGACGGGAAGTCCCTTTCGATCGACGGCCTCTGGGCGTTGCAGTTCGGCCACGGCGCAACAGCGAACGGGCCGACGAACACGCTGTTCTTCACTGCGGGCCCCGACGACGAGTCCGAGGGTCTGTTCGGCTCGATCACTTCGCCCTGAGCGGAACGCGGCGGTGCGGTTTCGGCCGCGCCGCCGCTCTCAACTCGCGGGCGGCCGCACGTAGATCGTGCCGTCGACCGACTCCGGGACGAGCGGGATCGCGGCTTGTGCGATCCACCTCTCGAGGTCGGCGAAGACGTCGCCGTCGCCTGTGACCTCGATGCCGAGCTCGTCGACGGGACGCGCGTCCAAGCCGTCCTCCCGTAGGAGTGCGACGAGCGCGTCCCGGTCCGGGACGCGTGGAGCCTCTACGTGCATAGCGACGGCGTGCCCGGCTGCGACGCGCTGGAAACTCGCTATCGTCCGCGCCGATGGCCGTCGCGACCGAGCGTGAATACGGGCTGTTCATCAACGGTGCGGCGGTCGAGCCCGCCTCAGGTGAAATCCGCGAGCTGACGGAGCCTGCGACGGGCGACCCGCTCGCGCGCGCGGCGATGGCGGGACCGGCCGATGTCGACCGTGCCGTCGAGGCGGCGCGCGCTGCGCTCGGCGGGCCGTGGGGGAAGACGCCGCCGAACGAGCGCTCGCGTCTCCTGCAGGCACTTGCGGACGCGATCCAAACGAATCGCAAGGAGCTCGCGGAGCTCGAGGCGCGGAACGTCGGCAAGGCGATCTCGTCCGTGAAGGCCGAGCTCGCGCAGAGCATCGAGAACTACCGCTTCTACGCCTCGGCGATAGCTTCGATCGCGGGACGTTCGAACCCGGTCGGCGGCTCGCTCCTCTTCTATTCGCTGAAGGAGCCCGTCGGCGTCGCCGGCCAGATCGTTCCCTGGAACTACCCGCTGATGATGGCCACGTGGAAGCTCGCGCCCGCACTTGCCGCGGGGTGCACTGTCGTGCTGAAGCCGGATCCCGCGACGCCGCTGACGGCGTTGCGGATTGCGGAGCTCGCTGCGGACGCCGGCTTTCCGGAAGGCGTGATCAACGTCGTTCCCGGAGACGGCCCGAGCACCGGCGCGCATCTCGTGAGGCATTCGGACGTCGACAAGGTTGCGTTCACGGGTTCGACCCAGACGGGCGGCGAGATCATGCGTCTCTGCGCCGAGACGGTGAAGCGCGTGTCGCTCGAGCTCGGCGGGAAGAGTCCGAGCATCGTTTTCGCCGATGCGAACCTTGCGGATGCGATTCCGAGCTCCGTGTGGTCGATCTACTACTCCGCCGGTCAGAGCTGCGAAGCCCGCTCGCGCGTCCTCGTCGAGCGGTCGGCGTACGACGACTTCGTCTCGCAATTTGCGCAGCATGCGCAATCGCTCCGCGTCGGCGATCCGCTCGACGCGGAGACCCAGATGGGCTCGCTCGTCTCGGCGACGCACCGGGACAAGGTCCATGCCTTCGTCGAGACGGGACGCGGCGAGGGCGCCGAAGTCGTGACCGGCGGTGAGCCGGACAACGGGAGGGGCGCGTTTTACCCGCCGACCGTGCTGGCCAACGTGGACAACCGCATGGTCGTCGCGCAGGAGGAGATCTTCGGTCCCGTCGTCACGGTCATTCCGTTCGAGGACGAGAAGGATGCGATCCGGATCGCGAACGACACGAAGTACGGGCTCTTCGCCACGGTCTGGACGGGCGATCCCGCGCGCGGCCATCGCCTCGCATCTCGGATCAAGGCCGGTCAGATCGGGATCAACACGCCCTACACGGCGTTCCCCGGGATCCCCTTCGGCGGCTACAAGCAGTCGGGGTTCGGCCGCGAGCTCGGGCTCGAGACGCTTGACCTCTACCTCGAGACGAAGAGCGTGCTCGTTTCGACGTCACCGAAGCCGTTCAACCCGTTCGGCCTCTAACTCGACACCGACTCGGCGCACATTCGTTGTGACCGGTCTGACCTGACTAGCCAAACCAGACAGACCTGACCAGTCAGACCGGACAGGTCAGACCAGCTTGCGCAACCTGCGTCGCGGCCGGGCGATGATGCGCGGCGTGCGGATTCTCGAGCGACTCGACGAGCTCTACGAGATCGGAGGCGGCGAGGGGGCGAACCGCCCCGGCGGGAGCGCGGAGGAGGATCGTGCGCACGAGCTCGCCGCCGGCTGGATGGAAGAGGCGGGGCTCGCCGTCGAGGTCGACGCGGCCGGCAATCTGATCGGGAAGACGGCGTCCCCGGACGTGTGGGCCGGCTCGCATCTCGACTCGATTCCGAACGGGGGCAAGTACGACGGCGCACTCGGCGTCGTTGCCGGAATCGAGGCGGTCGAGCGCGTGGGCCGTGGGGCCGTCGTCGCCTTCCGTGACGAGGAGCGCGGCTGCACCGGCAGCGAGGCATTCGTCGTCCGGGGCGAGCGTCCGCCGACGTTCCTCGAGCTGCACATCGAGCAGGGCCCCGTGCTCGAGCAGGCGGGAGCGCCGCTCGGAATCGTGACCGGGATCACAGGGATGGTTCGCGCCGAGCGCGTCTTCGAGGGCGTCGCGGGGCACGCGGGGACGGTTCCGATGTCGGCGCGCCACGATGCGCTCGTCGCTGCGGTCGAGTACGTCCTCCACGTTCGCAATAGGGCGCGCGCCATCGAGGGCGCAGTCGCGACCGTCGGCCGCCTCGAGGTGGAGCCCGGCGTCGCAAACGTGATCCCGTCGCGGGTCAGGCTTTCCGTGGACGCGAGAGCTCCCGACCGCCCGCGTCTCGACCGGCTCGTCGCGGAGCTGGGGCTCGAGCCGCTGTTCGAGCTCGAGCCGGTGCCGATGGCCGCGGCCCCCCTTGCGGCGCTGCGGGCGGAGGTCGAGGCTCGCGGCCTGCCGGTCGTCGAGCTCCGCTCGGGAGCCGGCCACGACGCGGCCGTTCTGGCGAACGCCGGGGTGCCGACCGCGATGCTCTTCGTCCGCAGCCTGAACGGCGGAGTCAGCCACTCGCCGGACGAAAACTCCAGTCCGGAGGACATCGCTCTCGCCGTCGAGGTCCTCGCGGGCGCCCTCGCACGGTTGCCCTAGTCAGCGTCGTCCCACCGCCCTATAGTCGAGTCGCTTCGCGCACGACCCCCGGAGGAGAGAGGAGACGATGACAAGAGGGAGGAAGCTCGCCCTCGTCCTGCCCGTGCTCGCGTTCGCCGGTGTCGCGGTTCTCGCGCTCGGTGTCGCCGCCGGCTCGGCGAGGTCGCACAAGCAGGCTGCGACGTTCAAGGCTGCATGGATCTACGTCGGACCGCACGACGACCACGGTTGGTCGCAGGCGCACGATCAGGGACGGCTCTACGTCCAGAAACACCTCGGCTCGAAAGTGGAGACAACGTACAAGGAGCTCGTCCCGGAGGGCCCGCAGACGTGTCAGGTGATCGAGAGCCTCGTCCGTGACGGCAACAAGCTCATCTTCGCGACGTCGTTCGGCTTCCAGGACTGCATGGTGTCGGAAGCCAAGAAGCATCCGGATGTCGACTTCGAACAGGCGACCGGCACGGCGTTGTCGAAGAACCTCGCTGAATACTTCGGTGCCGCCGAAGACGCGATCTACCTGTCCGGAATGGCTGCAGGTGCCGCGTCGAAGAAGGGCGTGATCGGCTATGTGGTCCCATTCGCGATCCCGGAAGTGATCCGGCACGCGAACGCGTTCGCGCTCGGGGCCCAGGCGACGCATCCCGGGGCGAAGGTCAGGCTGATCTGGACGAACTCCTGGCTCGACCTGAGCAAGGAGAAGAAGGCGGCGCAGGCGCTCGTCTCCGCCGGCTGTGACGTCCTCGGCCAGAACGTCGACAGCCCCGCGACCGGCGAGTTCGCCGAATCGAAGGGCGTGCCCTGGGTCGGCTACGACTCCAACGCGCAGACGTTCGCGCCCAAGCAGTGGCTCACCGCGGCGATCTACAACTGGGGGCCGTACTATCTGCGCCGGGTGAAGGCCGCGATGAACGGCACGTGGAAGTCGGGCTTCTACTACGGCAGCCTCAACGACCACCTCGTCGGGCTCGCGCCCTACGGCAAGAAGGTGTCCGCGAAGACGAAGAGGGCGATCGCGGCGAAGAAGGCCGCGCTGATGAGCCACAAGTTCTACGAGTTCGCGGGACCGCTGCACGACCAGTCGGGCAAGCTCCGCGTCAAGAAGGGCCAGAAGCTATCCGTGCACCAGCTCTACGCGATGAACTGGCTCGTGAAAGGCGTGATCGGCAGTCCGAAGGGCTGATCCGTTGGGCGGGGAGGTCGGCGAGGCTTCCCCGCCCATCACTCCTGCCATGCACTCGGCGGTCGCGCTGCGGGGGATCACGAAACGCTTTCCCGGCGTGGTCGCGAACGACCACGTCGACTTCGAGGCCGCGGAGGGCGAGGTGCACGCGCTGCTCGGGGAAAACGGCGCGGGCAAGACGACACTCTCGAACATCTTGACCGGGCTCTACCGCGCCGACGAGGGCGAGGTCGTGCTGTTCGGCGAGCCGCGAGAGTTTCACTCGCCGCGCGACGCGCTCGACGCGGGAATCGCGATGGTGCACCAGCACTTCCGGCTCGTCTCGCCGTTCACCGTCGCGGAGAACATCGTGCTCGGCGATCACCGCGACGTCGGACGCAGCTTCCTCCTGCACCAACGGACGATCGAGCGACGGGTGGCGGAGCTGTCGAAACGCTTCGGCCTCGCCCTCGATCCGCGCGCCCGGATCTGGCAGCTCTCGCTCGGCGAGCAGCAGCGCGTCGAGATCGTGAAGGCGCTCTATCGCGACGCGCGGATCCTCATTCTCGACGAGCCGACTGCAGTGCTGACACCGCAGGAGGCGGACGCGCTCTTCGAGACGATTCGCGCCATGGCGGACGACGGACGCACCGTCATCTTCATCTCGCACAAGCTGCACGAGGTGAAGGCCGTCGCCGACCGCGTGACCGTGTTGCGGCGCGGTCGATCGGTGGCAACGGTCCACGCGGCGGAGGCGACGCGCCGCTCCCTCGCCGCGATGATGGTCGGACGCGAGATCGAGCTCGGCCGGCGCGAGGACGACGGCCGGCGCGCGGGCGATCCCGTGCTCGTGCTCGAGCACGTCTCCGGAGACGGGGATCGCGGCAGAGCAGCGCTCGCGGACGTCTCGTTCGCGTTGTGCGCCGGCGAGATCGTCGCGATTGCGGGCGTCGCCGGAAACGGTCAGCGCGAGCTCGCGGAGACCGTCGCCGGGATGCGCCGGGCGACGAGCGGGTCGATCCGCGCGAACGGACGGCTTCTCCAGAGCGGCGACCCACGCCACGCCATCGCCACGCGCATTGCCTACGTGCCGGAGGACCGGCTCGGAACCGGCGTTGCGCCCGGGCTCAGCATCGCGTCGAACCTCGTGCTCAAGTCGTACCGGAGCCCGCCCGCCTCGCGCGGGCCGCTTCTCCTGCTCGGACGAATTCGCGAGCTCGCCCAACGGCTGATGCACAACCACGACGTGCGCGCGACAAGCCCTGACGTCCCCGCCCGACAGCTCTCCGGCGGCAATCTCCAGAAGGTCGTGCTCGCGCGTGAGTTCTCCGGTGAGCCGTCCGTCGTCGTGGCGGCGTCGCCGACGCGCGGGCTCGACGTCGCGGCGATCGAGACGGTGCACACGTACCTTCGCGACGCTGCCGCCCAGGGCGTCGGCGTGCTGCTGATCAGCGAGGACCTCGACGAGATCTTCGCGCTCGCGGACCGGATCCTCGTCATGTACGAAGGGGCGATCGTCGGCGAGCGCGATGCGGCGACCGCGACGGCCGAGGAGCTCGGCCTGTTGATGGCCGGCGGAGAGGAGCACGGCTGATGCGGATCGAACGGCGGCTCGCGCAACCGCGTTGGTTGATGCTGGTGGTACCGCTCCTGTCGCTCGTCGTCGCGTTCGTCGTCGCGACCGTGATCCTCCTTGCGACGCACCATCCGCCGCTGCATTCGTTCCGGCGCCTGTTCGACGCGGCGTTCCTCGCAAACGGCGCGCTGACGGAGACGGTGGTCTCTGCGACGCCGCTCGCCTTTACCGGGCTCGCGGCCGCCGTCGCCTTCCGCATGAACCTCTTCAACATCGGCGCCGAGGGGCAGCTCTATGCGGGCGCGATCACCGGCGCGACGATGGGACTTCTGCTCGGGGGTGCGCCCTCCCCGGTCACGATCGCAGTGATGATCCTCGCCGGCTCGGCGGGGGGTGCTCTGCTCGCGGCGATCCCGGGCGTCCTGCGCGCGTTCTTCTCGACCAACGAGATCATCACGTCGCTGATGCTCAACTACGTGATGGCGCTCGTCATCGACTACCTCATCTTCGACAGCCACTCGTACCTGCGCGAGACCAAAGGATTCAACGCGAGCGTCTTCCCGCAGGGGAAGCAGCTGCCGGACGCCGCAACGTGGTCGAGCTGGACGATCCACGGGCTCGTGCTGCCGCTCGGCTTCCTCGTCGCCATCGGCGTTGCCGTCGGCCTCTGGTTCCTCTACTCGCGCACGCGCTTCGGGTTCGAGGTGCAGGTGATCGGCGACTCCGCGCGCGCGGGCCGCTACGCAGGGATGCGGACCCGGCGGAAGATTCTCGCGGTCATGCTCCTGTCGGGGGCGGTCGCCGGGCTCGGCGGCGCGAGCCAGGACGGCGACTTCCGGCATCAGCTCGACCCGCGCGGCCTGACACAGGCGAACTACGGCTACACCGGGATCGTCGTCGCGGCGCTCGCCCGCTACAACCCGTTCGCGGTCGTCGTCGTCGCCTTCCTGCTCGGTGGACTGCAGAACGCCGGCTACACGCTGCAGGGCGCCGACTTCCCGAACGGGCTCGTCGGCGTCCTGCAGGGGCTGATCCTGTTCTGCGTCCTCGGCGGCGAGCTCTTCGTCCGCTACCGCATCCGCTTCGAGCGGCGGCCTTCGACGGCAGCACCGGCGACGCAGTGAACAACAGCCTGCTCGTCGTCGTGATCGCGCAGGGGATCGCTTACGGGACGCCGCTGCTGTACGCCGCGCTCGGCGAGCTGCTCGCTGAACGATCGGGCGTCCTCAACCTCGGTGTCGAAGGGATGATGCTGGTCGGCGCCGTCATGGGCTTCTGGGCGGTGCAGCGCTTCCACGTCACGTCGCCGCTCGCGCTCGTCGGCGCAATCGCCGTCGCCGCGCTGGCCGGAGCCGCGATGGCGGCGATCCACGCCTTCCTCGTGATCACCTTGCGCGCGAACCAGATCGTGTCGGGGCTCGCCCTCACGATCTTCGCGGGCGTCGCGGGGCTGTCGTCGTACCTCGGCAACGACCTGAACCTGGCCCGGTCGCCGGCGCGGCACCAGTTTCAGGCGATCTTCCCGAAGTCCTGGCAGGACATCAACGCCGTCGGGCCCATTCTGTTCGGCCAGTCGGCGCTCGTCTACGCGTCGTGGGTGTGCGTCGTCCTCGTCGCGCTGTACCTCACGCGGACGCGCGTCGGCCTCAACCTGCGCGCGGTCGGCGAATCGCCGGCGGCTGCGGACGCGATGGGCATCGACGTCGCCGGCTACCGGTACGCGCACACGCTGGTCGGGGGCGCGTTTGCCGGAATCGGCGGCGCGACGTTCAGCCTGTCGATCACGCCGCAGTGGCTGGCTGGGCTGACGCAGGGCGCCGGCTGGATCGCGATCGCGCTCGTGATCTTCGCCTTCTGGCGGCCGACGCTCTGTCTCGTCGGCGCGTACTTCTTCGGCGCGTTCACCTACCTGCCGTTCGCGTTGCAGAAGTACTCCTGGGCGCCGCCGCCGGAGCTCGCGCAGTCGTTGCCGTACGTGATGACGGTGCTCGCGCTCGTGCTGGTCTCGTCGCGCGCCGCGCGTTTGCGCTTCGGCGCGCCGTCGGCGCTCGGCCAGCCGTACGTGCGCGAGGAGCGTTAAGTCTCTCGGAACGAGATGGGTTGCGCTCCCTCCCAGAGGGTGCGACGACCGAGCTCCTTCAGGTGCTCCTGTCCTTCCACCAGCGTTGCGAAGTGGTTTGCCCACAAGTGGCCCGCCTTCGACGCGAACGAGCAGTAGCCGTAGGGGAACAGCAGCTCCGTCTCGCTCTGTCCGCCGGGGTACAACGCCAGCTCGCCGGGATGGGGATACGACGTCGCGTTCTCGGGTCCGATGCCGAGGTCGCGGTCGCCCCACGGGATCCAGTTCGACTCTCCGCTCCAGCGGCAATGGATGATCCTCTCCTCGAAGGGTAGGATCGCGCGGAAGGCTGCCACCGTCTGCGGCGCGAGCTCCTCGTCGAAGCGCGCGACGAAGCGGAGCTCGTTGGAGACGATCTCGAGCACGGCTAGGGAATCTTCGCGCCTTGGGCGATCCAGCGTGCGAGGAGGTCGCGTTCGGCCTGCGTCATCTTCGTCACGTTCGACAGCGGCATCGCCTTCGAGTCGATTGCCTGCTGCTTGATTCGCGGGGCGAGCTGCCGGATCTCGGTCGGGGTGTCGAGCTCCACGCCTTTCGGGGCGGTGTCGATTCCGGAGTACGTGGGATGCGCGGAATGGCACACGGCGCAGCGCTGCGCGACGATCGCCCGCACCTGCGCGAACGCGACCGGCGGGCCTGACGTGCTTGCCTTGTTCTCCTGCGGCCGGATCAGGACTGCGACGAGCGCGATCCCCATCGCCGCGGTGACCGGAATCCACCATGCGTTGCGACCGGTGTGCCGCAGGTTGAAGAAGTGGCGCACCCACGCGCCGATCACCATCAGCGCGACGAGGATCAGCCACGCATGCGAATGGCCGTACGTGAACGGAAAGTGGTTGCTGATCATCGTGAACAGCACCGGCAGCGTCAGGTAGTTGTTGTGCACCGAGCGCTGCTTGCCGCGGAGGCCGGGCGCCGGGTCCGGCTCGCGACCGGCCTCCTTCGCACGCACGAGCTCCCAGTGCGCGGGGATGATCACGAAGAAGACGTTGCCGGCCATCATCGTCCCCACCATCGCGCCGACCTGGATGTACGCGCCGCGTCCGCTGAACAGGTGGCCCGCGCCCCACGCGCTCAGCGTGACGAACGCGAGCAGCGCGGCTGCGAGCAGCAGCTCGTTCCGGCCGAGCACCCGGCACAGGACGTCGTAGACCACCCACGCGGCGGCAAGCAGGGCGACGCTGATCGCGATCGCCTCCCATTGGGACAGGTCGGCGACGCTCTTGTCGATCAGGTACGTGTTCGCGTTGACGTAGTAGAGGACGACGAGCAGCGCGAAGCCGCTGAGCCAGGTCGTGTACGCCTCCCACTTGAACCAGAGGAGCTCCTCGGGGAGCTTCGGCGGCGCGACCCGGTACTTGTGGACGCGGTAGAAGCCGCCGCCGTGGACCTCCCACGCCTCGCCGCCGACGCCTTCGTCCGCGTCGCGCGGATCCTTCGGCGGTCGTAGGTGGTTGTCGAGGGCGATGAAGTAGAAGGACGAGCCGATCCATGCGATCGCGGCGATCACGTGCAGCCAGCGCACGAGCAGGTCGAGCCAGCCGTTCGTATATGCGTCCATCGCCAGCACTAGTGCTCCCAGCGGTCGCGCGCGATCGCGACGAGCTCGCGCAGCGCGGTGTCGAGCTCCTCCGCGCGCGAACGTTCGAGCCGCTCGCGCAGGATCGGGACTATCTCCGACTTCGGGCGGCGGTTCACGAAGACGACGAAGCGGAAGCCGAAGCGCTGCTCGTACTCGCGGTTGAGCCGCTCGAGCTCGGCGAGCGTCTCGGGATCGTCGTCCGTTCCCTGTTCCGCCGCGGATCGGGCAGACAGCTTCCGCGCGCCGATCGCGGGGTGCGCGTTCAGCGCCTCGAGCTTCTCGGCCTCCGTCAGACCGGCGATCACCTCGTCCGCCGCTTCGAGCGGGTTCGCGTGCTCGGCCAGGTGCGCGACGAGTGCCGTCTTTCCCTCGAAGAGCTCCGCGAGCTCCTCGTCGCTCAGCTGCCGCGGTAGGTCGTGCACGCGTAGGACGAGACGAGGAGCGGGACGTGGTAGTGGCCGTCCTCGAGCGACAGGGCGAGCTCGACGCGGCGGAAGAACGGCGACTCCGGCGCGAAGACGAGACGGTAGACCCCGGCGTCGAGGTCAGAGGCGAGCGGAGAGATCCGGCCGTCCGAGTCGGTCGCGCCGCCGCCGACGCGCTCGTCGCCGCGGTACAGCTCGACCGGGACGCCGCTTGCGGGGCGGCCACGCTCGACGTCGAGCACGTGCGTGGAGACCGAGACGCTCACGGCGCGAATCTTCTCGCTTGGACACGATGTTCCCGCGCGATCTCGTCCTCGTCCGCGCGGGTGAGCCTGCCGTCGTGCACGACCTCGTGGCCCGCGACATAGAGGCGATCGACGCGGTGCGGGCCCGAGAGGACGAGCCCGGCGATCGGATCGGCGGCGCCGCCGAGCTCGAGCCCGCCGGTCGACCAGACGGCGAAGTCGGCCCGCTTTCCCGGCGAGAGCGCCCCGATGTCGTCCAGGCCGAGCACGGCCGCGCCGCCTCGCGTGCCCAGTCGCAGCGCGTCACGCGCCGTCAGCGCGGTGGGCCCTCCGCGCGCGCGCGCTACGAGCAGCGCCTGCTTCACCTCGAGGAAGAGATCGCCTCGCTCGTTCGACGCGGACCCGTCGACGCCGAGCCCGACGCGCACGCCCGCGTCGAGCAGGTCGCGCACGCGTGCGATCCCCGCTCCGAGGCGCATGTTCGAGGTCGGACAGTGCGCGACGCCGACGTCGTGCTTGCCGAACTTCGCCACGTCCGCGTCGGACAGGTGCACGCAGTGCGCGCACCACACGTCCCCGGCGAGCCACCCCAGCGACTCGACGTACTCGACCGGCGAGCAGCCGAACCGGTCGAGCGCGAAGCCCTCTTCCTCGGACGTCTCCGCGAGGTGCGTGTGCAGCCGCAGCCCGAGCCGGCGCGCGAGGTCGGCCGACTCGCGCATCAGGTCGCTCGTGACGGAGAACGGCGAGCACGGCGCTACCGCAACCTGCACCATCGCTCCGTCGGCGAGCGAGGCTGCGGCCTCGGTCGCAGCCAGGATCTCGTCCCTGTCCTCGATCACGGAGTCGGGCGGCAGTCCGCCGTCGGACTCGCCGAGGTCCATCGAGCCGCGCGAGGCGACGATGCGCACGCCGAGCTCGCGCGCGGCACGGATCTCCGCTTCGAGCAGGCCGGCCTTTCCCGGCGGGAAGAGGTAGTGGTGGTCGAAGACCGTCGTGCACCCCGACAGCGCGAGCTCGGCCAGACCCGCGCGTGCCGCCGCGTACTCCGCCTCCTCGTCGATCGCCGCCCAGACCGGGTAGAGCGTCTTCAGCCACTCGAAGAGGTTCGCCTCTTGCGCACGGGCGCGCGTGAGGTTCTGCCACAGATGGTGGTGCGTGTTCACCAGGCCCGGGGTGACGACCGCGCCGCCGAGGTCGACGACCGCGTCGGCGTCGGGACGCGCACCGGCCCCGACCGCGCGGACATGGCCGTCGTCGACCAGCAGCCAGCCGTTGTCGTGCTCCGTGCCGTCGTCGTCCATCGTGACGACGTAGGCGTTGACGAAGAGCGTGCTCACGCCTGCAGCGGCACGAGCTCGAACCGGTCGACGTCGAGGAGCCCGCGGTCCGTGATCTTCAGGCTCGGGATCACCGACAGCGCGAGGAACGCGAGCAGCTGAAACGGTGCCTCGATCGTCGATCCCAGCTCCGCCGCAGCGGCGACGATCGCGCGACTCCCCGCGACCACGTCCGCGAGCGGCCGGTCGGACAGGATGCCCGCGACGGGAAGCGGCAGCTCCGCAAGCGTGTGCGCGCCGTCCACGACGACGATCCCGCCGCCGATGTTCGCCAGCCTGCGCACCGCGAACGCCATCGACGTGTCATCCACGCCGACGATGACGACGTTGTGCGCGTCGTGCGAGAGCGTCGTCGCGAGCGCTCCGCGCCGCAATCCGAAGCCGCGCACGAAGCCGAGCCCGATCCGCCCGGTGCCCAGATGGCGCTCGATCACGGCGATCTTCGCCAGGTCGCGCTCCGGATCGGCGACCGCCTCGCCGCGACCCTGCCCGGGCTCGTCGGCCAGCGACTCCGTGATGATCTGACCCGGGACGAGGCCGATCACGCGCGCCGCGCCGCCTTCCCACGGAATCCGGAACATCTCCGGGCCGAGCGCGCCGATTCGGATCGTGTGCTTGACCCACTCCGGAACGGGCGCGGAGGGAATCTCGCCGACCGGCCGTCCGCGCTTCAGCACCAGCTCCGGGAGGAAGCGCTCTGAGCGTCGCGCAGACGAGCGCGTCCTCGGGCGGGATGCCGAACGCGACCGCGTCGCGCACCATCGAGTTGATGTGCCCGTCGTCTGCGATGTGCTCCGGCTCGCGGTCGTCGGTGCAGAAGGCGATCCGGCGCGGCCCGTACTCCTGCACGAGCGGAAGCAACGTCCCCAGGTTGCGAGCCGCCGACGCTTCGCGAATGAGGAGCCACATCCCAACGCGCAACCGCTCGCGCCCTTCCTCGACGCTCGACGCCTCGTGGTCCGAGCGAATGCCCGCGGCCGCGTAGGCCTGGAGAGCGCGCCCCAGCACGCCCGGCGCGTGACCGTCGACATGCGTCGCGAGCGCGAGCTTCGCGAGCTCCGACTCGTCGCCGGCGACGACGCCGGGGAAGTTCATCATCTCCGCGAGGCCGATCACGCGCCGGCGGCGCAACAACCCTTCGAGGTCGCCGACGGTCAGTGAGCGGCGCGGCGACTCGAACGACGACGCGGGCACGCACGACGACGCCATGAAGTACACGTCGAGCGGGATCTCGGCCGAGGCGTCCAGCAGCCAGTGCACGCCGTCCGTGCCGAGCACGTTGGCGATCTCGTGCGGATCCGCCACCACCGCCGTCGTCCCGAGCGGGAGGACGAGCCGCGCGAACTCGTCCGGCAGCAGCTTCGACGACTCGAGGTGCATGTGCGCGTCGATGAATCCGGGGACGACGTACCTCTCGCTTGCGTCGACGGTCTCGCGTCCCTCGTAGTCGCCGAGACCGGCGATCCAGCCGTCCGCGATCGCAACGTCTGTCTCGAGCCACTCGCGCGTGAACACCGACAGCACGCGGCCGCCGCGCACGACGACGTCGGCAGGCTCGTCGCCGCGGGCGACTGCGAGACGGCGTGCGAGGTCGGCCATGCGCCCTTCGATCCTCTCACGACCGCCGAGTACGCTTCGCGCCGTGGATGTGCTGAGCCCCCGCTCGCTCGAAGCAGCGCTTCTCCTGAAGGCCGAGCGACCCGACGCGGTGCCGATTCAGGGCGGGACGGACGTGATGGTCGAGCTGAACTTCGACCGCGGCCGGCCGCCGACGCTGCTGAACCTCAACGAGGTCGAGGAGCTCCGCGGGTGGTCGCGCGAGAACGGGACCGTGTGGCTCGGGGCGGGCCTCACGTACACGGAGGCGATGGAGCCGCCGCTGTCGGAGTTGCTCCCGGCGCTCGCCGAGGCGTCGCGAACGGTCGGCGGGCCGCAGATCCGCAACCGCGGGACGATCGGCGGCAACCTCGGCACCGCGTCGCCTGCCGGTGACGCGATCCCGCCGCTGCTCGTCGGCGACGCGCAGGTGAAGCTCGTCAGCCTGCGCGGCGAGCGCGTCGTGCCGCTGCACGAGTTCATCGTCGGGCCGAAGCGCAATGCGATGTCGGACGACGAGCTCATCGCCGGCGTGCACGTGAAGCCGGTCTCGGGACGGGAGACGTTCATGAAGATCGGCCCGCGGAACGCGATGGTGATCTCCGTCGTCTCGCTGGCGTTGCGTGTCGACGGCGACGTCCACGCCGCGTTCGGATCCGCGGGGCCGGTCCCGACGCTCGTGCGCGCCTCGACGGACGACGTGCACACGCTCCCCGAGCGCGTTGCCGACGCGGCGAGCCCGATCGACGACGTCCGCGGCACTGCTGAGTACCGGCGCCACGCGTTGCGCGTCCTGACGAAGCGCGCGCTCGAACGCTGCCTCGCATGAACATCGAGCTTCGGGTCAACGGCGAGCCTCGCGAGCTCGAGGTGTGGGAGGGCGAGAGCCTGCTGTTCGCTTTGCGCGAGAGGCTCGGCCTGCCGGGCTCGAAGAACGCATGTGAGCAGGGCGAGTGTGGCTCGTGCTCCGTGATGTTGGACGGCAAGCTCGTCTGTTCCTGTCTCGTCCTCGCCGCCCAGGCGCAGGGACACGACGTCGTCACCGTCGAAGGCCTCGCAGAGGACGGCAACCTCCACCGAGTGCAGGAGGCGTTCGCCGAAACCGGTGCGGTGCAGTGCGGCTTCTGCACGCCGGGCTTCGTGGTCGCGACGGCCGACCTGCTCGCGCGCAACGCTGATCCGTCGGAGGACGAGCTGCGGGAGGCGCTCTCCGGCAACCTCTGCCGCTGCACCGGCTACGCGAAGATCTTCGACGCCGTGCGCCTCGCGGCCTCGCGATGAGCGCTCCCGCGCGAGAGGTCGTCCTCGGCCGCATCGGCGAGGTGTCGCGCCGGTCCGACGCCGTCCCGAAGGTCACGGGCGAGTTCGCGTACTCGAGCGACCTGCACGCGGCGGGGATGCTCTGGGGCCACACCGTCCGCAGCCCGCAGGCGCACGCGCGCATCGTCGGGATCGACACGTCGCGCGCGCTGACGATGCCCGGCGTGCACGCGGTGCTCACGCACGACGACGTCCCCGGCGAGAAGCTCTACGGGCTCGAGTTCCGCGACCAGCCGGTGCTCGCGATCGACCGTGTGCGCTACTTCGGCGAGCCGGTCGCGCTCGTCGCGGCCGAGCATCCCGAACAGGCGCGTCGGGCGGCGGAGCAGGTTCGAGTCGAGTACGAGCTGCTCGAGCCGATCGTCGATCCCGAGCGCGCGACCGAACAGGCGCCGCTGCACCCGGATCGGCCGACGATGGGTCGCGGGTACCGCGATGACGAGCGACCGAACGTCGTGCGTTCGCTCGTGATCCGTCACGGCGACCCGGACGCACGGGGCGACGTGTCCGTTTCGGGCGTGTACGACGTCGGGATCCAGGACCAGGCGTTCCTCGGGCCGGAGTCCGGCCTCGCGGTGCCGGACGGCGAGGGCGGCGTCGACGTCTACGTCGCGACCCAGTGGCTGCACGTCGACCGCGACCAGGGCGCGCCGTGTCTCGGCGTTGCGCCCGGGCAGGTGCGCATCCGCCTTGCCGGAGTCGGTGGCGCGTTCGGCGGACGCGAGGACCTGTCGATGCAGATCCACGGTTCCATGCTCGCGCTGCACACGAACCGGCCGGTGAAGATCGTGTACTCGCGCGAGGAGTCGTTCGTCGGCCACATCCATCGCCATCCCGCGCGGATCTTGTCCGAGCATCGCGCGACGCGCGAAGGGCGACTCGTGTGCGTCCGCGTCCGCGTACTGCTCGACGGCGGTGCGTATGCGTCGAGCTCCACGGCCGTGACGTCGAACGCGGCGTCGTTCGCGTGCGGCCCGTACAAGGTGGACAACGCGCTGGTCGAGAGCCTGTGTGTGTACACGAACAATCCGCCGTGCGGCGCGATGCGCGGGTTCGGCGCGGTGCAGAGCTGCTTCGCGCACGAGGCGCAGATGGACAAGCTCGCCGCTGCGCTCGACATCGACCCGGTGGAGCTGCGGCTGCTGAACGCCCTCGAGTCCGGCGACGTGATGCCGACGGGCCAGGTGATCGCGGGGAAGCTTCCGGTCGCCGAGGTCATCCGCCGGTGCGCCGCGCTGACGCCGCCCGAGCCGGAGGAGCTGCCGCGCGATCCGCTGCGTCTGCCCGGGGGCTCCGGCAACACGACGCGCGGGGAAGGTGTGCGCCGCGGCGTCGGCTTCGCCGTCGGGTTCAAGAACATCGGCTACTCCGAGGGCTTCGACGACTACACGGCGGCGCGCGTCCGTCTCCATCGCACCGCGGACGGCGAGCTCTCGGCCGAGGTGCACTGCGCGGCGGCCGAAGTGGGCCAGGGAGTCGCGAACGTGATCCTCCAGACGGCGCGCACCGAGCTCGAGACGGAGGATGTCGTGCTCGCGGCGGCGACGACCTCGGCCGTCGGGTCGGCCGGGTCTGCCTCTGCGTCCCGGATGACGTGGATGGCGGCGGGGGCCGTCCAGCTCGCGTGCCGCGACGCGCTCGCGGAGCATCGGCGGACCGGCAGCGATGTCGACCTCGAGCGCACCTACCGCCATCCGCGCACGACGCCGCTCGATCCGGAGACGGGTCAGGTCACCGGCGAGCGCGCGCACGTCGCGTATGCGTGCGCGGCGATGCGCGTCGTCGCCGAGGTGGACGTCGAGCTCGGTCTCACGCGGGTCGTCTGGATCGGCACGGTGCAGGACGTCGGCCGCGCCGTGAATCCGAGCGCGGTCGAGGGACAGATCGAAGGCGGTACGGCGCAGGGTCTCGGGCTCGCGCTGATGGAGGAGATCCAGACGCGCGACGGCCTGATCACGAACGCGAGCTTCACGGATTACCTCATCCCGACGACGCTCGACATGCCGCCGGTTGCGTCGGAGCTCGTCGAGGACGCGGAGCCGGACGCGCCCTACGGCGTGAAGGGCGTCGGCGAGCCGCCGACCGTCGTCTCGACCGCCGCGGTCGTGTCGGCGCTGCGCGCGGCGACGGGCCGGGAGCTGGCGCGCGTGCCCGTGCGACCGGACGACATCGTCGGTCTCTGAGTCTCAGGCGCTCGTGCGTGGGCGCTGCACCCAGCTCCGGCGCACGAGGTGAGGAGAGCCGCGACGGCAAGGCTTCGAATCGTTATCTGACCGAGCTTCGCTCGCCGGTCTCCCGCGCCTAGGTGACGAGCGTTCCCGGTTCCACGCCGCCGTCCGGCCGGACGAGGACGAAGCCCCTGGCGTGCGACTCCGCGCCGGCGACGACGGCGCCGTCGGACTCCAAGCGGCACAGCAGCTGGGTGCCCTCGAGGTCTGCAGCTTCGTACGTGCCGGTCGGCAGGACAGCCTCGTGCGTCCCGCGCGGTCCCAGGTCGACCGTCAGGAGGAGCGACGGCGCGCGTGCGCCGGGATGCTCGTCAACGCGGACGATCGTCCCGATGACGAGCTCGTCAGACACCCTTGTGCAGCGAGAGCGCCGCGCCCGCGCCTAGCAGGACCAGGCCGGCGACGCGCGGCCAGCCGAAGACGATGCGGTCGTAGCCGAACAGCCCGAAGCGGTCGATGATCGCGCCCACGGCGAGATTGAGCGCGATGATGACGCCGATCGTCGTCGCGATGCCGATCCGCGGCGGCGCGACGGTGATCGCCAGGATGATCAGCACGCTGAGCGCGCCGCCGGTCCAGAGCCACACGGGTTGGTGGAGAACGTCGCCGACACCGCGCACGCTCTGCCTGGCGATCAACAGCACCGAGAAGGCGAGCACGACGGCGACGATTCCCGAGAACGCTAGCGCCGGGAACACCCCGACGCGCTCGCCGAGCACGCCCATCACCGCGGCCTGAATAGCGCCCGCCACACCGGCGAGCACGGCGAGCACGACCGCGACGACCGTCACGCCGCGGGCGGCGGAACGGACTCGTCGCCCTGGAACAGGCTGAACGGATTCCCTTCGGTGTCCTTGCAGCGCGCGAACCAGCCGACGTGTGGGATCGGCTGCTTGTCCTCCGCCTCGCCGCCGTGCTCGCGCACCTTGGCGAGATCGGCGTCGATGTCGTCGCTGCCGAAGTAGACGATCGGGCCCCCTTCGCCCATCGTCGGATAGATCGCGCCGCCCTGACCGTCCTCCTGGAACATGCGGTAGTCGATGCCGGGCATGCCGGCGTCCTGGATCGACCAGCCGCCGACCGCTGCCCAGAAACGCTGCGCGCGGTCGGCGTCCTGCGCGGGAAATTCGACGTGAACCACCTTCTTGCCCATCGAGACCTCCTTTTCGGGCGAAGCTATACGCTCACGCCTTCACGAGCGAAGGGGAGGCGATGGTTCGCGCGATCGTCCTGTACGACGAGGAGCCGGACGCGGCTCGTTACGAACGCCACGTCGAGCTGTGCCAGCGGGTGCCGGGCGCGACGTTCCGGCACGGACGCGTCTTCGGCGCTCCGATGGGCGAGCCGGCCTATCGCTACTACGCGGAGTGGGAGTGGCCGGACATGGACGCGTTCAAGGCCGCTGCGCGCAGAGAGGAGTTCATGGCGACCGGGAAGGACGCGATGGAGATGGGCGGTCGCTTCAGCGTGATGTTCGCAGACGTTGCCTGAGCCGACCCACCCGCGTCCAGTCTCGCCGGACGCCCTCGGCTTCGAGACGATCGTCTACGACAAGACGCCGCCGCGCGCGACGATCACCCTGAATCGTCCGGATGTGTTGAACGCGTTCGACTTCCGGATGCTGCGCGAGATCGCGCGCGCCTCCGAGGACGCGTCGTGGGACGACGACGTCCATGTCGTGGTCGTCACGGGGACGGGACGCGCGTTCTGCGTCGGCGCCGACCTGAAGGCGTGGTCGGCCGACTACCTCGGGAAGCCGCGCGAGTACTGGAAGTGGTTCGGCGCATTCAAGGACATGCACGACCGCCTGCGCGAGGTCGGAAAGCCGACGCTCGCGCGCATCAACGGCATCGCGGTCGGCGGCGGCAACGAGCTGCAGATGGCGTGCGACCTCGCGGTGATGGTCGACGACGCGTTCATCCGGCACGTCGGCCTCGAGCACGGTTCCGTTCCCGCAGGCGGTGCGACGCAGTGGCTGCCCGTGTTCGTCGGTGATCGCCGCGCCCGCGAGATCGTCCTCATGTGCGAGCAGGGTCGTGGGGAAGCTGGCGGCCAAGCTCCCGCAGGCGCCGCGCTACGCGAAGCAGCAGCTCAACTGGTGGCGGGACATCTCGTGGCACGAGACCGTCGGGCACGCGCGCGACTGGTTGGCGCTCTCGATGCTCGGTGACGAGGCGCAGAGCGCCGTCGAGGCGTTCCTGAGCCGGCGTACCGACAACGATTGACCTTCGTCTCGGGTCGGGTAGAGTCGCCGCGTCCAAGGGACGTTCAGAGGGGAGGGAGAGCAGGATGTCAGGTTCAGCCTCGAAACGGCTGTGTGCCGTTTGCGCGGCCGTGGCCGCCGCCATGCTCACGGTCGTCGGTGGCGCGACCGGCGCTGTGACGCCGCCGGTCGTTGCCAGCGGTCCGTCGCCGTTCACGGCATGCACGGCGGACAACCCGACCGCGCAGGAGCAGTTCAGCACGCTCTATCCGAACGCCGAGCCGGAGCCACGCGCGGCGATCAATCCGACGGACTCGTCGAACATCGTCGGCTACTTCCAGCAGGACCGCTGGGACAACGGCGGTGACCGCGGGCTCGTCGTCAGCGTCTCCCACAACGGAGGAGCGTCGTGGGTTGCGGCACCCATGCCCGGAATCACGAAGTGCTCGAACGGGGCGTACGACCGCGCGTCCGATCCATGGGTCTCGTTCGCCCCCAACGGCGACGTCTATGCGATCACGCTGAGCTTCGACGTCTTCGATCCGAACAACGCCGTCCTCGTGTCGAAGTCGACGAACGGCGGCGACACCTGGTCGGATCCGATCGCTGTCGCTGCGGATGCGACGAACGGGCTGGACAAGGAGTCGATCACAGCCGATCCGCACGACTCGAACTATGTGTACGCCATGTGGGACCGCTTCGTCTCGCCGCCGGGATTCCCGCGGTCCGACAACGGGCGCTTCCACGCGCGCTCGTTCGTGCAGCAGGCCTGGTTCTCGCGCACCACGAACGGCGGCCTGAGCTGGGAGACGCCACACGTGGCCTTCAATCCGGGGACGCAGGCCGGGACGATCGGGAGCATCATCAACGTCCTGCCGGACCGAACGCTGGTCGACGGCTTGGTCGTCTTCTCGGTGCACAAGCAGTCGTCGACGCAGCTTCGCGGCGCGAGCGTCGCCGTGATCCGCTCGACCGATCTCGGCGAGACCTGGTCGAAGAAGCCGAGCATCGTGGCGCCGTTCGACCCGACGTTCGGGGGCCCGACCGATCCGGACACCGGCCATCCCATCCGGAGCGGCGGCCTGCCCGACTTCACCGTCGATCCGCAAAACGGGAACCTCTACGCGGCCTGGGAGGACGACGCGCCGACGAAGGGCGTCGACGCGATCCAGTTCTCGCAGTCGACGGACGGCGGTCTCACCTGGTCGGCGCCGATCAAGATCAACCAGACACCGACGAACATCCCGGCGGGTGATCAGCAGGCGTTCACGCCGACCGTGAAGGTGTCGGCGGACGGGACTGTCGGCGTCACGTACTACGACTTCCGCAACAACACAGCAGATCCGGGGCTGACGACGGACTACTGGTTCGTCTCGTGTGCATCGGACTGCGCCGATGCATCCAGCTGGGGCGCCGAGCAGCACGTCGCCGGCCCCTTCGACGAGGAGCAGGCTGCGGACGCGGGCGGCTACTTCCTCGGCGACTACGAGGGCATGGTCACGACCGGCAACACGTTCGGACCGTTCTTCGTCCAGGCCGAGAGCCA
>VAYM01000003.1 GCA_005884945.1 Actinomycetota bacterium | reverse complement strand
TCACCTGCGACGATGCTCGTGACGACGTTCGCGATCAGCTTTCTCCTGCAATCCATCTACTTGCTCGCGTTCCGCGGCGCCGAGGGGCAGCAGGGAAAGGTCGTCTCGACGCTCGGCGGGCTGAACAGCGCGGTCACGATCGGAAGCCTCGACATCCGCTGGATCCTGATCGTCTCCATCGTCGTCGGTGTCGTCTTGCTCGTTCTCGTCTCGCTCGTGCTAGGGCGAACGAACATCGGCCTCCACATGCGCGCTGCTGCGGCCGACTTCAGGACCGCTCGGATTCTCGGTGTCCGCGCCGATCGCGTGATCGTGTTCGCGTTCGTCATCGCGGGCGTCCTTGCCGCGACCGTGAGCGTGTTGCTGACGGTGCAGTTCCCGCTGGTGGATCCGCAGTACGGGGTCAGCGTGACGATCCTGGCCCTCGTCGGCGTCGTCGTCGGGGGTCTCGACCGACTGTGGACCGCAACGCTCGGCGGGTTCGCGGTCGGGTTTGCGTATGCCCTCTTCGGCGATGTTCTCTCCTCGACGCACCGCGTCTATCTGCAATCGGTCGTGTTCGGCCTCGTGATCGTCGTCCTGTTGCTGCGGCCGCGCGGACTGTTCGCGCCGTGGCGGCGAGCGACCGTGGAGCGGATGTGAGGCGCGCGGCCAACGCTCTCATCGGCCTCGCCGGCCCGCTTGCGCTCGTCGCGCTCGCAGGCTGGATCGGCGCCGGGCTGTCGGCGTCGCGGCAGCTCGAGTTCGGAGACGCCCTCGTCAATACGGCGATCGTGGTTGCCCTCTACGTGTTCGTCGGCAACTCGGGCGTGATCTCCTTCGGGCACGTGAGCTTCGTCGCGGTCGGCGCCTATCTGTCCGGGATCCTGACGCTCGGGGCGACGGAGAAGAACTTCGTGCTTCCCTCGCTCTATCCGTGGCTGCGTCACACCCACGTCGCGACGGTGACGTCGCTGGCGCTTGCGGCGGCGATCGGCGGCGTCTACGCGCTCGTGGTCGGCCTCCCGCTCATGCGATTGTCAGGCCTGCCCGCGGGGATCGCGACCTTCGCGGTGCTCGGCATCACCTACAACGTCCTGCAGTACTGGGAAAAGATCGGGCCGGCGGCGCAGGCGCTGACGTCGGTGCCTGAGGTCGGCGTGTGGACCCTCACGGTCGGCGCCCTGGTCGCGATCGTGGTCGCGTTCGTCTACCAGCGCAGCCGGGGCGGCCGGATGCTGCGCGCGACTCGGGAGGATCCCGGCGCGGCGCAGGCGGTCGGCATCAACGTCTACCGCCAGCGACTCGTCGCGTTCACGATCAGCGGCGCGCTCGCCGGTTTCGCGGGTGGCCTGCTCATGCACCAACTCGGCACGATCACGACCGACCAGGTGTATCTCGAGCTGACGTTCTTGACACTCGCGATGCTCGTCGTCGGCGGCGTCAACAGCCTCTTCGGCGCGGTCGTGGGAGCCCTCTCGATCAGCGCGCTCGACTCGTTCCTCGGGGATGCGGAGAACGGGATCCACCTCGGAGTGCGGATCAACCTCCCGGACGGGACGCGGCTGGTCGTGCTCGGCGCGCTGATGGCCCTCGTGCTGATCCTGCGCCCGTCCGGCCTGACCGGCGGCCGAGAGCTCACGGTTCCTCGTCTCCGTCGCATCCGAATAGAGTTCACCCGATGAAAGATCCAAAGCTCGATCGTCTTCGAGAGCTCGTCGGCGAGGTCGACGACCTCCGGAAAGCGGCCACGCTCCTCTTCTGGGATCAGCGCGTGATGATGCCGCCCGGCGGGGCGCAGGCTCGTGCGGAGGCCAGTGCAACGGTTGGACGGCTCGCGCATCAGAAGTTCGTCTCACCGGAGCTGGGCAAGCTGCTCGACGAGCTCGACGAGGGGGACTACGACTACGACTCCTTCGAGGCCAGCCTGATCCGGGTGACGAAGCGCGACTACGAGAAGGCCGTCCGCGTTCCGCCGGAGCTGACGGGAGAGATGCGCCGCTCGAGCGCGCTCGCGCTGTCTGCGTGGGGCCCGGCGAAGCAGAGCTCCGATTTCCAGGCGCTCCTGCCGCATCTCGAGCGGAACCTCGAGCTTCGTCATCGCTACGTCGAGTGCTTCCCGCCGCCGGACGAGACGTACGACGTGCTGCTCGACGACTACGAGCCGCTGATGAAGACGGCCGAGGTGCGCGAGGTGTTCGACGAGCTGAAGCGAGAGCTGCTGCCGCTGATCGAGGAGATCGGCGAGGCGGGCGAGGTCGACTCCTCGTTCCTGCAGGGCGACTTCGACGTGTCGGCGCAGCGGGACTTCAGCATGAAGATTCTGCGCGCGTTCGGCTACACGGACGACGAGTGGCGGCTCGACCAGACGGCGCATCCGTTCATGACGAGCCCGGGCGGCGGGGACATCCGGCTCACGACGAACTTCCGGCCGAACGACATCTCCTCGATCTTCGGATCGGTGCACGAGTTCGGGCACGGCGTCTACGAGTGGGGCGTCGATCCGTCGCTCCAGCGGACGCCGCTCGGCAGCGGCGTGTCGCTCGCGCTGCACGAGTCGCAGAGCCGCTCGTGGGAGAACCTCGTCGGCCGCTCACGGGCGTTCTGGCGGCATTTCTACCCGGAGCTGCAGCAGACGTTCGCGGCGCAGCTCGGGTCGGTGGACGAGGAGGCGTTCTACCGCGCGGTCAACAAGGTGCACCCGTCGCTGATCCGCATCGACGCCGACGAGGTCACCTACAACATGCACATCATCCTGCGCTTCGAGCTGGAGCAGGATCTGATCGACAACCGGCTGGAGCCGAAGGACCTGCCCGGCGCCTGGAGCGCGCGGATGGACGAGTACCTCGGGGTCGACGTGCCCGACGACGCGCGCGGCGTCCTCCAGGACATGCATTGGGCGGGCGGGAGCATCGGCTACTTCCCGACCTACTCGCTCGGCAACGTCATCTCCGTCCAGATCTGGGAGCGGCTGAAGGAGGACGTAGGCGACGTCGACGAACAGATGGAGCGTACGTGCTCGGGCGCAAGTTCACGCCGCAGGAGACGATCGAGCGCGTGACGGGAAGCAAGATCGACCCCGGGCCGTACGTCCGTTACCTCCGCGAGAAGCTCGCGCCGCAGCCCGCGTGAGCGTCGCCACGGAATCGCCGCCGCTCGAGCGGCTGAGGACCGCGCTGGCGGAGATCGCCGATCTCAACCACGCCGAGTCTGTCCTCGACTGGGACTCCCGCGTCTCGATGCCGCATCGCGGCGCACTTGCGCGCGCGCACGCCACCGGCACGCTCACGCGACTCGCGCACGAGAAGTTCGTCGCCGACGAGATCGGCGACCTGCTCGAAGGGCTGCGCGCGACGGAGGAAGAGGCCGGGCCCGACTCGTTCGACGGCGCGCTGATCAGAGTCACGCGCCGGGAATGGGAGCGCGCGCGCCGTGTCCCACCCGAGCTGGCCGGCGAGATCTCGCACGCAGCCGGCATCGCCGTCGCCGCCTGGGACGAGGCGAAAGCCGCGTCTGACTTTCCGTCGTTCGTGCCTCAACTCGAGCGGATGCTCGAGCTCAAGCAGCGCTACATCGAATGCTTCCCGCCGAGGGATTCGCGGTACGACATCGCGCTCGACGAGTACGAGGAAGGCATGACGACGGCGGACGTGACCGCGATCTTCGACCGCCTGAAGCCCGAGCTGATCGGGCTGATCGAACGCCACCGCGACGATCCGCGTGACGACTCCGCGTTCCGCGGGCCGTTCTCGGTAACCGCCCAACAGGAGGCGGGCCGGCGCGTCCTCGAGGCGTTCGGATTCAACGACGAGGAATGGCGGATCGACGAGACGCCGCATCCGTTTGCGCAGAAGCCCGGTGTCGGCGACATCCGGCTGACGACGCACACGGACGAGCGCGACCTCACGTCCCTCTTCTCGACGATGCACGAATTCGGCCACGGGATCTACGAGTATTCCGTCGACCCGGCGTTCGCACGGACGCCGCTCGGCGGCGGCACGTCGAGCTCGATCCACGAGTCGCAGAGCCGCACGTGGGAGAACCTCGTCGGTCGGAGCCACGGCTTCTGGCGCTGGTTCTACCCGCAGCTGCAGCAGCTCTTCCCGCAGAAGCTCGGCGCGGTCGACGAGGCGTCGTTCGTGCGGTCGGTGAACGCGATCCGGCCGGGCGCGCTCCGCGGTGACGCCGACGAGGTGACGTACGGGCTCCACATCATCCTGCGCTTCGAGCTCGAGCTGCAGCTGCTCGCGGGAACGGTCTCGGTCCGGGACCTGCCCGGCGCGTGGAACGCGGCGACGAAGGAGTACCTGGGCGTCGACGTCCCGGATGACGCCCACGGTGTCCTCCAGGACATGCACTGGTCGATCGGCCTCATCGGATACTTCCCGACGTACCAGCTCGGGAACGTCATCTCGGTGCAGATCTGGGAGCGGGCACGCGCCGACCTCGGCGAGGTCGAGGACCAGTTCTCCCGCGGCGAGTTCGGGCCGCTGCGCGAGTGGCTCACCGAGCACGTGTATCGCCACGGCGGGATGTACGCGCCGCGCGCGCTGCTCGAGCGCGTCACCGGCTCCGACATCGACCCTGAGCCGTATCTCGCGTACCTGCAGGCGAAGTTCGATTGATCCGCACTACCTGCGTCGTCGGCGCGGGAGCGATCGGCAGCCTCTACGCGGCGCACCTCGCGCGCGTCGCCGAGTCGCACGTGCTGACGCGTCGCGCCGACCACGCGGAGGCGCTGAACAGCCAGAGCCTCCGGGTGAGCGGTCGGGCGGATTTCACCACGCACGTCTCGGCCGCAGTCGCTCCGGATGCGCTGTCCGAGCCGGACGTTGTCATCGTCGCCACGAAGGCGACGGGCCTCGAGCCGGCGGCGCGCACGCTTTCCGGCCACTGGCCCGCGGCGACGATCATGACCGTGCAGAACGGGCTCGGTGCCGAGGAGATCATGCGACGGCACGGCGACTGGCAGCTCGTCTCCGGCGTGACGTTCATGAGCGGCACGAAGCACTCCGACACGCACGTCGAGTACATCCTCGACACGGCGACGTGGCTCGGGCCCTGGGAACAAACTCCGTACGAGCGCGTCGCGGAGATCGCCGACCTGCTCGTCGCCTCGGGGCTGAAGGCGGAGGCGCTGCCCGATCTCCGCCCGGCGCAGTGGTCGAAGCTCATCTTCAACGCGAGCGTCAACACCGTCGCGGCGCTCACCGGCCTGCCCCACGACCACCACTTCGCGGCCGAGGGCAACGACGCCGATCTCGGCCGTCTGCTGCGCGGCCTCGTCGACGAAGGGAAGCGAATCGCCGCGGCCGCCGGCGTCGAGCTCCACGACGATCCGTGGGAGATGAACGTGCTCGCGACGAAGCGGGGAAGTGCGCACTTCCCGTCGATGCTCGAGGACGTGCAGGCGCGGCGCCCCACGGAGATCGACCTCATCACCGGCGCGCTCGTTCGCGAGGCGGGGCGCTGCGGCGTCGACGCGCCGCTGCATACCGCGCTCTTCCACCTCGTCAAGGCGCGCGAGGAGGCGTACGCGGCGTGAGGGTGTGCGTCGTCGGCTGCGGCGCGGTCGGGTCGCTGTTCGCGGCGAACCTCGCGCAGCTCGACGACGTCGAGGTCTGGGCGTACGACCTTGCCCGGGATCACGTGGACGCGATCAACCGCGACGGACTGCGGCTCAGCGGCGCAGGCGACGTCGTCGGCCGGCTCCGCGCGACGGCCGACGCAGACGAGCTTCCGCCCTGTGACTTCGGCATCGTCGCGACGAAGGCGATGCAGACGGAGCCGGCGATTGCCGCGACGGCGCACGCGTTCTCCGACGGTTCCGTCGCGACGGTGCAGAACGGCCTCGGCAACGAAGACGTGATCGCGCGTCACGTGGCGCGGGTCATCCGCGGCACGACGTTCCCAGCCGGCAAGCTGCTCGCGCCCGGTCACGTTCAGTGGGACGTGAAAGGCGACACGACGCTCGGCCCATTCGAGCCGCGCCCGGCTCCCCCCGACGAGGTCGCGCGCCTCGCCGACGCGTGCACGCGCGGAGGGATGCCGACGAAGGCCGTCGCCGACGCTCGCGGCCCGCAGTGGCGGAAGGTGATCTTCAACGCGGCGACGAACCCGATCGGCGCGCTGACCGGCCTCACGCACGGACGCATGTGCGAAGACCACGGCCTGCGCGGGCTCGTCAGCGGCCTGGTGAACGAGGGCAAGGCCGTCGCGGCGGCGCGGGAGATCGAGCTCGACGCCGATCCCGAGGAGCTGATCGACCACGCGGCCAAGCCGGAGGTCGCCCACGACCACAAGGCGTCGATGCTCCAGGACGTCGAGGCGCGGCGCCCGACGGAGATCGACTACCTCAACGGCGGGATCGTTCGCCTCGGCAAGGAGAACGGCGTGGCGACGCCCTTGAACAGGGCGGTCTGGGCGCTCGTGCGCGGACTGGAGGAATCGTGGAAGCTCTGAGAAGCGAAGCGGAGATCGAGCGGCGCTACACGCGCGTGCGAGAGGCGATGGACGAACACGGCGTCGACGCCGTCGTCGTCGCCGGCTCCGAGTACACGGGCTTCGAAGGCGCGGTGACGTACATGTCCGGGTTCGTCATCGTGCACCGCTACGCGTACGTGCTGCTTCCGCGCGAAGGCGACCCGTCGATCGTCTTCCCTTCGGAGGCGCGATACGTCGGCGAGCACGCGACGTCGTGGATCGCGGACCAGGTGTTCGCCGACCGCCCGGGCGAGTGGCTCGGGGAGCGGCTGGCCGGCAAGCGCGTCGGGGTGTACGGCCTCGACTACGTCCTCACCGTGCGCGACTTCGCCGCGCTCGGCCGGAAGGCGGACGTCGTGCCCTTCGACGTCGAGTTCGACCTCGCGCGCGCGGTGAAGAGCGACGCCGAGCTCGAGTCCGTCCGCGACTCCGTCCGGATCAATACGGACGGGTTCTGGGAGTTCCTCGCGGCGTACGCGCCCGGGAAGACCGCGGCGGAGACGCTCGCCCCG
>VAYM01000152.1 GCA_005884945.1 Actinomycetota bacterium | reverse complement strand
CGATCGCGTTCGCCGGCAACGGCCAGCACCAGGACGCCGGCGGCAAGGCCGTCCACATCGCGCCGCACACGTCATCGGTGATCACGTCGAAGTCGATCTCGAAGAACGGCGGCCGCGCGGGCTACCGCGGGCTGCTCGAGGTGGCGAAGGGCGCGACGGGCTCGAAGTCGAAGGTCGTCTGCGACGCGCTGATCCTCGACGAAGCGTCCCGCTCCGACACGTACCCGTACATGAAGATCGACGAGAACGAGGTCGACATCGGCCATGAGGCGACGGTGTCGAAGATCGGCGAGGAGCAGCTCTTCTACCTGATGTCGCGCGGCCTCTCCGAGGCGGAGGCGTCGGCGCTGATCGTGTCCGGCTTCGTCGAGCCGATCACGAAGGAGCTGCCGCTCGAGTACGCGGTCGAGATGAACCGGCTGATCCAGCTGCAGATGGAGGGCTCCGTCGGTTGAGTCCGATCTCGAAGGTCGACTCGATCGGCATCCCTTCCCGAGATACAGAGCGGTCGCGACAGTTCTATGTCGAGACGCTCGGGCTGCGACCCGACGAGCGCGCGGCGAACGAGTTCTGGGTCGGCGACACCTGTTTCTCGATCTGGGAGCCTGAGCGCTTCGGGATGCCGTTCGAGCCGACGAGGAACGGCCTCGCGCTCCTCCGCGTCGACGACGTGGAAGCTGCACGCACGGAGCTCGAGCGGGTCGGAGTCGAGTTCAAAGGCGACACGTTCGATACCGGCGTGTGCCACATGGCGACCTTTGTCGATCCCGACGGGAACGAGCTCGTGCTCCACAAGCGCTACGCCCCGTACCGCGACCGGTCGAAGCAGCAAGCATGACCCGCCCGCTCGCCGCGTTCTGCGCGGGCGCGGTGTTGAGTCTCGCCGCCGCGACAGCCGCTCCCGCCGGTACCCCCGGGGGCTGGACGAGCATCGTCGCCGGTGCGAACGCGCCGTCCGCCTCGCAGGAGCTCGGCCTCGCCCGGACTCCGGATGGTCGCCTCAACGTCGCGTGGAGCTCGGATCTGGCGGCCGTTCATGCAGCGTCGATTACGGCGGCGGGGCAGGTCGGCTCGCCGACGACGACCGTCTCGGGGTGGAGCCTCGGCGGAGACCCGACGCTGGTCACGGAGGGAGGTGGACTCCGACTCTTCTTCGGCAGCGTCATTCCGGTCTACGGACTCCTCACGTTCACGGCCGCGAGTTCCGCCGGCCCTTGGACCGGACCGGGGGTCGTCGAGACCGCCGACTTCGCGTACGGGCGGACGCCGGGCGTCACACGAACGTCGGACGGGAGCCTGATCGAGACGTGGTACAGCGCAGCGGACATCGTCGTGCACCGCGGCCTGTCGCCCGGCGGAGGCGTGACGATCTCGTCAGGCGGGACGAACACGCGTCCCGACACCATCACGGACGCGAGCGGGAACGTCTTCGTGGCGTGGTGTGAGTTCGGCGGCGGCGCGCAGGGTGTGCTCGTTCGCCGCATCGATCCGGCCAGCGCGTCGCCGATCGGATCGCAGATGCAGCTGCCGGGCTCGACGACGCAAGCGAGTAACGGCACGCAGGCGTCCTGCGTCCTCGAGTCGGAGGTGTCGCGCCGTGAGCCGATCGTCGCACGGCACGGAGGCGGCGTCTTCGTCGCCGGGACGAGTGGCTACCCGAGCCTGAGCCGCGTGCTCGTCTGGCGGCTCGACTCGTCGGGGAACGTCGCCTCGACGTCCGTCGTCGCAAATGCGAAGAACGTGAGCTACTCGGAGCCCGGGCTCGCGGCTGCGCCCGACGGCCGGATCTGGGTCGCATGGCTCGAGCCGGCCGGAGCAGGCAAGCGAATCGTCGCGCGACGCTCGAACCCCAGCGGAACCGTCTTCGGGGCGCCGGTACGACGGGCGGCGCCGGACGGAGGCGGGGTCGGGAACTTCAACCTCTCGGCGCAGAACGACCGAGTCGACGTCGTCGCCATCCTCTCCGGGACGGGCGGTACGTCGCTCCAGCACACCCAGCTTCTTCCCGGCTTGACGCTCGTGCGCACGAAGCTCGTCCGGCGCGGACGTGGAACGGCGGCCGTGACGTTCCGAGTCCTCGACGCAGGTGATCCCGTCGCCGGCGCACGCGTGCGTGCCGGGGGACGCTCCGGCGCCACCGCAGCCAACGGGACCGCGACGCTCGTGCTTCGGCGCGGTGGCGCCGCAACCGCTTCGAAGGCGGGCTACGTGGCCGCGTCGATTCGCTTCGGATGCTGCCGATGAGCGCGACAACGCGGGCAGAGGCGCGGGCGCGCTACCACGAGCTGCCGCTTCCGGATACGACCGAGGAGCACTGGCGCTTCACGGACCTCGCCGGCTTCGATCCCGATACGTTCGAAAGCGCGCCCGGAGAGACGCCTCCGGCGACGGGAATGCTCGACCTCGACCTGGCCGGTCTCGCAACGATCGGCGAGGGCGGCGTCACGATCGAACAGGCGCCGGAGGGCGTCACGTTCGCGCCGTTGCCGGAGGATCACGAGCTGCTGTACTCGCTCGTCGGCTGGGACGAGAAGTTCGCGGCACACAACGCGGCGCTCTGGCAGCACGGCCTGCTCGTCGTCGTCCCGAAGGGCGTGACGCTCGACAAGCCGCTCTACGTACGCGTCACAAACTCGAGCGACGGCGGCGCGCTCTTCTGGCGGCTGCTCGTCGTCGCCGACGAGGGCGCACGGTTCACCCTGGTCGAAGAGGCTGTCTCGCCGACCCCGGAGCTGCGCTCGTACACCAACGCGGCCGAGGAGTTCTTCGTCGGGCCGGGCTCGAGGTTCGAGTACGTCCACGTCCAGAACCTCTCGCGCGAGACGTGGCACTTCGCGACGCATCACGCGCGCGTCGACCGCGACGCCGAGCTCGACTGGGTCGCCGGCGGCTTCGGCTCGAAGAAGGGCAAGGTGCGGATCCAGAACGACCTCGCAGGCCCCGGCGCGACGTCACGGGTAACCGGCGCGTACTTCACAGACCGCGACCAGCACCTCGACTACGACACGTTCCAGGAGCACATCGCGCCGAACACGACCTCGGACTTCGCCTTCAAGGGCGCCCTCCGGGACACGTCCACCGCAGTGTGGCGCGGGATGATCCGCGTCGAACGGGATGCGCAGAAGACGAACGCATACCAGGAGGACCGCAACCTGATGCTGTCGCCGACCACGCATGCGGTGCCGATCCCCGGCCTCGAGATCCTCGCGAACGACGTGCGCTGCACGCACGGCGCGACCGTGAGCCGCGTCGACCGCGACGAGCTCTTCTACGCGATGGCGCGCGGGTTGCCGCGCGGCGACGCGGAGCGGCTGATCGTGCGTGGGTTCTTCCAGGACATCCTCGACCGCATCGAGTTCGAGACCGTCCGCGAAGCTCTCGCCGCCGCGCTCGAAGCACGCATTCCCCAGGGCTAGGTCTTAGAAAATCCCTAGGTCACCGGCCCGCGAAGGTGCCATACTCGGCCGGTGCGCATGGCCGCACGCGTCGTCGGGACGCTCGGCGCGATGCTCGCGTCGCTGGTCCTCGTCGTGCCCGATGCCGGAACCTCGGTCGTCCTCGGCAAGCAGCGACTGCTCACCGTGCTCGTGAGCTACGGCCCGCGGCCGTTCACACGGTCCGACGTGACGACGGCGGTGAACGAGGCCGCTGCCTTCATCAGCCGTTCCTCGTTCGGTCGCCTCACGCTCCAGCCGACGACGACGCCGTGGCTCGAGGGCGGAGCGACGGAGCCGTCTTGCGGCGACTCGTCCGACAGAATGTTCGCGCCGTTGCGCGCGGTCGCTGCTGCGGTCGGGTATCAGACGCGCAACTACGACCGCGTGATCTACGTCGTCGCAGGCCCTGATTGCGGCTTCCACGGCATCGAGTTCGGAAACGAGGTCCTGATCGTTCGACAACCGGACGCACGCCTGATCGTGCACGAGCTCGGCCATACGTTCGGCCTGCCCCATGCGGGCGCGTCGAACGTCTGCGGAACCTGGTGCGTCACACAGGAACAGGGCGATCTCTACAGCCCGATGGGCACCGGCTTCGCGGACTTCAGCGCGTATGAGAAGGAACAGCTCGGCTGGATTCCGAGGCAACCGCGCGTCACGAAGCCGGGGAAGTACCTCGTGTATCCGGTCAGCCCGAGCGCGGTCACCCGCCAGGCGCTCGTGATCGAGGCCCCCGAAGGCGAGTACTGGCTCGAACAGCGTCCTGGGCTCGCCAGTCCGGGGTTGATCGTGCGCCTCGTGAATCCCGATACCGCATCGCGGGCCTTCATCGCGCCGACGACGCTCCTGCTCGCCCCGATCAGGACGGGCCATCCGGTGATCACGCCGGGACAGACCTTCCGCGTACGCGGTGAGTTCTCCGTCAAGGTCGCGCGCGCCGCGAAGACACCGATACGTCTCAGCGTCAGTCTGTCCGCCACGCTGCGCTAGCCTCTGCGCGTGCTCGCCGTCGCCGTCGCGGCCGCCGCGCTCGTAGCCCTACCCGCGGTCCCGCAGGGAAACCTGATCCGAAATCCCGGCGCCGAAGCCGGTCAGGCCTCGCCGAGCGGGGAGACCACGGTGCCGATTCCGGACTGGACGACGACCAGCACGTTCACGGTCGCGCCGTACGGCGGGGGCGGGGCACCCGACTTCTTCACGTTCCCGCCGCGGAGCGAGAGCCAGCGGATCGCAGGCGGCGAGAACTTCTTCGCCGGCGGTTTCAAAGCAGGCTCGAGCACGGCATCGCAAACCGTCGACGTCCCCGGCGCCACCCCGTTCATCGATCAGCACCTCGTCGGTGCTTCGCTTGCGGGCTGGCTCGGTGGCTTCCTCAGCCAGACCGACCCAGGCACGGTGACTGCGGAGTTCCTCGGGGGATCCGGGGCGGTCCTCTCGACCCTCACGATCGGCCCCGTCACGCCGGACGAACGGGATCGCGACCTCAAGTTCGTGCAGAAGACCGCGACAGGCGATGTTCCCACGGGCACCCGCGCGGTCCGCGTGACGATGACCGGCGTGGAGGTCGACGGAACGTACGACGACGCCTACTTCGACAACCTGTCGCTCTCGCTCGCAGGCCCCTCGCTCCTGATGCGCGTCCGCTGCCTCGGCCACAGGCGCGTGACGGTCACCGCCGGCATCCCGGCCGGCCTCAAGGGCCGCTCCGTCACGTTTCATGCGGCGGGACATGCGACCACCGATCGCAAGCCCCCGTTCACAACGACCTTCGTCCGCCGGACCAGCTCTCCCGTCGTGGCGGCGACCGGCGTCGTGACGGTCGGCCTGAAGCGCGGCGCGATCCCCGGCCGCCTCGTCGTGCACTGCCCGTAGGTCGGGCAGCCGCCGTTACGATGACCTCGTGGCGGTGACGACACACACGAGGCTGAACGCGCAGGCGCTGCGGGCGGACTTCCCGATCTTCGAGCAGCAGATCCACGGCAAGCCGCTCGCCTACCTCGACTCCGCCGTCAGCACGCACAAGCCGCGACCGGTACTCGACAAGCTGCGGGAGTTCTACGAGACGTCGTACGCGAACGTCCACCGCGGCGTCTACACGCTGTCCGAGCGAGCGACGGCCGAGTACGAAGGAGCACGTGACAAGGTCGCACGCTTCATCAACGCCCCGTCGGCGCGCGAGGTGATCTTCGTTCGCGGCGCGACGGAGGGCCTGAACCTCGTCGCCTATGCGTGGGGGCTCGTGAACCTCGGCCCCGGGGACGTCGTCATCGTCACGGAGCTCGAGCACCACTCCAACTTCGTTCCGTGGCAGTACATCGCGAAGCGAACCGGCGCGGAGCTCCGCATGATCCGGCTGGACGACAACGGCGAGCTCGATCTCGGCGAGCTCGACGCGATCGCCGGCGGTGCGAACGTCAAGGTCGTCGCGAACAACCTCGTCTCGAATGCGCTCGGGACGATCAACCCGATCGAGAAGCTGTCCGCGTGGGCGCACGAGCGAGGCGCGATCATGGTCGTCGACGGCGCGCAGTCCGCTCCGCACAAGGCGATCGACGTGCAGGCGCTCGGCTGCGACTTCTTCGCGTTCTCGGCGCACAAGATGCTGGGTCCGACGAGCGTCGGCGCGCTGTGGGGCCGCGGCGAGCTGCTCCGCTCGATGGAGCCGTTCAACCTCGGTGGCCACATGATCCGCAAGGTCACGTTCGAGGAGACGACGTGGGGCGAAGTTCCGGCGAAGTTCGAAGCGGGGACGCAGCCGATCGCAGAGGCGGTCGGATTCGGCGCGGCCATCGACTACCTCAACGACGTCGGCATGGAGGCGATCGAGCAGCACGAGCACGAGCTCGCGGCCTACGCGCTCGGCCGCATGAGTGAGGTGCCCGGGATCGCGCTCTACGGACCCCCGGCCGACCGGCGGGCCGGGATCGTGTCCTTCAACGTCGAAGGCATCCATCCCCACGACGTCGCCCAGATCCTCGACCTGGAGGGTGTCGCGATCAGGGCGGGCCACCACTGCTGCCAACCGCTGATGGCACGGCTCGGGGTCGCTGCGACGAACCGAGCGAGCTTCTACCTCTACACGTTGACCGAGGAGATCGACCGGCTCGTCGAGGGGCTGCACAAGGCCCGTAAAGTTCTCGGGTAGACGATGTCCGAATTCGATCAGCTGTACCGCGAGGTCATCCTCGACCACTACAAGAACCCGCGCGGCCACGGGCTGATCGAGGATGCCGACGCCGAAGCGGAGGGGGAGAACCCGCTTTGCGGCGACGAGGTCACGATCTACGTCGCGTTTAGGGACGACGGCGACACGATCGACGAGGTGAAGTTCTCCGGCCGGGGTTGCGCCATCTCGCAGGCAGCGACCTCGATGTTGACGGAGATGGTGAAGGGGCGGAGCGCGATGCAGGTCGCGACGCTGCCGCGCGAGGAGCTCCTCGACGAGATCGGGATCCCACTAACGCCGGTGCGGCTCAAGTGCGCGCTGCTCGGCCTTTCGACGCTGAAGCTCGCGTTGCACAAGGCGAAGGGCACGCCGCTGCCGGACGAGTGGTCGGGCATGGCGGACGAGCTCGACCTCAAGTAGGCGCCAGTGGCCTTACTGGACGTGTGTCCGGTCGAGGAGCTGCCTCCGTGCTCGGTGAAGATCGTGTACGCAGGCTCGATCGCGGTCGGCGTCTACAACCTCGGCGGTGCGTACTTCGCGCTCGAGGACCGTTGCTCCCACGACGACGGCCCGCTCTGCGAGGGCGACTTCGACTGCGACGAGGGCGTGGCGATCTGCCCCCGGCACGGCGCGAACATCGACATCCGCAGCGGACGGGCGCTGACGCTGCCTGCGGTGCAGCCGGTGGACACGTTTCCCGTCCGCGTCGAGGACGGCATGATCAAAGTGGAAGTTCTCTAGTGCTCGACGACCGGGTTCGAGCCGTCCTCGCCCGGCTCGAGCGGGAGGACGCCGAGGAGCGCGAGCGCGGCCTCCCGCCGGCGGAGCGCTCGCGGCAGGTTGCGCGAACCACGGGGCAGGCTCTGTTCGCCTTCGTGGCACCGCAGACGGACTGCGAGGTGCTCGAGATCGGCGGATCGCGCGGGTATTCGACGATTTGGCTCGCGGCCGGGGTGCGCTACTTCGGCGGCCGCGTCCTGTCGCTCGAGGACGATCCCGCGAAGATCGAAGCGTGGCGCGCGAACGTCGCCGATGCCGGGCTGGAGGACTGGGCGGATCTCGTCGAGGGTGACGCTTTCGAGACGATGCCGGCAATCGACGACGTCTTCGACGTCGCGTTCCTCGATGCCGAGAAGGACGACTACGAGAAGCTCTTCGCGCTCGCGCGCACGAAGCTAGAGCCAGGCGCGGTCGTGATCGCCGACAACGTGCTCTCACACGAGGAGACACTCGGCGCGTACTCGCGCGCGCGGCACGAAGACGCGACGCTCGAATCGGTGACGGTCCCGCTCGACCGCGGTCTCGAGATCAGCGTCGTACTCAGGTAGACGCGCGCGCGTCCCCACCCGGGAGGGGGAGACCACCCACCACCCTCTGCAAGCGACGATACCGACGAAGTTCGCACCCGTGGGTGACGTCTCCGTGCCAATTCTCCTCGCGACGGCGCCGGACGTCGCTGCTACATTTGCGCCAACCGCGGAAAGGAGGTGGTCCGGGAGTGGAAGATTCCAGTACGGGCAGTGGAGGTACCAGCGGGTAGAGGCGCGTCCCCGGGACCTACGGGGAATCGCCTAGCCAGCGTGGGGGACGACGCGTTACGCGCCGCCCGGTCGCAGCTCTCGGGCCGAGGCAGGAAGCGCCTCTACTAATGCAACGCTGGTAACCGGACAAGGGGCCGCCGCAAGGCGGCCCCTTTCTTATGCAGCGACAAGCTGCGACCCGACCTCGGCCCGAAGCGCCTCGAGCGCGGCACGGAGCTCGTCGCGAATCTCGTCGTCGACGAGCCTCCCGTCGGCGTCGAAGCGCGTGTCAGCGTGGCTGACCGCCACCTCGGCGTCCACGACGCGCGCACCCGCGGTCGCGAGCACCTTGCGGAGCTCCGCCTGCGCCCACACGCCGCCGTAGAACCCGGTGCTGGCCCCGATGACCACGACCGGCTTCCCCCAGAGTGCGCCGGCCCGCACCGGCCGTGAAGCCCAGTCGACGGCGTTCTTCAGCTGGCCCGGAACGGACGAGTTGTACTCGGGCGTCGCAACCAGCAACGCGTCGGCAGCCTCGATCCGAGCGCGCAGGTCGGCGACCGGAACCGGCGCCGACGCGCCGTCGCGGTCCTCGTTGTACGGCGGCACCGACTCGAGCCCGTCGTAGAGCGCGAAGTCGACGTCGCGCCCCAGAAGCTCCTCCGCCGAGCGGAGGAGCTTCGTGTTGTGCGAACCCCGCCGGAGGCTGCCGGAGATTGCGAGAACGCGCACTTACGCCTCCTGCACGAGCTCCAGCCGAGCGGTCAGCTGGACGTCGTTCGCCAGCACCTGGCCGCCCGCCGGGAGCTCGGCGTTCCAGTCGATGCCGAAGGCTCTGCGGTCGATCGTCGTCTCCAGCTCGATCCCGAGCCGGCGCTTTCCGTACGGATCCTCGATCGGCTCCGTCACGGCGCCACGCAGCTCGACCGGCCGCGTCACGCCCTTGAGCGTCAGCTGCCCGTCGACGACGAGCTCGTCGCCGTCACGGCGGATCTCGGTCGACTCGAAGCGCAGCTCGGGGTTCCGCTCGACGTCGAAGAACTCAGGCGAAAGCAGATGCGCCGTGAGGTTCTCGTCGGGAGTCGCGATGCTGTCGACAGGCGCGCTGCCGACGATCTGCTCGCCGGCGAGGACGGCGTGGAAGTTCGAAAGGGTGCCGCGGAACGGGGTCACGCCCATGTGCTGGACCGTGAAGCCGACCGAGGAGTGAACGGGATCCGACTTCCAGATACCGGCCGGCACGGCCTGAACTGCTTCGGTGATGCTCATCTTGTGGGTCTCCTCCCTGCTGGTATACTTGAGTCATCAACAATCTTAGCAGAGAACTTTGAGTCGTCAAGTATTGAGATCGCAAGTATTTCGGCCCCGCCCGGCGTTGGAGGCGTTCGCAAGCCTCCTCCGCTCGCACTCGGCCCTGACACGGGCGCTGAACGCGCAGCTCGTGGGTGATCACGGCCTCACGATCAACGACTACGAGGTGATGCTCCTGCTCGCGCGCGCTCCCGAGCGGCGCCTGCGTCGGGTCGACCTCGCGGCGAGCGTCCTCCTCACGGCCTCGGGTATCACCAGGCTTCTCGATGGGCTCGAGCGGGCCGGGTACGTCAACAAGGCTCGGTGCGAGACCGACGCGCGAGTCACGTACGCCGTCCTGACGGATGAAGGGCTCGAGAAGCTCCGCGAGGCGGGCGAGAGCCACGTTGCGGGGGTCCGGGAGCTCTTCGAGAGCCGGTTCACGGACGAGGAGCTGCAGACGCTGGCGTCTCTGCTCGCGCGGTTGCCCGCCGAGGGCGACGGCGCCGCCTGCTCCGTGGACTAGGCGGCGCGCCGCAGCTGTTCGTCGAGCGGGACGAGCGGGAAGCCGAACGCCTCGACGGCCGATGGATCGGAGACGACGTTGTCGCCGTGCTCGAGCATCGTCAGCAGGTCGTTGGTCAGTGGGATGTCGCCCGGCAGGCGTTCGGTCACGAGGGCGTTGAGCCGCATCAGCCGCACCGGGACGTGCACGCTCGGCCGCCGGCTCCGCCGAACGAGCTTGAGCCGTTCCCAGAACTCGTTCCACGAGACGGCGTCTGGACCGCCGAGCTCGAACGTGCGTCCCGTCGCCGCCTCCAGATCGAGCGCGCGAGCGAAGTACTCCGCGACGTCGTCGACCCAGATCGGCTGGATCCGCTGGCGGCCGCTCCCGATGATCGGCGTCACCGGGGCGAGACGTGCGAGCTTGACGAACGTCGGGAGAATTCCGCCGTCCGTGCCGAAGACGAAGCTCGGCCGGAAGATGACGTGCGGGATCCCGGAGGATGCGACGAGCTGCTCCGTCTCCCACTTCGCGCGGTAGTACGGCACGAGGTCCTTCGTCTGCTCGCTCGTGCCGAGCGCGCTCATGTGGATGAAGCGTTCGACGCCCGCGGCCTGCGACGCCGACAGAAGGTCGCGCGTACCGTCCACCATCACGCGCTGAAACCGCTGCTCACGTCCCTGCCGAACGGCAACGAGGTGGACGACCGTGTCGCACCCCTCGGCGGCAGCATGGAGGCTCGCCGGCTGCGTCATGTCGCCCTCGGCGACCGTCGCCCCCCACGCTTCCAGGCGCACGCCTTTGCGCCGATCGCGGACGAGGGCACGCACCTCCTTCCCGGCGGCCCGTAGCGCGTGCACGACGTGACCGCCGACGAACCCGGTGCCCCCGGTTACGAGGATCAACGCGTGGGCTCCCGCTGGAAGTTCTGCCAGTACTTCGACGGCGTCGGGCCGCGCTGGCCCTGGTACTTCGAGCCCAGCTCGCGGCTTCCGTACGGCGTCGCCGCAGGCTCGCTGAGCTGAACGAAGGAGATCTGCCCGATCTTCATGCCCGGATAGATCGTCACCGGGAGGTTCGCGACGTTCGAGAGCTCGAGCGTGACATGCCCGTCCCAGCCGGGATCGATGAAGCCGGCCGTCGAGTGGATCAGGAGACCGAGACGACCCAATGAGCTCTTGCCCTCCAATCGGGCGACGAGGTCGTCCGGCAGCCGGATTCGCTCCAGCGTCGAGCCGAGCACGAACTCCCCCGGATGCAGGACGAACGGCGTGTCGCCGTCGACCTCGACGAGCTCCGTGAGGTCCTCCTGTTGCTCGCGGACGTCGATGTAGGGGTACCGGTTGTTGTGGAAGACTCGGAAGAATCTGTCCACACGCACGTCGACGCTGGACGGCTGGAGTAGCTCCGCGTCGTAGGGCTCGATCTCGATCCGGCCTTCCTCCAGAAGGCGGGCGATCGTGCGGTCGGAGAGGACCATCGGGGCGATTCTACGGTTGTCCCCAGGCCTGTTAGGTTTCCGAGCCTTGCCCTCGATTCTCCAGCCCGTTGACCCCAACGAGCGCTTCAAGATGCGCAGGCGTCAGCGGCGAAGGGAGATCCGGCGCCGACGGCTGGTCGCCGCCGGCTGCATGGTCGCGCTCATCGGTGCCGGCGTGGTCGGCGCCGTGCTCGCAACGCATATTCACGGTCACAGCGGCGGTACCCCCGTGGCCGCGAAGGCGCCGCCGCCGAAACCCACAAGGCTCGAGCCGCGTCCGTATCCGAACGAGGTGCGCGGCGTGCACGTGACGATGGCCCTCGCGAGCATTCCCGGAAAGCTCGACCAGTACATCGCGCTCAAGGCGCAGGGACTGAACACGATCGAGCTCGACGTGAAGGACGAGAACGGCGAGATCGCCTTCTCGCCGCGTCTCCCCCTCGCGAGCAGGGTCGGCGCCGCGAAGCGCTACTACGACCCGCGCGCCGTCGCCACGAAGATCCACGCCGCCGGCATCTACCTGATCGGCCGCGTCGTCACGTTCGAGGACCCGATCCTGTCGGCCGGCTGGCCTGCACTCGCCGTCATGCGCGCGGACGGCTCGCGCTGGCTGAACAACGGCGGCCTCGGCTGGACGAACCCGTATGACAAGCGCGTCTGGCGCTACAACGTCGGAGTCGCGGAGGCGGCAGCGAAGGCCGGCTTCGACGAGATCCAGTTCGACTACGTCCGCTTCCCGAGCGACGGAGACATCTCGCAGATTCGCTATCCCGGCGTGCACGCGCAGCCGATGGGCTGGACCGTGCCGATGTTCGCGAAGTACGCGGCCGAGCACCTGCATCCGCTCGGAGTGCGCGTCTCGACGGACGTCTTCGGGCTGTCGGCCACGCGCGACCTCGGCATCGGACAGTTCCCCGGGCGCCTCGCGCACTACGTCGACGCGATCTACCCGATGGTGTACCCCTCCCACTACGGGTCGGGCGAGTACAACATCATCGACCCGGACTCCCGCCCGGGGACGACCGTCGCCTACTCGCTGCGCGACTTCAGGGAGAAGGTGCAGGGACGTGCGAGGCTGATCCCGTGGCTGCAGGACTTCTCGCTCGGACGGCAGTACTCGCTCGCCGACGTCCGCGACGAGATCCAGGCCGCGCGACTCGAGCACTCGAAGGGCTTCATGCTCTGGAACGCGGGCGGCGTGTACACCGACGGAGCTCTGGCCACGCCGTCGTTCCGATGAAACCTCCGTATTCAGCTATACACTGAGCCGCGTGGCGGCGACCAAGGCGATCGACCTCCGGACGGCCATCCCGGGCCCGCGGTCGCAGGAGATCCTCGTGCGAAAGGAGCGAGTCGTCGCCGATCCGCTCTCGATCTTCCTCCCCGTCGTCATCGACCACGGGGAGGGCGCGACGCTCACGGACGTCGACGGCAACAC